>DATJAE010000392.1:0-25208 GCA_035516595.1 Kofleriaceae bacterium | reverse complement strand
GATGGCCGCGGCCATCACGCGTCGGCGTCTCGCGATCGGCACGTGACTGTCAGCAACAGCAAGCTGCGCGAGACGGCGCGATTGATATCGTGCATTCGTGGGCGATGCATTCGGTCAATACAAGGTGGTCCGCAAGCTCGGCGAGGGCGGGATGGGCGCGGTGTTCCTCGCCGAGCATTCGCTGATCGGACGGCGCGCGGCGATCAAGGTGCTGCGTCCCGAGCGCAGCGTGCAGCGCGACAACGTCGAGCGCTTCTTCAACGAGGCGCGCGCGACCTCCGCCGTCGCCGATCCGGGCATCGTGCAGGTGTTCGACTTCGGCGTCACCGAGGACGATGCCGCGTACATCGTGATGGAGTATCTCGAGGGCGAGCTGCTGCTGAACCGGCTGCGCCGGCTGCACCGACTCGCGCCGACCGACGCGCTGCGCCTCGTGCGCCAGGCAGCCGGATCGCTCGCCGCCGCGCACGCCGCGGGGATCGTGCATCGCGATCTCAAGCCGGAGAACCTGTTCGTCGTGCGCGATAGCGAAGCGCCCGGCGGCGAGCGCGTGAAGATCCTCGACTTCGGGATCGCGAAGCTCGCCGACGAAGGCGAGCGCATGCAGACGCGCACCGGCGCGGTGATGGGCACGCCGGTCTACATGTCGCCCGAGCAGTGCAACGACACCAGCAAGACCGATCACCGCGGCGACATCTACTCGCTCGGCTGCGTGCTGTATCACCTGCTGACCGGCGCGCCGCCGTTCGACCTGCACGGCTTCGCCGCGATCGCCGCGGCGCACCTGTGCGAGCCCGCGCTGCCGCCGAGCGCGCGCACGCCGTACCTGCCGCCCTCGATCGATGCGCTCGTGCTGCGCTGCCTCGCCAAGGCGCCGGGCGAGCGCTTCCAGACCATGGGCGAGGTGCAGCAGGCCTGCGATGCCGTGCTCGCGCAGCTCTCGGTGATCGGCGCGCCGACCTTCGCCGTGCCCGGCTACGCGCCGCCCGCACCGCGCACCACGCTCGGAATGTCGGCCGGGCAGCCGTCGACGCTGCTCACGCCGCGCCGGCTCGGGCGATCGATCATGCTCGGCGCGATCGCGATCTCGGTCGGTGCGTTCACGGCGATCGCGCTGTCGGGGCGCGCGCCACAGGCAAGCACGCCGCTCGCGAGCGCGCCGCCGCCGGCCGCCGCGATGGAGCGGCCCGCCGCGCCGCCGGTGACGGTCGAGCCGATTGGCCCCGCGGATGCAGCGGTCGAGACATTCCACGATGTCGTCGCACCACCACCGCCACCCTTGCGCGCCGCCGCGGCGCTGCCCGTCCCCGCACCGCATCGCGCGGTGCGGCCGGCGAGCCCGCCGCGTGCCGTGCCGCGCGATCCCGACCCACAGGGGCTCTACGATGATCGCAACTAGCCGCTGGCTGGTCGCGCTCGCGGTGCTCGCGATCGCGGCGCCGGTGCGCGCGCAGCCGGCCGAGGCCGAGGCGCTGTTTCGCGAGGGCAAGCGCCTGCTCGCCGCCGGCGACACCGCTGGCGCGTGCGACAAGCTCGACGCGAGCGAGCGGCTCGACCCGGCGTGCGGCACCGAGCTCAACCTCGCCGACTGCCTCGAGCGCGACGGCCAGCTCGCGAGCGCGTGGGCGATGTTCGTCAAGGCCGAGCAGACCGCGAAGCGGATCGACGATCGCAAGCGCGGCGCCGAGGCGCGCCGGCGCGCCGCGCGTCTGCTGCCCCGCCTGGTCTACCTGACGATCGATGTCGATCATCCGATCGACGGCCTGGTGGTCGAGCGCAACGGCGCCGCGCTCGACCGCGTGCTGTGGAACCAGCGCCTGCCGCTCGATCCCGACGAGTACCAGATCGTCGCGTCGGCGCCGGGCCGTGTCACGTGGAGCACCACGGTCTCGCTGCGCACCGAGAGCAGGACCGTCACGGTGCCCGCGCTCGACCCGGTGCCTGCGGACAAGCCGGTGGTCGAGCGCCGCGCGCGCGTCGACCCGCCGGTGCGCGCGCGCGACGAGTCGCCCGATCGCGACGACGACGAGCCGCGCGAGGTCGCGCCGCCGCGCCGGTTCGGCGCGCTGTCGCTCACGCTCGCGGTGGTCGGCGTCGGCGCGCTCGCGACCGGCGCGGGGTTCGGCTACATCTCGCAGCAGCTCGAGACCCGCTCCGATCAGCTGTGCCCGTCGGTCGCTTGCAGCGATCCGCAGGCGGTCGGCCAGAACCTGCGCTCGCGGCGCGACGCGCTGGTCGCCGACGCCGCGTTCGTCGGCGGCGGGGTCGCGCTCGCCACCGCCGCGACGCTGTGGCTGCTCGGGCGGCCGGGCAACGCGCGCACGGAGCGGCTGGCGGCGGCGCCGCTGGTCGGCGGGGTCGGGATCGTGCTCGGAGGGCACTTCTGATGCGGCGGCTTGTCCTGGCCGTCACGCTGGCGGGCTGCTCGCTGCCGGTGGAGAAGCAGATCGAGGCCATCGACGCACCCGGTGCGCCGTTCGCGTGCCAGCACGATCCGCCGCCGACCAGCGCGGACCCGAGCGTCACGGTGTGGGGCACGACGAGCGATCCGTTCAGCGGCGTGCCGCTCTCCGGCGTGCAGCTCCAGGGGTTCTTTCAAGGCATTCCCGGCGCCGAGTTCACGACCACCAGCAACGCCACCGGCCAGTACACCGTGCATCAGGCGACCGGTGGCGAGCCGCGTACGTTCTCGGTCCAGGCCAGCTTCCCCGACCACCTCGTGACCACGGTCTATCCGCCAGCCGCGCTCACCGCGAGCGTCGAGATCGATCCCCAGCTGGTCAAGAGCGACGACCTGATGCACCTCGGCGCGATCGCCGGGATGCAGCTCGATCTGGACGACGACCAGATCCTGCTGCAGGTCGTCGATTGCAACGGCTATCCGGCCGGCGGCGCGACCGTCACGACGGATCCGCCGGGCACGGTGGTGTACTTCGTCGACCAGACGCCATCGCAGACCGCGGTGATGACCGACAGCGTCGGGGCGGTCGTGTTCATCGGCAACATCCCGGCGAGCAACACCCGGATCTTCGCGACCGCCAACGGCTCGAGCTTCGCGACGATCGATGTCGACCCGGCGCCGGGCGGGTTGATCCAGGCCGCGATCGAGCCGTGAGTGCGCCGGCCATCAGCGAGGCGATGGCCAGAGCCCTCAGTCGTGCCCACGCCGACACGCATGCAGCGCCGGTTACGCGTGGCACATGTGGTGCAACCCGCGAGCAACCATGCGAATCGCTCACCTCGTTGCCATCGCGGGCCTCGCCGGATGCGGCCACTCGAGCTCGGACGCGCCGCCGACCGACGCGTCGGCGCCGCCTCCGACCACCTCGACGTCGAGCGAGTGGGTGGGCTTTCACGAGGAGGTCCCGCTCCAGCCGGGCGACTTCCACGCGCTCGCCTCCGGGCTGTTCGGCTCCGATGCCCAGGCCGGCAACTTCGTGTCGAAGGACATCGCGAAGGGCCTCACGATCTCGGCCGCGGCGGATCCGACCACGCCGGGGCAGTCGCGGGTGACGTTCGCGTTCGACGACGGCGGCACGCCGCGCACGCTCGCGGTGGTCCCGGCGTCGTATCAGGTCGGCTCGCTGTACGTCTCGACCGTCGACACCGCGCTGGCCACGATGATCGCCGACGAGGCCAAGCAGCCGGGCTCGGGCGAGTCGTTCTTCCTCGAGTACCGCGTGACGTCGGCGATGGGCGGCAACCTGTCGTTCGGCGTGCGCGCGGGCGGCGGCGTCTACACGCTGGTGATCGACATCAGCTCGCCGCGCACGAGCCTGCAGCCCGGTCAGATCGGCCAGCCGGCGGCGAGCACCGGCCCGTCCGACAGCATCGCCGGCACGGTCAACTTCCACCTCAGCAAGGACGAGTTCGACTACTTCAGCGATCACGCGTACGGCGAGGGCGCGACCGGCAGCCAGAACTTCAGCGACTTCGCGCTCGTCCCGCACACCTGGCTGCGCCTGACCGTCACGCCGCACGTCCCCGACGGCTTCATCGACGTCGCGTTCGAGGTGCTGCTGCCCGACGGCACGCGCATCCCGATCGCCAAGGCGCCGGCGTCGATCAACGCCGGCGACGCGTTCCGCGCGCTGGTCGATCGCAACCTCGAGACCATGGCCGAGCAGGAGGCCGCCGCCAAGGGCTCGTCGACGCCGTGGTCGGTGCCGTTCTATTACGATCAGCCGACCGGCGGCGGCACGGTCGAGGTGCTCGCGGAGGGCGCGCTCGGCGTGGCGCAGGTCGCGTACCTGGTGCAGACGCCGGTGCACCCGATCGTCGACGTGCCGTTCCTGCCGTGGAAGCAGATCACGCTGCCGCCGCCGGACACCACCACGTGCAATCAGCTCGGCGATCCGAGCATCACGCTCGCGATGCAGGGCACGTTCAACATGACGTTCACCGCGAGCACGGTGATCCAGCAGGACCCGATGGGCCCGCTCACCGGAACGATCTACTGCAGCATCTATCACGCGAGCGACGTCGACGTGACCGGCCCGAAGCAGGACGCGATCTCGGTCCAGGACTTCACGGTGCCCAACGCCGACCTCACCGCGACGCCGGCGCCGAGCTTCGTGTCGAACGTCCTGCTCGACGGCGACTACCAGATCCTGTGCTTCCAGGATCGGCTCGGCACCGGCACCGGGAATCCGGCGATGAACGATCCGGTGACGCTGCCGGTCGGCAGCTTCCCGATCGCCTGCAACAAGAACCCGGTCGACGTCGAGTTCGCGATCCTCGACCCGGAGAACTGAGAGGTGAAGGCTCCAGCCGTGCTGGCCGTGCTCGCCGCGTGCACGGCCTCGCCGTCCGAAACGGCGGGGACCGCGTCGTCGAGCATCGTCCTCGTGCCCGACGCCGGCCGCCTCGCGGTGGTCGATCCGGATCAGGGCACGGTGAGCTTTCTCGACCCCGACACGCTCGCGCTGACTGGTCAGGTCACGGTGGGTGGCGAGCCGCACGATCTGGTGCTCGTCGCTGGCGAGCTGTGGGTGTCGACGTTTCGCGGCGGCGAGGTGGTGGCGATCGATCCGGTGGCGATGGCGGTGACGCGGCGAGCGAGCGTTTGCTCGGGACCGCGCGGGATGGCGGTCGCGCACGACGGCAGCTTCGTCGCGGTCGCGTGCGAGTGGTCGGGCTCGGTGATGGAGATCGATCCCGGCTCGTTCGCCGCGACCGAGATCGCGAGCGACCTCGTCCGGCCGCGCGCGATCGCGATCGTCGGCGACTCGACGTTCGTCGGCGAGTACACCGGCGGCGACGTGATCGAGCTCGCCGGCGGCGGCGCGCGCACGCTGTCGCTCGTGCCCGAGCACGCGCCGTATCGCCCGGCGCTCGAGCACATGACCGCGAACCTGGTCGAGGCGATCCTGCCCGCGTTCGGCGAGCTCCACGTCGCGCACGAGCTGGTGAACCACACCGGCGATGCCTCGGAGGTCGTGGCCGACGACTACGGCTCGGTGCTCGACGGCGATCCGAAGATCAACCCGGCGGTGTCGAGCTTCGATCTCGCGTGCCAGCCGACCGGCGCGCCGGTCCTGTACGCGCGGTTCGATGGCTCGAGCCGTGCCGCGAGCGGGCCGGTCGCGCTCGCCGCGCTGCCGCCGCATTACCTGCTGGTCGCGCACGTCTCGTCGAACAGCGTCGCGGTGATCGACACCCGGGCCAGCTCGCCCGACACCCGCGAGGTCGCGAGCTACGCGGTCGGCGCCGGTCCATCGGGGATCGCGGTCGACGCGGCGAACGCGCGGGCGTTCGTCGACAACGCGTTCGACGGCTCGGTGTCGGTGATCGATCTGTCGTGGCCGCTCGATGGCGCGACCGCGCCGCGCTATGCGGCGCGGCAGACGCTGGTGCGCGCGCAGGCCCCGGTGTACTCGGCGGCCGCGCTCGCCGGCCGCAAGCTGTTCTACGACGCGACCAACAGCCACGTCACGCCGTCCGGCGTGCTCGCGTGCGCGACCTGTCATCCCAGCGGCGGCGACGACGGCCTGGTGTGGTTCATCTCGACCAGCGACATCCCGACCAAGCGGCGCCGCACGCCGAACCTCGCCAACGCGCACACCGGTACCGAGCCGTATCACTGGGACGGCCAGTTCGCGTCGATGGCGGATCTGGTCCACGGCACGGTCACCGACCTGATGGCCGGCGACGGCCTGCTGGTCGACGGCACGACCGTGCAGGCCTACATCGACGAGATCGTCGCGCCGCCCGTGCCGCCGGCCGGCGACCCCGCGCAGATCGCGCGCGGCCAGGCGGTGTTCGCATCGGCGCAGGCCGGCTGCGCGGGCTGTCACGTGCCGCCGCTCGGAACCGACGGCAAGCGCTGGTCGGTGCTGTCGCCGATGAGCCTGTCCCCCGACGACGCCGTCACCGAGACCAACACGCCGGGGCTCGAGGGGCTGTTCCTGCTCGCGCCGTACTTTCACGACGGTCGCTCCGACAGCCTGCGCGACCTGCTCACCCGAAGCGACGCCGCCGCGCACGGCGGCGCCGCCGGCCTGTCACCGACCGATCTCGACGATCTGGTCGCTTACCTGAGGTCCCTATGACGAACCATCGTGCAGCTTCGACACTGATCGCGATCGTGTGGCTCGCCGCGTGCGGCTCGAGCGGTGGCCACGGGGCTCCGGTCGACGGCCCGCCCGCGATCGACGCGTTCTACTCGGCGTGCGGTCATCCGGGAGACACGGGCAACTCGCTCGGCGTCGGCAAGTTCTGCACGACGCTGCAGGACTGCGCGGACAACTCGCAGGCCACGATCTGTTCGACGCTCGGCAACGATCCGTCGACCCCGCAGCTCGACTCGTACTTCTGCACCGCGCTGTGCAGCGCGAGCTCGCCGCCGGGCTTCTGCGGCGACGGCGCGTCGTGCATGTGCGGTTCCGCCGGCTGCGGCTGCGCGCCCTCCACCTGCTCGGCGCCGTGATGACGCGCTGGCTCATCGTGCTCGCCGCGTGCTCGTCGCCCGCGTTGCCCGCGATCGACGCGGACAACGCGCTGCCGCCCGGCGATCCGCTCTACCACGGGCAGTACCAGTTCCTGTACGACACCTGGGGCGCCGAGGCGCTCGACGCGTGGCCGCCGGCCGACTTCCTGATCGGCCTCATGGCCTCCGAGCCCGACGTGTTCGGCGATCAGTTCGCGCGCTTCGGCTTTCTTCCGGACGCGCACGACGAGCTGCCGATCGGCCTCAAGCGCGGCATCGCGGATCCCACCCGGGTCCACGAGACGTGCAGCCTGTGCCACACCGCGCGGCTGCCCGACGGCCGGATCTGGATGGGCTCGCCGAACGAGCAGCTCGACTTCGGCGGGTTCCAGGTCGAGGTCAACAAGCGCTGGGTCGCCGCCGGCCACCCCTCGCTGTTCGGCGACCTCGAGCTGCGCAAGCTGGCCGCGCTCGGCCCGGGCCGCGCCGACGCCGACAGCTCCGACTACCCGGTCGTGGTGCCCGCCGACTTCCCGACCTACTTCACGCTCGGCGATCGCACCGCCACCAACTACCTCGGCACCGGCCGCAACGTCCGCACCGAGGCCTACCTCTCGATCTTCACGTTCGGCGCGGGCAACCCCGACGTGATGAACGGCCTCGTGCCGTTCCCCGACGACAAGCGCGTCACCACGTTCCTCGACTTCTTCGGCCAGCTCCAGCCGCCCGATCCGCCGCCGCAAGATCCGGCGCTGGTCGCCGCGGGCAAGGCCGTGTTCGCGAGCGCGGGCTGCGCCGCGTGCCATCATCCCGACGACATCTCGCAGGACGGCGTCGTCACCGCGGTCGATGCCGCGCAGCCCGAGCTCCAGCCCGGCGCCGATCCGATGTATCCGCGCGGCACGATCGCGACCGACCCGCAGCATCGCATCCTCGAGACCGGCGCCTCGGATACCGGCAGCGACTCCGGCTACTACGACCTGCTGCTGTTCGTGCAGGACAATCATCTTCAAGTCACCGGCACCGACGGGTATCGCGTCAACGACCTGCGCGGACTGTGGGCGACCGCGCCGTACCTCCACGACGGCAGCGTGCAGACCCTGCAGGATCTGCTCACGCCGGCCGCGCAGCGCCCGCAGCGCTGGATCCACGGCGGCTTCGCGTTCGACACGACCCTCCCCGGCAACGGCGCCGGAGGCCACGAGTTCGGCACGACGCTCTCGGATCAGGACAAGGCCGCGTTGATCGCGTACCTCGACAGCCTCTAGTGCAGGAAGTAGGCGGTGACGCCGAGCGCGGCGCCGATCGCCGCGATCGCGAGGCCGAACCAGAACAGGTAGTCGCGATCGACCAGCAGCGTCACCGAGATCAGCACGAGCGCGAGCGTGAGCGTGCGGATCCCCATGTCGTAGCGGTCCTTGCGGCGATCGTGCTGCTCGGCGTCCTTGCGGGCGAGGTACTCGCGGCGGTTGAGGCTCTGGATGCGATGGAACACCTGGCCGTTCTCGGCATCGACCGCGCGCACCTGCTCGCCGTACTCGCGATGGTGAAATCGCGCGAGCCGCCGGCCCGGATCGTCGATGCGCATGCCGAGCACCGAGCGCTCGATCGCGTCCTCGGCCTCGACCAGGCTGGTGCGCTGCGCCTGCTTGGTCTGGTACAGCGCCCACTCCGACGCCGCGTCGTTCTTGCTCTGCTCGACGACCGTCTTGTCATCCGACGACGAGCTGTCCTCGCCGGCGCGGACGAAGCCGAGGAACGACAGCATCATGGTGAGCAGCAGCGCCGCGATCGACACGCGCTGGCTCACCAGCGACTTGCGATCTGCCGCCGCGGCGGCCGCGGTGGCCTCGGCCTTGCGCTCGGCCTCGAGCCGGCTGATCGCCGATTCGATCGCGCGCTCGATCTCCTCGACCGACGCCGACAGCCGATCGGCGGACTCGCTCGGCGAGCGCTCCTCGGTCATGGCTTCGCTCCCGAGCCGACGCCGTCGAACACGACGTCGGTCTCCCAGTCCTCGACCTCCGGCGGCGGATGATCGATCGCCTCGGCGGTGTCGTCGTCGACCGGCGGCGCCGCGGCGGGCCTGGGCGGCGCCGCGTGCGGCTCGAGCGAGACCGGCCTCGGCGCGACGTGCGCGCGCAGCGCCTGCGCGATCGCGTCGCCGCCGGTGATCGGCGGGGTCGCGGCGACGATCGCCTGCCACAGCTGCGCGTAGATCGAGCCGTAGCCGTTCGCGACGAGCGCGGCGGGCAGCGCCTTGCCCTTGCTCGCCTGCTCGAGCCCGGCCTCGAACACGTGGGTCATCCAGTCGACGCGGAACCGCGACACCCGCGACGACACGACCTCGGGTTGCACCGGCAGCATGCCGAGCGCCTCGCACTCGCGCGCGTGGATCTCGGGCTGCCACAGGAAGCGCACGAACCGGTAGCCGACGTCTGCGGCCTGCGCGCGCGCCGGCAGCGCCCACACCCAGTCCTGGCGGAACGAGAAGCTCGGGCTGGTGCGCGCGGCGCGGCGGTCCTTGCCGAGCTCGAGCGACGCGCCGTTGGGCAGCTCGGTGAACTCGAGGTCCGCCGGATCGTCGACCTGTGCGAGTGCGGCGGCGTGCGCGCCGCCGTGCAAGCTGAACGCGTCCATCGCGTCGATCGGCGCGAGGAACAGCTCGCCGCTGGCGAGCGCCGCGATCACGTCGTCGTCGCTGTAGGGCCGTGGCCCGTACATCGCATCGGGATACAGGCCCTGGGCCCGAAACAGCGCCTCCCACTCGAAGTAATCGCGCGCCGCGCGGGTGTCGGGCGTGCCGAACGTGTCGTCGGTGACGCCCTCGCCGTACAGCCCCGCGGCGATGTCGATCTGGCCGTCGAGCGCGTCGCCGGTGCGATGCGCGACGCGCGGCCGCGCCGGCGTGCCCTCGTAGCGGCGGTGCGCCCAGTAGAACGCCATCACGAACACGTCGTAGGCGTCCCACTGGTCGGGTGACAGGTTGAGCTCGTAGTTCGACGGCAAGCCGTGGCCGTTGATCGCCGCGAGCGCCGCGTCGATCTGCGGGCGCAGCTGCGACCAGTGCAGCACCGCGTCGCGCACCTTCGACACGCGATACGCGAGCACGTCGACCACCGTCATGCGCGGCAAGAACGCCTGCGTGCCGCCGCGCTTGCCGGGCGCGAGCACCTTGTCGCCGAGCGCCGCGAAGTCACGCGCGATCCGGTCGGGCGCGATCGCGTCGCTGTACGGCCGCACCAGCGCGCCGGCGCGATCGAGCTGGATCACCGGCAGCGTCACGCCGACCACGTCCTTGCCCTCGGCCAGCGCCTTCTCGGCCGCGGCGATCATCTGGCTGTCGTCGTCGACATGGATCAGCCGCAGGTCGACGTTCTGCTCGCGATCGAAGTCGGCGAGCACGTTGTCCTCGAACCACTTGGCCTGGACGTCGTCGAGGCTCATCACGACGTAGCGGGTCGGGCCGCGGCTCGCGTGCGGCGCGACCGGGTAGAAGTTGACGATCGCGAAGAACGCGTCGACCGCCACACCGACCACGATCGCGGTGACGAGCAACCACCGGATCATCCGGGCGCGCGACAGCACGGCGCTCGACCTACGGTGCGGGCGGCGGCGCGGGCGGCGCGGCAGGCGGCGGCGCGGCCGGTCCGCCCGGCGGCGCCATCGCGGGCTGGGCGTGGCACTGGCAGGTCACGTCGGTCCAGGTGAGCGCGATCGACTGGAGCGATAGCCCGATCGCCTGGCACTGCGCTGCGCACTGGTTGACCGCGTCCCCGGGTGGATGGAGCAGCGGGTTCATCCCGACGTGTGATTCGTTCGCGCAGCCAGCGGCGAGCAGGAGCACCAAGGCGAGCCTCATGACCGCGCACTCTATCACTCGAGGTGCCGCGAATTCCGACTCCGCTCGTGGAGAATCGCGACAGCGGAACCCGGCCGTACCGGATCGCACGTCGCGCGCGCGGTGACCGGGGAGCTCGACGTTCCGGTATCGCCTGGTGCGGCACTTGCTGCTGCGGACCGACATGTCGAGGCGTTTTCGCATCACGTTCCTGGTCGTCGCCGCATGTCAGGGCCACCCCGCCGATCCGACGGTGACGATCGACACCGACCCCGACGCCGCCACGCCGATGGCGACGAGCGCGGCGCTCGCGGTGCTCGGCGCGACCGTCCAGACCGGCACGCTCGAGCAGCCGGATCTCACCGCGTGCTGCACCGGCGATCAGTCGTGCTCCGGCACCAACCCGTCGAGCCCGTATGCACGGCTGCGCCTGCCGCCGGGCCCGGGCCAGACCGTGCCCAACCCGGACGCGAACCCCGACGGCACCGCGACCGCGTGGCGGCTCCGCCAGGACGAGGCGGTGATCGTCGTGGGGCTCACGCCGCCGTCGGCGCGCTACTACGGCTTCACGCCGTACCTGGCGGATCGCTACAACCCGACCACGCACGAGCGCGAGCAGCTGTTCGCGAGCCTGGGCGACAGCTGGAACCAGCTGGTGCTGTCCACCGCGAGCGGAAGGCCGTTCCTCTCGGAGTTCGCGACGGTGTTCACCAGCAACGCGACGACCGCGAGCCTGGTGACCGCGGCGCTCGAGCGCGCGGGCACGCCGGCCGCCGCGATCAACATCGTGGTCTTGCGGTCGGACAACACGCACCTCGGCCTGGACTACCAGGCCGACACGTTCTCGTTCTTCCTGCGCGTCGGCGTGCCGGCGAGCACGTCGGCGATCGACGCATGGCTGGCACACCCGCCGTCGGTGTATCGCGTCACGCCGGGCAGCGAGCTCGCGGCAAACCCGCTGCCGACTCCGCCCGGGCGCACGCGAGGCAGCAGCCCGGAGACGCTGTCGTCCGCGGTCGACCAGCTCGGGGCGGCGATCCAGGCGAGGACCGGCGGCACCGGCGTCGCGCTCGCGACCCACAACGTTCCGCCGCTGTTCAACGGCGACTACTGCATCGCGAACAACCTGTTCTGCGCCGGCGACAACCGCGACGCGCTGTACGGCCAGGGCAACACGACGTTCGACCTCGATCAGCTCGCGTACGTGATGGTGTACGGCGTGAACCACCAGGCGACCGGCAAGGCGAGCTACTCGAACGCGACGATCACGTACAGCGCGAACGCGCTCGGCGTGGTCGCGGTCGACTCGACCGAGATGCCGGGCAGCGCCGAGGTGTTCCTGCCCGGCGACCCCGACGCCGACTCGCTCTACGCGTTCGCGTTCGCGCGCGACTGCTCGGTCGCGCCGACCCCGTATTGCATCGCCGTGCCATCGCAGGGCTGCCCGGTGCTGCCGATCGGCGCCGCGGCCGGGCTCACGCTGCGCGCCTACCTCGATCCGGCCACCCGGACCGGCCCGGGGCTCGGCGAGATCGTGGTCGATCGCGCGCTGCTCGTGCCGTGATCGCCGCTGCTGCGACCACGCGCCCGCGATCGCACGCTCGCACGCGTCGATGCCTGGCGGCCTAGCGGGTCACGGCGAGCGCCGCCGGCGGCACGTCGGCCTCGAGCTGCGCGAGCGAACGGACGGTCGCGCCGTCGCTGATCGACGTGCGCGCGGCGAGGTCCTGCACGGCCTGCGCGGCGTCGTGTTGCGAGGCGACGAGGTGAACGAGCGCGCGATGCGTGCGCTGCTCCTGGACGTAGGCGTCGTGCGAGCGGCTCGCCGCCGCCTGGCCGAGCCGGTCGTCGAACGTGGCGACCGCATCCTCGCGCAGGACGTCGAGCGTACGCGCGACCACGGCGTGACCGTCCGCGTCGCCCTCGGCGACGCCGTACGGCACGAGGCCGCGCGCGCCGCCGAGGTAGACCGCGCCGAGCTTGCCGAACCCGGCGCCCGGCAGATCCTCGATCACGAGCAGCGGGCGGCTGGTTTCGGGGAAGTCGGGGCCGAACACCGCGAACACGAGCGAGCCGTCGCCCCGCGCGCGCACCGACGCGACCAGGCCGCCGAACGAGAAGAACGGCGGATCGGCCTCGCCCCGCGCGCCGGCCACCACGCGGGTCCGCGCCTCGGCGTCGAGCGGCGGCAGATCGGGGTGGGCGCGCGGCGACCGCTTGAGCGTGGTCATGAGGTCGCGCACCTGATCGATCGCGATCGCGACGTTGAGCGCGGTGCCGCCGGTGTAGTTGGCGTGATAGATGCCGACCAGCTCGAACTCGCCGGTCTTGCACGATACCGCGAGCACGGGCGAGCCCGAGTTGCCGTGCGAGAGCAGCGCGTCGATCACGAAGTCGTCGTGATCCCAGTCGCCGAAGTCGTCGTGATCGTAGGCCGACACCACCTTGCCGAGATTGGTCGCCTGGAACGCGCCGAGCGGATAGCCCTTGACCTCGACCACCGCGCGCGCCGTCAGGCTCGCGCTCTTGCCGATCCGCCACGGCAGGATCGGGAGCTCGCGATGGGCGCGCAGCACGGCGACGTCGAGCCGCGGATCGGCGACGACCAGCGACAGCGCCACGTCGTCGGCCGCGTAGTCGTCCTCGTCGTTGTCGACGATCGCGAGCGCGCTCCCGACCCGCTTGCAGCCCGGCGGCACGCCGTCGACCGGATGATCGTCGTCGGTCACCGCGGGCCACTCCGCGACGTGCTCGTTGGTGAGCAGCAGGGTGTCGGAGCCGTCGCGGCGATAGCCGAACGCGGTGCCGTAGGCCGTCACGTGGTGGGTGGCGCGCTTGAGGTTGCCGTCCACGCCGTACGACACGCACTCGTACGTGGCAGATGTCCGCACCGCGTAGGAGTACGACGGCGATGTCGCGTCGATGTCGCGCGCGCGGGGCGACAGCGCCGAGAGGTCCTCGGCGTAGGCGCTGGCACACGCCCCGGCAGATGCCGGCAGCTCCGGCGGCGAGGCCGCGCGTGCTCCCGCCGGGATCGCGAGGGCGAGCGCGATGGCGCACCGCGCCGCGCACCGATTCGCCCAGATCGCCATCTGATCCGGACGACGGCGCGCGATCTCGGCTGTTCACGCAGCGGATCGCCCCGGCATGTGCGCGATGTCAGGCGCGGTCGCCTCCCCCGCCCGGCGGCGCGTGCCGCATCCGGCGCATCAGCTCCTGCGCGTGCTTCATCATGCGGTCGATCTGCTGCTCGGCGTGGTCCGGATCGAGGTCGAACCACGAGTCGTCATCGAGCCCGCGCATCTGTTCGGGCAGCAGCTCGTCGGCGTGCACCGAGGCGTCCAGCCTGGCGTGGAGCTCGAGCGGCTTGCCGTCGCGCACGACCGCGATCGCGACGTCGCTGCCCGCCGCTCGGCCGCGCAGCGCGTCGCGGATCGCCTGCGGCGAGGTCGCGGGCGCGCCGCCGACCTCGACCACCACGTCGCCGACGTGCACGCCGGCCCGTGCCGCCGGCGAGTCCGCCGCCACGCTGTCGACCAGCACGCCGCGGTCGCCCGGCGCGGCGAAGTGCACGCGCAGCTCCGCGCTGATCTCGATCGCGGCGATGCCGAGGCGCAGCGGGCGAGCCTCGTCGCCGTGCGGGGTGATGGGAGTCGGTCGGGATGGCTTGTCCGCGCTCGGCGCGGCGACGGCGACGGCGACGCCGGCGGCCGCGGCGAGGCCGGCGAGCACGAGGATGGTTGGCTTGCGCTTGAACGTCATGGTCGCCCGATCGACCGCTCGCCACGGCCGCGGCATTCCCGTCGGCGCCGCTGCCGATTTCTCGCACTACGCGTCGGCCGATGCCGCGAGCGCCGGCTCGTAGGGACGCGCCAGCAGCAGCTCGGCGACGGTGCGGCGCAGCGTCGCCGCGGTGAACGGCTTGACGAGCTCGGCGTCGGCGCTGCTCGCGGTGTGCTCGCGCGCGACGATCACGATCGGCGTGATGGCCCGGCAGCGGCGCACGATGTCGATCACCTCGTCGCCGGTCGCCTCCGCGAGCTCCGCCGCGCACACCACGATGTCGAACGGATCGCCCGTGGCGTCGCCCGCGAGGATCCGGCCGATCGCGACGATCGCGTTGCTCTCGAGCACGACGCGGTAGCGATCGGCCGGCAGCGCGCGCTTGATCGCGTGGCTGGTCACGTCATCGGCATCGACCACGAGGACGCGCTGCATGTGACGGCTCGGTGCCATGGCCGTGCCAGGGAATCGCGCCGAGTTCCAGCTGGATAGCGCGGACCCGGCGCAAGCCTTGCTGGCGCGCGGGATCGCTGCACGCAAGAGCTGCGTGTGGCCCCATGGCGCCCGGGAGTGTGGCACGCTCGCCGCCATGCTGACTGGCGCCCACGTCCTGATCATGAGCTCCAACGCGACGGCCGATGCCGCGTTCCTGCGCGACGTGCTGGGTCTGCCGCACGTCGACGCGGGTGAGGGTTTCCTGATCTTCGGGCTACCGCCGTCCGAGGTCGCGATGCACGAGGCCGACGAGGCCGGCAAGGGCAAGCACGAGCTGTATCTGATCGCCGACGACATCCATCGCTTCGTCGACAAGATGACGGCCAAGGCGGTGGCGTGCGATCCGGTGGCCGAGCGCGGCTGGGGATCGGTCAGCGCGATCGCGCTACCGAGCGGGATCAAGCTCGGCGTCTACGAGTCGCATCACGACCGGCCGGTCGCGAAGAAGAAGGCCGCGCGCGCGCTGCGCGAGACCGCCAGGGCGGTGCGCAAGGCGACCAAGAAGGCCAAGCGCGTGGCCAAGAAGGCCGCCAAGAAGCGCTAGCGATCGGTGACCGGCCGCCTGGGCTCGCTGCCGACGTGGGCGACCAGCGCGATCCGCATCTATCGGCTCGCGCTGGCGGGCCCGTCGGTGTAGACCGCGCAGCCGCCGACCAGCCCCTCGATGCCGTTGCGGCCGAACCCGCCCGCGATCACGAGCGCATCGCAACCGAGCTCGGCGGCGCGGCCGCGCATCACCGCGACCATGTCGTCGATCGAGGCCTGGCCGCGCTTCACGGTCACGAGCGCGACGTCGAGGTGCGGGCGCGGCGGCTGGCTGCCGACGAACACCTCGACCGAGCCGACCGCCCGGGCCGGCATCTCGTGCGGCGGCGCCGCGAGCGGGGTGGAAGCGGCGGAGGCGGCGCAGCCGCCGAGCAGCGCGGAGAGCAGCAGCGATCTCATGCTCCGACGCTAGCGGCTCGCCGCGCGGCGCGGGACTAAGCTGCGGTTAAGGTGCGGACACCGCCGCGAGCAGGTCGCCGTAGCTCGGCCAGTCGCCGTGCAGATCATCGCCCAGCCGGCGGAACGTGATCGTGCCGTCGCGGCGCACCACGAACGTGCCGGCGTCGGGCTCGTCGCCGCCGGCCGGCAGCATGCCCCACGCCTGGGTCGCGATCTTGTCGAGATCGGTGAGCACCGTGATCGCCGGGACCTGGGCCTGGAGCTTGGCGGAGTCCTCGATCGGGTCGCACGCGATCGCGACCACCGCCGCGCCCTTCGCGCCGAGCTCCGCCGCGTGACCTGCCAGCTCGCCGAGCCAGCGCTTGCAGGCCTTTCAATAGAAGCCGCGATAGAACACGACGATCGTGTTGTCGTGCGTGCTGGTGATGCTGGCGAGCGCGACCTTCGTGTTCGCCATCGTCGTCAGCTGCACGGCAGGTGCGTGCGCACCGACCAGGGGCGCGCCACCGCGCGGCGGCGCGGGCGACATCGCGCTCTCCGAGCCGCTCGCGGTCGCGGGCTGGTGGCGGTCGTTCTGGCAGGCGACGAGCGCGATCACGCAGCCGAGCGCGAGCCGGACCATGCGTTCAACCTAGCATCAAAATCCCCAGCGACTCTCCATGCGCGCGAATGCCCACGGATGGTGCTCGGCGAACGCGGCCTCACGGTACGGCGGAGCCCAGTAGCCATAGCCACGATCGGCGGCCCACCAGCCGTGATAGCCGCCGGCGACGGCGCGTAGCTTGACGTCGGAGATGGATGGGAGCTTGTTCTTCATGCGGGTGGCCTTTTGCAAGGCCTTCGCCAACGACGACGCTCGGCGCGTCGCGGACTTGCAACTCCCGTGACGCGAACCGCAGTCGACATCCCGAATACCGCGATTTCCGACGAGCGAAGCTCAGGCGGCCGTCGCGAGCCACAGCCGCATCCGATCGTCGGGATCGGCCATGACGTCGGCGACGCGCCAGCCGGCGGCCGCGAGCATCGCGGCGATCGCGGCCGGCGGATGCTTGTAGCAGTGCTCGGTCACGATCGCCTCGCCGCGCGCGAACAGGAAGGTCTCGCCGGCGACGCGCACGGTCTGGCGGCACCGGCTGACCAGGTGCATCTCGATCCGCGAGCGCGACGCCAACCATACCGCGCGATGGGCGAAGCGCTCGCGCTCGAACGTCGCGCCGTGGCTGCGGTTGACGTGGGCGAGCACGTTGAGATCGAACGCGGCGGTCACGCCCTCGCCGTCGTCGTAGGCGCGCAGCAGCGACTCGACGTCCTGGTTCGAGTCGGTGCCGAGCAGCAGGGCGCCGCCGGCGCCGGCGACCGCGCGCAGCATCGCGAGGAACCGGCGCGCGTCCTCGGGCTCGAAGTTGCCGAGCGTCGCGCCGGGGAAGAACGCGACCGTGCGCGCGGTGCCCGGCGGCGGCGGCGGCAGCGCGAGCGCCGCGGTGTAGTCGCCGAGGACCGGATCGACCGCGACGCCGGGGAACTCGCCGCGCAGCGCGCGCGCGTTGGCCTCGAGCTGCTCGCCGCTGACGTCGATCGGCACGTAGCCGACCGGGCGCTCGAGCGCGGCGAGCAGCATGCGGGTCTTGTGGCCCGCGCCGCTGCCCGGCTCGATCACGCGGGCGCTCGGACCGATCGCGCGCGCGATCGCGGGCAGGTGACGCTCGAGCAGCGCGAGCTCGTTGCGCGTGGGGTAGTACTCGGCGAGCGTGCAGATCTGCTCGAACAGCTCGGCGCCACGCTGGTCGTACAGCAGGCGGCACGGCAGGCGCCGGGTCGGCGCGCGCAGCCCGGCGAGCACGTCGTCGCTGCGGGGTAGCTCGAAGGCGGCGGTGGGGTTCATCGCAGGTCCTTGGCGACGCGCGCGCCGGTCATCTGCCAGCGCGCGGCCGGAGGGAAGAAGTTGCGATAGCTCGCGCGCACGTGGCCGCGCGGCGTCAGGCACGAGCCCCCGCGCAGCACCTGCTGCCCGGACATGAACTTGCCGTTGTACTCGCCGAGCGCGCCGGCCAGCGGGCGAAACCCGGGATACGGCGCGTAGCTCGACGACGTCCACTCCCACACGTCGCCGTAGAGCTGCGCGAGCTCTCCCCCGTCCGCGCGCGCCGGGTGAAACCGCGCGTCGTCGGCGAACTGGCCGCGCGCCGGATCGAGCCCGCTGTGGCGCGCGGCGTGCTCCCACTCCTGCTCGGTCGGCAGCCGGCCGCCGAGCCAGCGCGCGATCGCGTCGGCCTCGTAATAGCTGAGGTGGCACGCGGTCTCGCCGGGATCGATCGCGCGCGCGCCGCCGAGCTCGTACAGCGTGCCGTCGCCGCGCCAGTACATCGGCGCGTGCCAGGCCTCGCGGCGCACCGCGTCCCAGCCGTCCGACAGCCACCAGCGCGGCTCGCGGTAGCCGCCGGCCGCGATGAACGCGAGCACGTCGGCGTTCGCGATCGGACGGCTCGCCAGCGCGAACGGCTGGACGATCACGTCGTGGCGCGGCCGCTCGTTGTCGAACGCGAAGCCATCGCCCGCCCCGACCGCGACCACGCCGCCGTCGAACGACAGCCAGCGCAGCGGCGCCGGATCGCTCGGCGGCGCCGCCGCGCGCTCGCAGTACGCCGGCGCGAGCGGCTGCGTGCCGAGCACCACCTTGGCGTCGCTCAGGATCAGCTCCTGGTGCTGCTGCTCGTGGTGCAGGCCGAGCTCGAGCCGCGCGAGCCCGTCGCGATCGAGCGCGGCGCCCGCGATCCGGCGATCGACGTCGGCGCGATAGCCGTGCACCCGCTCGAGCGACGGCCGCGACAGCGTGCCGCGCCGCGCGCGATCGACCCGCGGGCCGACCGCCTCGTAGTAGCTGTTGAACAGCTGCGCGAACGCCGGATCGAACGCGCGCTCGCCGAGCACGAGCTCCTCGAAGAACCACGTGGTATGGGCGAGGTGCCACTTCGCCGGGCTGGCGTCCGCCATCGGCTGGACCTGGTGGTCCTCGACGCCGAGCGGCGCGCACAGCTCGACCGTGCGCGCGCGAACGCGACGATAGCGCTCGGCCAGGGACTCGCAATCCGGCATCGATACTTTGACTTCCAAGCGATCGGGTTCGTGACCGCTCCGACACCCTAGTCGGCTACGGGGCAAAAAGCCCGTCCGGATTCACCCGATCTACAGGCCGAGCCGGCTCCGTGCCGATCCCCCCGCCGCCTCGAGCTGCGGCATCACCCCGGCCGCGACGTGCGCCGGCATGCCGTGGCGCGGGTTCACCTCGACCAGCGGCCGCGCGAGCTCGCGCGGATCGAGCGCGCCGAGCTCGTCGGCGAAGCGCTGCATGCGAGGGCTGAGCGGGCGCGGCAGCAGCGCGAGCGCGAGCCGCGCCTCGCGCGGGCTTCCCACGCACTCGAACGGCGAGTGCTCGGCCAGGCCGAACAGCTCGCGAAACCACCGCGCGTTGGCGTCGCGCTCGCCGAGATCGCCGCCGAACGTCGCCTCGACGATGCGCGGCGGCAGGTGCGCCGCCATCTGCAGCCACACGTACGCGCACTTCGCGCACTCGCCGCACCACGGCTTGCGCAGGTTGCACGAGTGGGTGAGCGGCGCGAGCTCGGCGTCGCGCGCGAGCAGCTCGAAGATCAGCTCGTCCTGCACCGGCTGGAGCACGCTGAAGTAGCGAACGTCGGCGAGCAGCTCGTCGCGCACGTAGCGATCGAGCAGGACCTCGGCGTCCCAGCCCTTGCCCCACTGATGATTGACGTCCTCGCCGTCCCACACGAGGTTCGGCGCGTTCGCGCTGGCCTCGTGCGCGACGACCAGCCCGCGATAACCGCGCGCGAGCGCGAGCGGCAGCGCGGCGAACACCGAGGCCGGCGTCTCGGCGGCGAGCAGCGAGCGCACGCCGAGCTCGGGGCGAAGCGCGGCCACCGGCGCGTCCATGAAGTCATCGGTGATCCACTGGCGCTCTGCGCGCAGGCGCGCGCTCGCGCCGCCCACGCGATCGAGCAGCGCGTGCTGGTACGCCGCGTTGCCGTAGATCGAGTGTGCGTAGCCGAGCGTGGCGAACGGCAGGCGCGCGCGCTCGAGCAGCTTGAGCGCGACCAGGCTGTCCTTGCCGCCGCCGCAGAACGCGAGCAGCTCGATCGGGCCGGGCGCGGTGCCGATCGCGCGCGTCGCCGGCGCCGGCGGATCGACGAACCTCGGGCCGCCGTAGTCGCGCGCCGCGTGCTCCCACCGCCACTGCGCCCACACGCGGCGAAACACGGTGTGCCACAGCTCGCGGAAGCGCGGCGTCGCGAACCGCGCGTAGTCGCCGAGCTCGATCGCGTCGGGGCGCAGGCTGCACAGCGCGTTCAGCTGGAACATCGCGACGTGAAACGCGAGGCGATCGACCAGCTCGCCGTGCTCGCGCGCGAGCGCGTCGAGATCGACGCCCTCGTACCAGACGGCGAAGTGAAACGCGAGATCGTCGAGCGCGGCGCGCACCGCGATCCGCTCGCGGGCGCGCGCGATCTCGACCAGCCGCAGCGTCCTCACGGCGCGACCTTAGCGCACTCCGAGCCCGGCAGCTGCGCGGCGAGCCAGGCGGCGGCCTCGGCCGGCGTGCGATGGTCGGCGTCGACCATCGCGTTGGCCCGGCGCATCGCCTCGATCGACACGTGGAGCTCGCCGAGCGCGCACGCGACGCGCCGATCGCTGGCCACGTGCGGCGACAGCAGGATCAGCGCGTCGTACGGCGGCAGCGCCGCGGCCGGATCGGCGAGCACGACCAGGTCATCCGCCGCGATCCGGCCGTCGCTCGAGAACGCCGAGATCGCGTCGACCTGGCCGCGCGCGAGCGCGTCGTACAGCAGGGCCGGGTCGAAGCTGACCTGGCGCGCGAAGCGGATGCCGTACGCGCGCTGCACGTCGGCCCACTCGGGGCGGCTGAAGAACTCGTAGTCGCCGCCGATCGCGAGCTCGTGCGCGACGCGCGCGAGGTCGGCGAGCGTGTGCAGGCCGTAGCGCGTCGCGGTGTCGCTCCGCACCGCGATCGCGTAGGTGTTCTCGAAGCCGAGCGGCGGCAGCGCGCGCACGCCGTGCTCGCGCGCGAGCCAGCCCGCGAGCTCGGCCGTGACCTGCCAGCGCGGCGCACCGCCCGGGCGCTTCATCGCGTTGGCCCACAGCGTGCCGGAGTAATCGACGTAGGCGTCGACGTCGCCGTGGACCAGCGCGTCGAACACGACGGTCGAGCCCAGCCCCGGCACGTCGTCGACCGCGAGCCCCGCCGCGGCGAGCCGCGCGCGCATCAGCTCGACCAGGATGTACTGCTCGGTGTAGGTCTTGCCGCCGATCCGCACTCGCGTGACCGCGCCGGGCGTCGCGTGCACGATCGACCCCGCCGGGCCCGCGTCCTCGTACGGCAGGCGCGGCAGGACCGCCAGCACGATCACCGCGAGCAGCGCGAACAGCCCGGCCGGGATCAGCGCGCGGCGCTTGCGGCGCCCGGCGAGCGCGCGCTCGGCGCCGGCGAGCAGCGCGTCGAGCACGAGCGCGAGCGCGGCGGACGCGGCGACGCCGGCCAGCAGCATCGCGAAGTTGCGGGTCTGCAGCCCCGCGAAGATGTAGTTGCCGAGGCACGGCTGGCCGACCGGCGTGGCGAGCGTGGCCGCGCCGACCGTCCACACCGTCGCGGTGCGGATGCCGCCGGCGATCACCGGCGCGGCGAGCGGCAGCTGGACGATCCGCACGACCTGCGCGCGCGTCATGCCGAGGCCGCGCGCGGCGTCGAGCGCGGCGGCGTCGACCCCGCGCAGCCCGAGGATCGCGTTGCGCAGGATCGGCAGGATCGCGTAGAGCGTCAGCGCGATCGCGGCGGGCGCGAACCCGAACGGCGACAGCCAGCCCAGCCCGGCGAGCACCGGCACCATCAGCGCGAGCAGCGCCAGGCCGGGGATGGTCTGCACGACCGCGCTCGCGGCGAGCAGCGCGAACGCGACGCGCGGCCGCGCGTGCACCGCGATCGCGAGCGGCAGGCTCACCGCCGTGGCGATCGCGAGCGCGATCAGCACGAGCGCGAGGTGACTCGCGAGCAGCGGCGGCAGGCCGCGCACCAGCTCGGTCACGGCGCTCCGAACGCGCGCAGCTGCTCGCCCTGCGTCCGCACCATCCCGACCAGCTGCGCGACGTAGTCGTCGGCCGGGGCGCGCACCAGCTCGGCGGGCGGCGCGAGCTGACGCAGCTCGCCGCGCAGCATCACCGCGACGCGATCGGCGAGCGCGAGCGCCTCGAGCAGGTCGTGGGTGACGAGGATCGAGGTCAGGCCGAGCTCGCGGTGCAGGCGCGCGAGCTCGCGCTGCAGCGACGCGCGCGTGATCGGATCGAGCGCGCCGAGCGGCTCGTCGAGCAGCAGCACCTCGGGCCTGGCGGCGAGCGCGCGCGCGATGCCGACCCGCTGGCGCTGGCCACCCGACAGCTGCTCGGGAAAGCGCTCGCGATGCTCCGGCAAGCCGACCAGCGCGAGCAGCTCGCCGACCCGCCCGTCGATCTCGGCGCGCGGCCAGCCGAGCAGGCGCGGCACCATCGCGACGTTGTCGCCGATCGTGAGGTGCGGCAACAGGCCGACGTGCTGGATCACGTAGCCGATCGACCGGCGCAGCGCGACCGGATCGCGCGCGCGCACGTCCTTGCCGTCGATCCGCACGGCGCCGGCGTCCGGCTCGATCAGCCGGTTGATCATGCGCAGCAGCGTGGTCTTGCCGCTGCCCGACTCGCCGACGATCGCGACCAGCTCGCCGCGCGCGATCGTCGCGCGCACGTCGCGGACAGCCCAGCTGTCGCCGTAGCGCTTGCCGAGCGCGTCGAGCTCGATCACCGCGCGAGCATACGGGACCGCCGCCGCCCGGCGGGGAGCCTGGCCAAGAACTTGCCCACGCCTGCCCGACGCGATCAGCTAGAACCGTGAAGCGCCCGTGGCCGAACGCGGCCGCCAAGTACCTGAACCACGCCGAGAGCGCCGTGCTCCTGCTGATCGGCGTCGTGCTGGTCGCGCTCGCCATCCTGCTCCTGTGGTCGGGCGCGAGCACGATGATCGACGCGGTGCGCGCGAGCACGATCGGCCGCGACGCGATCGGCATCCTGAACAGCGTGTTGCTCGTGATGATGACGATGGAGATCGTCTACACCGTCGCGGTCTCGCTGCAGTCGCACACGCTGGTCGCCGAGCCGTTCCTGATCATCGGCACGATCGCCGCGATCCGGCGCATGCTCGTGATCACCGCGACCAGCACCGAAGGCAACGATCCCCGGATGTTCCACAACACGCTGGTCGAGCTCGGCCTGCTCGCCGCGACCGTGATCGCGCTCGCGCTCGCGATCTGGGTGCTCCGCCACAGCCAGCGGTTCGCGCCGCGCACTCCGACCGCGAGCGACGGTCACGACTGACTCGTCCTCGGGGTTACGGTACGATCGGGTACATGACCCGGCTCCGAGCGTCGGTGGCGTTGCTGGTCGTCGCCGCGTGTCATCACGGCAACCCGGCCACACCCGATGCATCCGGCGGCCAGGACGCGACGGCGGTCGACGCCGCGCAGGACGCGACCACCGATTCAGCGGGCTGCGTCTCGTGCGGCGCGATCACCGTCACGGTCTACGGCGGCGTCATCGTCGGTCGGAGCGGCACGCTGCTTGCCAACATCCCCGTGTACTTCGTCTGGCCGGATCAGACCACGCACGAGGTGACCACGGGCAGCGACGGCGTCGCGACCGCGGTCGCGCCCGACGATACCGAAGTCGTGATCGTCTACGAGCAGTCGTCGACCGCGTATGCGTTCGACGTCTACGAGGGCCTGCTGGTCGGCGATTCGTTCGTCGAAGGCGATCCAGATCCCCCCGGCTCCGGCACGGTGCAAGCGACGCCGTACTTCACATGCCCTGCGTGGAACGACGCGACGACGTGCATCGTCAGGGCATCGTGCACCGGCGGGACGCAGGGCCCGCCCGGCGCCGGCCTGCCCGCAGACGCGCTCGGCTGCGCGCAGTTCGACGCCGCCAACGCGGTCGCCTACGCGACCGACTCGCAGGGCAACATGGGTTACGCATCGCTGACCGGCATCGACTACGCGACGGCCAACGGCGCCGCGAATCCGGTGGTGTTTCCCGCGTTCCAGCCCGCCGGCACGCTCGGCGTCACGGTGACCGGCTTGCCGGCCGCGGGCAACAAGGACCTCGAGCTCGATGGCCGCTACACGATCGGGAGCGATCCGACGATCCTGGGTTCGATCGACGTCTCCGGCGGTGGCGCGAGCACGACGCAGTCGGTGACCGGCGCGATCCCACCGTTCGGCGATCACACGTCGATCCTCGCCCACGTCACGCTCGAGAGCACGTCGTACAGCAGGATCGACTACACGCAGCATCTCGCGCAGCTCGTGACGACCGCGCCGATCGACGCGACGCAGATGGTCCATCCCGCGTTCGACAGTCACTGGGACAGCGTCAAGGCCGTGGTGTCGTGGCTCGAGGACACCGCGATCGGCACCGACCCGACGACGGTCACCGCTTCGATCGCGTGGATGACCTCGAATGGCTACAGCGTCGGCATGGCCATCTACGCACCGCACAGCACGACCAGCTCGATCGCGATCCCGAAGCTACCCGCGGACTACTCGCAGATGGCCACGCCGCTCCAGGTCCTGGTGCAGCAGGTGACGCTGCAATCGTTCGTCGGCAAGACCTATCACGACGGTCTGGTCGGGCAGACCGGCGACGCCCCGCTGTGGGAGACCTACCCGTGATTCACTGGACGACGTACGCCGCACCCGCGGTCGGCGTGCTGTTGTCGCTCTGATTTCCGTCGATGCCGATCGCTGCGCTCGCCTCCGCAGGCGCGCTGACCGCCAGCGCGCGCGCATCGGCCGACAGCACCACGCCCCAGCCGAAGCGATCGCCCGCGCCCGTGTTGGAAGCCTTCACGTAGTCGAGCTGCCACCACTCGGGGTAGGTCCGCCCGAACACGTAGGCCACGCCGCTGCCGCCGATCCGCGTGTTCTGCAGCGTGGTGATCCCGGTGCCGCCGCCCGACTCGTTCGGCGCGCCAACCGCGAGCGTGTTGCCGTCACTCGACAGCGAGACCGCGGTGCCGAACGCGTCGCCGCTGCTCGCGCGCGCTTCCTTGACGTAGGCCTGCTCGACCCAGGTCGCGCCGGCGCTCGCGAACACGTAGACCGC
>DATJAE010000391.1:0-7802 GCA_035516595.1 Kofleriaceae bacterium | reverse complement strand
CTCGTCGGCCGCCTTGTCCGCCGACGACCGGCGGCGCAGCACGGCGCCAGTGCCGAGCTTCTGGGTTTGCTGTGGCTTCTCGCCCGCGGTCTTCTCCTTCTCGAGCGACCGCTTGATGCGCGCGACGTCGTCGGCGTCGAGCGAGGACATGTGGTTGTTCACTTCCAGCCCGAGCGCACGGATCTTGGCGATGAGGTCCTTGTTCGGAATCCCGACCTCTTTGGCAATCTCGTAAACGCGCATCTTCTCTCCGGTCATTCCTTCTTCTGCGCCAAGGTCCCTGTTTCTACAGCTTCTGGGCCACCCACGCTAGCTCCAAGCCAATTGTCAGCGTGCGGTGACATCTGTGCGACGCGCGTGCGCTCGGCGTCGCTAGGCGTACGCCGCAGCGAGCGGGCGAGCCCACCGCGGAGCGCGGCATTGGCGCAGCTCGCGCGCGGATGCACGTAGGCCCCGCGACCGGGCGCACCGGCCACGCGGACGAGCGCCGGCTGGGCGTCGACCTGGCGACACCCGGCGCACGTGCGCTGCGGCACGCGGGTCAGGACGACACCTCCGACAGCCAGCTGATCGCGCGCTGCCGCAACCGCGCGAGATCGCCCATGTCGATGCCGGTCGCGGTCGCGACCTGATCGATCGGAGTCTTGATGAGATCCTCCGGCGAATGGATGTTCGCGGCGTGGAGCACGCCGAGCACGTCGTCGTCCACGCCGTCGAGCTCGAGCAGCTGCTGGTCGCCCGACATCTGCGACCGCCGCTCGGCCTCCTTGCGCGCGTGATCGTGGCGGCGGCCGCCGCTGGCGACGTACGCCTTGGCGGCGTCGATGATCTTGCGCGCGTTGTCGGGACCTACCACTCCGGGTAGGCCCGCGAGCTCCTCGACGTGGGCGCGGCCGAGCTCGCCGACCGAGCGCCAGCCCAGCTTGAACAGGGTCTCGGCGACCGCGTTCTCGAAGCCCTCGCCGCCGATCGCCTGCGCGATCTGCTCCTTGGCGCGGCGCTCGAGCTCGTAGATCTTCGACTCGCTGTGGATGTCGATCCGCCAGCCGGTGAGCTGCGACGCCAGCCGCACGTTCTGGCCCTTCTTGCCGATCGCGAGCGACAGCTTGTCGTCCGGGACGATCAGCTCCATGCGGTGGCCCTCGGCGTCGATGATCACGCGCTTGACCTCGGCCGGCGCGATCGCGTTGCACACGAAGCGCGCCGGATCGTCGTCGTACGGCACGATGTCGATCTTCTCGCCGCGCAGCTCCTGGACGACCGCCTGGACCCGGCTGCCCTTCATGCCGACGCACGCGCCGACCGGGTCGACGTCGCGGTCGCGCGAGCTCACCGCGATCTTGGCGCGTGCGCCGGGCTCGCGCGCCGAGCTCTCGATCCGTACGATCTTCTCGTAGATCTCCGGCACCTCCTGCTCGAACAGCTTCTCGAGCAGGCCCTTGTGGGTGCGCGACAGGATGACCTGCGGGCCGCGCGCGTTGCGATCGATGTCGAGGCAGTACGCCTTGATCGTGTCGCCGACGCGATAGCTCTCGCGCGGCACCTGCTCGCGCATCGGCAGCACCGCCTCGGCCTTGCCGATGTCGACGATCAGCGCGCCGCGCTCGAACCGCCGCACGATGCCCGAGATGATCTCGCCCTTGCGATCCTTGAACTCGTTGTAGACGTTGTCGCGCTCGGCCTCGCGCACGCGCTGGTAGATAACCAGCTTGGCGGTCTGCGCCGCGATCCGGCCGAACTTCTTGCTCGCGTTCTTGAGATCGATGAGGGTGCCGAACTTCTCGTCCTGCTCGCGCGCGCGATCGTCGTCCTCGGCGCGGTAGAACACCTGGAACAACAGCTCGTCGCCGAGCTCGGCCTCGAGGCCGGCCTTGTGCGCGTCCTTCACCGTGATCTCGCGACCTTCGATCGCGTCGCCGTCGTCCTCGACGACGTTCACGATCAGGAACAGATCGACCGAGCCGGTCTCGAGGTTGAACTTCGCCTCCATCTCGCGGTTCATCCCGAACGTGCGCTTGGCGGCGGTCAAGATCGCCTGCTCGAGCGCGCTGACCAGCACGCTCTTGTCGATGTTCTTGTCGCGGCCTACTTGCTCGAGGACCATGTCCAGCTTGGCTTCCATGACGTTTTCCTCAGTCGTGCTTGTGCTTGTGGCTCGGGCGATGCCCGCGCTTGTTGGCCTGGCCCGGGCGCGGCGCGCCGGCGCCGCTGCGCCCGTGCATGACGGCATCCCAGTCGGGCACGAGCTTGGCGTGATCGATGTCGGCGATCGACAGCGCGAACGTGGTGCCGTCGCACTCGATCGACACGCGGTCGCCGTCGACGCCGCGCAGGACGCCCCTGAAGTTGCGGCGCTCGCCGGTCTCGGTGGCGAGCGGGATCGCGAGCTGGATCTTGGCCTCGCTGCCGGTGAAGTGCGCGAAGTGCGCGGCGGTGCGCAGCGGCCGCTCGATGCCCGGCGAGCTGATCTCGAGCTGGTACGCCTGCGGGATCGGGTCCTCGACGTCGAGCACCGCGGACAGCTCGCGCGACAGCGCCTCGCAGTCGTGGAGGTCGACCCGGTCGGTCGGGACCTCCGCGATGTCCGTGCCCTCGCCCAGCGGCAGGTCGACCTGAACCCGCAGCACCCAGCCCGCCTGCTCGAGCACGAAGCGCAGGTCGACCAGCTCGAATCCGGCCGCGACAAGGACCGGCTCGACGATGTCGATCAGACGCTGATGCAAGGGGTTACGCGACATGACGGGGTGTGATCGGGCGAAAAAAAAGGTGGCCGAAGGGCCACCTCTACCGCGGAGCGATTGAAGCTGAGCGCTAGGTACCATCCGCTCCCAGCGAGAGCAAGGGTTTCGTGCACGTGGTACCTACCTGAAATGACGTGGCAGCTACGGGTCGGCGCCGTCCAGATGCGCTCGACCGGGGATCTCACCGCGAACCTGACCGCGTGCGGCGCGCTGACCGGTCAGGCGGTCGCCGACGGCGCGCGGCTGGTCGTCTTGCCCGAGTGCTTCGCGCTGCTCGGCCGCGGCGAGGCCGACAAGCTCGCGATCGCCGAGGTGCTCGAGCACCGCACCGGGCCGGTCATGACGATGCTGCGCGAGCTCGCGACCAAGCACGGCGTGTGGATGATCGGCGGCGGCACCCCGGAGATCGTGCCGGGCGATCCGCAGCGCACCTACAACGCGTGCGTCGTGGTCGATCCGGGCGGCGAGCTGGTCGCGCGCTACCGCAAGATCCACCTGTTCGACGTCGACATCCCGGGCGGCGCGGTGCTGCGCGAATCCGACGCGACCGCGCCGGGCGAGGACCTGGTGGTGGTCGACATCGACGGCGCCCCGATCGGGCTGTCGATCTGCTACGACGTCCGCTTTCCCGAGCTGTACCGCAAGCTGGTCAAGGACATGGGCGCGCAGGTGCTGCTCGTGCCCGCCGCGTTCACCGCGCACACCGGCGCGGCGCACTGGCACACCCTGCTGCGCGCGCGCGCGATCGAGGATCAGGCGTGGCTGGTCGCGGCCGCGCAGTGGGGCCGCCACAACGACAAGCGCGAGAGCTACGGCCACACGATGATCGTCGATCCGTGGGGCACGGTGGTCGGCGAGCGCCCCGACGGCGACGGCGTGGTGGTCGCGACGCTCGACGGCGAAGCGATCGCCAAGCGGCGCGCGCAGATGCCGTGCCTGTCGCACGCGGTGCTATGGCGCTGAGCGCCCGGCGGATCCGTTCGCGGCCGCGCGCGCGCGCTGCTGCTCGGCCTTGACCGCGGCCTCGCGCTGCTCGGGCGTCATGTCGCCGCCGATCTCGACGTAGTGCATGCCGGCGTCGGGCTTGGGCGCGACCACCTCGACGTTGTCGGGCCTGGGCAGCTTGCTCGCGGGCTGGTCAGTGCCCGTGCCGAAGCCCATCACGAAGTTCGACACCGCGTTGCCGCACGGCCTGGCGAGCGCGATGATCGCGATCAGCATCGCGAGCGTCAGCACGATGCGAAACAGCTCTGCGGTGGACAGCTTCATGCCGCGGCCGCGCGGCAGCTTCGGCACCTCGTCGTCGCTGCTGGGGCTGCTGGGGCCGCTGGGGCCGCTGGGGCCGTCCGGATCGCTCACGTCCGAGGATCTACCACGTCACGACACGATCGCGAGATCCGCGACCTCGAGCTCGGCGCTTCGCCGGCCCTGCCAGGTCGAGATCGCGGGGACGAACGCGAGGTCGAGCCGGGCGCCGACCTCGACCGGACGCTCGCCGAGCCGGAACCCGATCGCCTCGCGGCTGATCTGGCGATCGTCCTCGAGCACCAGCCGGAGGTGCGCGCCGTCGCCCACCCGGCGCGCCGAGGTGACGCGCGCGCCGCGCGTGACCAGCAGCGGCGCCGGGTTGGCCTGGCCGAACGGACCGAGCCCGGCCAGCTCCTGCGCCAGCCGCTCGTCGACCTCGCCGAGGCTGACCTCGGCGTCGACCTCGCGGCCCGCCGCGGCGATCGGGCCCGAGCCCTCGGCGAGCCGGTGCACCGCGCCGGCGAGCGACTCGGCGAGCGCGGGCACCGCGGCGCGCTGCACCGTGAACCCGGCCGCGGCGGCGTGCCCGCCGAACCGATCGAGGCAGTCCGCGCTCGCAGCCAGCGCGTCGTACAGGTTGACGCCGGCGATCGTGCGCGCCGAACCCCGGCCGAGCCCGGTGGCCGGATCGATCCCGACGACGAACGCCGGCCGCTGGTAGCGATCGACCAGCTTGGCCGCGACGATGCCGACCACGCCGGGCGGCCAGCCCTCGCCCGCCAGCACGATCGCCGGGCCGGGATCGCGCTCGCCGAGCATCGCGAGCGCCTCGTCGAGCACGCGCTGCTGGATCGCGCGGCGCTCGGTGTTCGCCGCCTCGAGCGCCTGGGCGCGCGCCTCGGCCGCCTCGCCGTCCGCGAGCAGGAGCGCGAGCGCCGGCTCCGCCGCGCCGAGCCGGCCCGGCGCGTTGATCCGCGGCGCGATCCGCCACGCGACCGTGCGCGCGTCGATCTCGCGCTCGCCGTCGACGCCCGCCGCCGCGAGCAGCGCCGCGATGCCCGGCCGCGCGCGCAGCTGCAACCGGCGTAGCCCGAGCGCGGTGAGGATCCGGTTCTCGGCCGACAGCGGGACGAGATCGGCGATCGTGCCGAGCGCGACCAGATCGAGCAGCTCGCGCACGTCCGGCTCGGGGCGATCGCGAAACCAGCCGCGCTCGCGCAGCTCGGTGCGCACCGACGCCGCGACGTAGAAGCCCAGGCCGACCGACGCCATCCCGCGAAACGGGAACGTCGAGTCGTGGCGGAACGGATTGACCAGCGTGTGCGACGGATGGTCCGCGTCGGCCGCGGGCACCGTGTGATGGTCGACCACGATCACGTCGATCCCGGCGGCCGCGCCGACGCGCAGCGCCTCGACGTCGCTCGTGCCGCAGTCGCCGGTCACGACGACGCGGCAGCCGCGCGCCGCGAAGTCGGCCGCCGCCGCCGCGGTGAAGCCGTAACCGGCGTCGCGCCGCGCGACCGCGCACGCGACCTCGCCGCCCGCCGCGCGCAGGAACGACGTGAGCAGCGCCGCGGTGGTCACGCCATCGACGTCGTAGTCGCCGAACACGCCGATGCGCTCGCCGCGCGCGACCGCATCGGCGAGCCGGCCGACCGCGCGCGACAGCCCGGCGAGCCCGATCGGCGGCCGCAACGCCGCGAGCCGCGGATCGATGAAGCCCTGCGCGTCGCGCGGATCGGCGACGCCGCGCAGCGCGAGACAGCGTGCCGTCGCCGGCCGCACGCGCAGCGCGGCCGCGAGCTTTCCGACGAGGCGCTCGTCGACCGGCCGAATGCGAAGGTCCACGCGCGCACGCTAGTGGGCCCCTCTGACAATTCCCGAGCAGATCCCGGGATCTGTATGCCGGCTATTCGGCCATCTGGGGATCGGGCCTGGTCGGCACGATCCGTCGCTTCGACGGCGCCGAGTACCACTTCTTCGAGATCCACATGAAGATCGGCGACGCGAGGAAGATCGACGAGTACGTCCCGACGATCACGCCGATGTTCATCGCGAACGCGAAGTTGCGCACATCGCCGGTGCCGAAGATGTTCATGATCAACGTCGTCGCGAACACGGTCGATGACGTCAGGATCGTGCGGGTCAGCATCTCGTTGAGCGACAGATCGACGATCCGATCGATCTTCTTGTCCTTGAGCTTGGCCTGGTTCTCGCGGATGCGGTCGAACACGATCACGGTGTCGTTGGTCGAGTAGCCCATGACGGTCAACAGGCCCGCGACCGAGGTCAGCGACACCTCCGTCCAGGTCACGGCGAACACGCCGATCACCATCATCGCGTCGTGCACGGTCGCGAACGCCGCGCCCGGCGCGTAGCGGATGTCGAACCGGAACGCGAGGTAGAGCATGATCAGGAACAGCGCGTAGATGATCGACTTCGCCGCGTCGTTGCGCAGCTTGTCGCCGGCCTTGGCGCCGACGCCGTAGCTCTGGCGCGGGATCGCCTCGACGTTGGGCATCGCCTTGTCGAGCGCCTGCTGGTACTGGCGATCGAGGCCCCACATCGAGAACACCTCGTTGTACTCGCCGGTGCTCTCGTCCGCGTGCAGGTACTGGTCGTTCTCGCCGGGCAGCCACGGCTTGAGCTCGAGCGCGCCGCTGACCTTGGTCTTGGCGCCGGTCTTGGCATCGACCTTTTCGTAGGTCACGGCGCTGAACACCGGTGCCGCCTCCTGGTTCGTGATCGGCTTCTCCGAGCGCACGTACAGGCGGTCGCCGGACCACGACAGCTTGTTGATCTTGCGATCGGCGAACTTGGCCGAGAAGTCGGCGGTCGCCTGCTTCTCGGCCTCGTCCGGCAGCGCGGTGAACCGCGGCGTGCGGACGATCATGCCCTGGACGGTCTTGCCGTCGTCGTCGGCCCACGAGAAGTTGGAGACCTCGAGGTCATGCTCGCCGGCGGCCGCGAGGCCCTCGCGCACCTTGCCGGTGTCGACGTTGACGTAGGCGTGGCTGGTCTTGTCCTGGAACGCGTAGATGATCTCGGTGCCGCCCTTGAAGTCGATCGTCCAGTTCATGTAGCTGCCGCGAACCGCGTTGTTCACGAACAGCGCGCCGATGCTCGTGGCCATCAGCAGGCACGAGATGACGATCCAGATCTTGAACTTCGCGACGAACGCGAAGTTGTTGCCGGGTGGCAGGAGGTAGCGGAAGCGGTGCTCGGTGTCGACGGGCATGGGTCTGGCCTCTCAGATCGACAAAGTCTGGAGTTGCTGACCCTTCTTCCGCGCGACCGCGTGGTCGAACAGAATGCGGGTGACCCAGATGTTGGTGGTGAGGGTGGTGAACACGCCGACGAGCAGCATCACGGCGAAGCCCTTGATCGGGCCCGAGCCGTATTGCAGGAGCACCCAGCCGGCGGCCGCGGTGGTGAGCTGGCCGTCGAGGATCGCGGAGAACGCGCGCGAGAACCCGAGGTCGATCGCGCCGCGCACGGATTTGCCGAGCAACAGCTCGTCGCGTATGCGCTCGTAGATCAAGATGTTGCCGTCGACCTCCATGCCGATCGACAGCACGATCGCGGCGATGCCCGGCAAGGTCAGCGTCGCGCCGAACAGCGCCATGACCGCGAGGGTCATGAGGATGTGGAACACGACCGCGAACACCGCGATCATGCCGGACCAGCGATAGATGCCGACCATGATCAGGATGACCAGCACGATGCCGAGCTCGAACGACAGCCGCGCCTTGTCGATCGCGTCGTGGCCGAGCGTGGGCCCGACGGTCGATTCGCTGGCCGGGACCAGCGGCG
>DATJAE010000390.1:0-3085 GCA_035516595.1 Kofleriaceae bacterium | reverse complement strand
GACCGCGTTGGCGAAGCCGGCGAGCTTCGGCCCGCCGGCGTCGCGCGCGGCGCCGACCGCGTCGTCGACCGCGGCGTACGGCGGCACGCGATCGAGCATCAGCAGCTGGTAGGCCGCGACGCGCAGCGCGGTGATCACGCGCGGCGGCGTGCGCTTGAGATCGGCGTGCGCGGCGAGCGCGCGATCGAGCCGGGTGCGGTGGCGGAGCACGCCGTAGACCAGCTCGGACGCGAGCCGGCGGTCGCGATCGTCGAGCCCGGCGCGCGCGAGCTCGCCGTCGAGCGCGGGCGTCGCCCACGCCTTGTCCTTCGCGACGCGATCGAGCACGCGGCGCGCCAGCTCGCGCGGCGTCACGCCGGCGCCTCGCGCGGCGGCGCGGCCAGCACGTCACCGACCGCGAGCCCGCGCCCGGTCGCGAGCTGCGCCGCGGCCATCCGCTTGCGGCCCGGCACCTGGACGTCGCGGATCGCGACCGCGCCGTCGCCGCACGCGACGCGCACGCCGTCGCCGTCGATCGCGAGCACCGCGCCCGGCGCGCCGCTGCCGGCGACCGCGCGCGCGCGGAACAGCTTGACGACCTGGCCGCGCAGCAGCGCGTGCGCGCCCGGCCACGGATCGACGCCGCGGATCCGCGCCGCGACCTCGACCGCGGGCCGCGCGAAGTCGATCGCGCCGTCGGCCTTCGCGAGCATCGGCGCCATCGTCGCGCGCGCGTGATCCTGCGGCGCCGCGCGCGCCGTGCCGGCCGCGATCGCCGCGATCGCGTCGAGCAGCGCCGCCGCGCCGATCGGCGCCAGCCGCGCGAGCAGTTCCCCGGCAGTCTCGTCGGGATCGATCGCGACCTCGCGCGCCAGGTAGACCGGCCCGGTGTCCATGCCCTCGTCGAGCTGCATGATCGCGACGCCGGTGGTGCGCTCGCCGCGAATCACCGCCCACTGCACCGGCGCGGCGCCCCGATACGCCGGCAACAACGACGCGTGGACGTTGATGCAGCCGCGCGGCACCGCGGCGAGCACGGCGGGCGGCAGGATCTTGCCGTACGCGACCACGACGGCGAGCTCGGCGCCGCACGCCGCGAGCGCCTGCGCGAGCTCGCCGGTCCGTGCCGAGCGCGGCTGGATCACCGGCAGGCCGAGCTCCTGCGCGGCGAGCTTGACCGCCGGCGCGCGCAGCTCGCCGCCGCGCCCCGCCGGCTTGTCGGGTTGCGACACGACGAGCGCGACCTCGTGCGCGCCGGCCAGCGCGCGCAGACACGGCACGGCGAACTCCGGCGAGCCGAGGAACGCGACCCGCATCACTCGACGAGGTTCGCGAGGTAGGTCACGCGCAGCCGATCGTCGCGCAGCACGCGAAACGCCTCGTCGAGCACGTTCGCGATGTCCTCGAGCTCCTGCGCGAGCTCGCGGCGCAGATCGGTCGGGAAGCAGTCCGCCGCGAAGTCGCGGCGCGCCGACTGGTAGGCGCGGCGGATCTCGAACCCGGTCGCGTCGCGCCGCACGCCGAGCAGCGCGAAGTAGTCGGCCTCGCCGACCAGCTGCCAGCGCGCGCGCACGCGCTCGCGATCGATCGCGAGGTCGGTCTCGCCGACCAGCGCCGAGGCCTCGTCGACCACCTCGGCCTCGGCGCGCCGCGCGGTCGCCAGGCCGAGCACGCACAGCGCCCACGCCAGCGGCAGCAGGTCCGCGAGATCGACGCCGGTCGCGCGCGCGACCTGCGCGAGATCGACCTGGCCGTCGAACCCGGCGAGCGCGGCGCGCTCCTCGGGCGCGAGGTCGCCGACGTTCATGATCCCGCCGAGCCGCTCGCGATCGGCGACCTCGATCACGGTCGACGGCGGGCCGACCAGGCGCTCGAGGCTCGTGCGATCGAGCTTGCGGCGGATGCCCTCGAGGATCAGCGACGCCGGGTGGCGCGACAGCCGGATGCGCTCGGCCGACGGCGTCGAGTCCAGGTGGATGTGATAGTGGCCGCTGTCCCAGCCGAACAGCGAGTACAGGATGTCCTCGACGTGGCGGCGCACCGCGGGCAGGAGCTCGCGGCGCTTGAGGTAGCCGAAGTCGACGAGGATCTCGCCCATCCGCCGGCCGGAGTGGGTCGCCTGGCTCTGGCAGCGCTCGTACTGCGCCGCGGTGATCTTGCCCTCGCGCACGAGCAGCTCGCCCATGCGATCGCCGGCCTCGGTCGACGCCGCGAACACCGGCCGCCCCTGATCGAAGTACACGACCTTCTCGCCGTCCGTGCGGCGAAACCCGACCCGGCCGGTCGAGCCCTGCGCGAACATCTTCGCGACCAGCATCGCGGCATCCGACACGCCGCGCACGATCTCGCCGGAGTCCGGCAGGCCGCGCTCGCGTACCTGGGTGTCCCAGGAGCCGGGCGACGTGATGAGCTCGCGCGCGTCGGCCGGGCGCGCGCTGCGCGACTCGATCTCGGTCAGCCCGCCGATCAGCGCGGGCTCGTCTCCGAGCGACGCGAGATCGATCTCGGTCTGCGCGTCGTGGCGCGGCCGCAGGTCGACCGGCGGCGGCGAGGCGCTGTCGGCCTGGAACAGCCGCTGCGCCATCATCGACATCTTGGCGCGCAGCTGGCGGGCGAAGTCGCGGCCGACCGGCTCGTCGCTGGCCGTGTCGATGTGGGTGGTCGGCGCGGGCGGCGGCGCGGCGGGCAGCGGCGCGGGCGGCGGCGGTGGCAGCGGCTCGCCGAGCGGCTCGGGCGGCGGGGTCGGCTGGTCCTCGCCGAGCGTGTCGAACGCGACCGGATCGATCTCGTCGACCGCGACCGCGACCAGGTCGCGATGATCGTCGGCCTCGGCGAGCTCGGCGAGCTCGGCCAGCGCCACCGGCTCGGACCAGTGCTCGTCGGCGCCGCGCTCGGCGACCACGACGTTCTGCGGCGGCTCGCTGTCGCCGCGCGGACGGCCATGCGGCTCGCGCAGGATCATCGTCGGCTCGCGCGCCGGCGCGGTGACCTCGTCGGGCTCGGCGCGGACCGCCGCGTGCTCGCTGCTCGCGCGCCGGCGCGGTTGGATCACGACCGGCGCCGGCGGAGGTGCCGCGAGCGCCGGCTCCTCCTCGAGGTCCGCCTC
>DATJAE010000389.1:0-61326 GCA_035516595.1 Kofleriaceae bacterium | reverse complement strand
CGCGTCCTCGTGCGCCGCCTGCTGGATGAGCGACGACGCCTCGTTGACCTCGTGCAGCGTCAGGTCGGGGCCGCCGGTGATGTTGATGAGGATGCCGGTCGCGCCTTCGATCGAGACGTCCTCGAGCAGCGGCGAAGAGATCGCCATCTCGGCGGCCTCGGTCGCGCGGCGCTTGCCCTCGCCGACGCCGGTACCCATGAGCGCCCGGCCCATGCTCGACATGATCGTGCGGACGTCGGCGAAGTCGACGTTGATGAGGCCGGGCACGGTCATCAGGTCGCTGATGCCCTGCACGGCGTTGAGCAGCACGCTGTCGGCCTTGCGGAACGCCTCGACCATCGAGGTCGACTGCCCGACCAGGGCGAGCAGCCGGTTGTTCGGGATCACGATCAGCGTGTCGACCGCCTGGGCGAGCCGGTCGATGCCCTCGACCGCCTGCTTCGCCCGCTTCTTGCCCTCGAAGCCGAACGGCTTGGTGACCACGCCGACGGTGAGCGCACCGCAGTCGCGCGCGATCTGCGCGATCACCGGCGCCGCGCCGGTGCCGGTGCCGCCGCCCATGCCGGCGGTCACGAACACCATGTCGGCGCCCGCGATCACGTCGGCGATGTGCTGCATGCTCTCCTCGGCCGAGCGCCGGCCGACGTCGGGGTTGGCGCCGGCGCCGAGCCCCTTGGTCAGCGCGTTGCCGAGCTGGATCTTGTGCGGCGCCATGTTGGCCTCGAGCGCCTGGAGATCGGTGTTCGCCACCACGAACTCGACGCCGTCGAGGTTGCCGCTGATCATGGTGTTGACCGCGTTGCCGCCACCTCCGCCGACACCGATGACGAGGATCTTCGCGTGACTGACGTCGTCGAATTCGATGAGTGCCATGGTTGGAATTGCCCCCTGGTAAGGCCATATGAAAGTGAGCGATCATGGGGGGCAAGTTTTTGATCGGGGGATCGCGATGAGAACGTTCTTCGTCGTGGGTGTGCTCGCTGCGTGCGGCGGCGGTTCTTCGAAGCCCGGGCCGATCCCGCCCGGCACGGGCACGATGCTCGCCGGCTGCCCGGTGCTGCCGGCCGATCACATCTTCAACACGCCGATCGACACGCTGCCGGTCGATCCCAGCTCGGACGCCTACATCGCGACGATCGGCGGCTCGGTCAAGGTCCACCTGGACCTCGGCACCGACACCGACCAGACCGCCGACGACTTCTACGGCATCCCGTACAACGTCGTGAACGGCAGCTCGCTGAGCTGGACGCAGGTCGCCTACAAGTCGACCGACCCGTCGCTCGACTGGGATCCGACCAGCGAGAGCGACTGCGCCGACGCGTCGAAGCAGCTCACCTCGCCGTGCACGATCGCCGCGCCCTACCTGCCGGTCCCGACCGATCCGATCGTCGAGGGCGGGATCGACATGGCCGCCGACGAGCAGCCGTACGGCGACCACCACCTGCTGGTGCTCGACTCCGACGCGTGCCGGCTGTGGGAGGCGTTCCACGTCTACGAGCCGGCGACCGGGACGTGGAACATCTTCGGCTCGGCGAGCTGGGACCTGCGCTCGGACGACCTGCGCCCGGCCGACTGGACCTCGGCCGACGCCGCCGGCTTTCCGATCCTGCCGCTCCTGCTCAAGGCCGACGAGGCGAGCTCGGGCACGATCACCCACGCGCTGCGCTTCACGATCGAGTCGTCGAGCATCCGCGACACGTACATCTGGCCCGCCCGCCACGAGGCCGGCAGCTCGTCGTCGACCAGCTTGCCGGAGATGGGCCAGGCGTTCCGGCTCAAGGCGAGCTACCAGATCCCGGCCGGCGCCAACGTGCAGGCCACCGCGATCCTCACCGCGATGAAGACCTACGGCATCTACATCGCCGACGGCGGGTCGAGCATGTACGTCACCGGCGAGCCGAGCGCGAGCTGGGAGGACGACACGTTCACCGTCGTGCAGGCGGTGCACGCCTCCGACTTCGAGGCGGTCGACATGAGCGCGATCACCGGCCTGGCCGGCTTCGATCCCGACAGCGGCGCGGTGCCGCAGTAGTCGCCTCGATCACGCGCAGGGGAACGACACCATCCGCGGATCCTCGTTGTCGAGGGTCTCGCCGCCGGTCTGCTGCTCCAGGCAGTCGCGCAGCGCGTCGCCGGTGTCGCTGGTGCACGTGGTCGGGATCGTGCGGCACTCGCTGTAGCCCGAGGGCGTGCCGCCCGGGATGCCGCAGCACGTGCAAACCTGTGCACAGTAGTTGCCGGGCTCGCACGTGCCCGAGCCGCACTGGATCGGCGTGGTGTTCGAGGGCGGAAGCGGCTGCCCCGTGCCACAGCCCACGAGCAGCGCCGCGATCGCGAGTCGCATCATGCGCGGCCGCGGTGCAACGCATGTTCCACGCGACCCCGCTCGCGATCTCGGAGACTTCGCGTGCCGCGATCTCAGAAATCCGCGACGGGTCTAGAACATCTCGGCCAGCCGACCGAACGCGCGCCGGAACAGCCCCGGGCGCTCCTCGGCGCGCGCGGCCTGCTTGGTCTCGCTGCCCTGGTCGGAGCCGAACATGACCAGGCCGACGCCGGTCGAGTACGACGGCGAGCGCACGACGTCGACCAGCCCGCCGATCTTGGTCGGCACGCCGCGCCGGGTCGGCAGGCCGAGCACGTGCTCGGCGATGTCGCATACGCCGTCCATCGCGGTCGCGCCGCCGGTGAGCACGACGCCCGCGGCCAGGCCGTCGGCGTAGCCCGAGCGCATCAGCTCCTTCTTGACGTGCTCGAAGATCTCCTCGACCCGCGGCTCGATCACCTCGACCAGCTTGAGCCGCGGCAGCACGCGCGGCCCGCGGCCGCCGACCGACGGCACCTCCATGGTCTCGCCGTCCTCGACGTGGCCGCGCCACGCGCAGCCGTACTTGCGCTTGATCTTCTCGGCCGAGTCGAGCGGCGTGCGCAGCACGGTGGCGATGTCGTTGGTGACGTGGCCGCCGCCGAGCGGCAGCACCGCGGTGTGGACGATCGCGCCGTCGGCGTAGACCATCAGGTCGCACGTGCCGCCGCCGATGTCGACCATCGCGACGCCGAGCTCCTTCTCGTCGTCCTCGAGCACCGCGGCCGACGACGCCAGCGACTCGAGCACGATGTCGGCGACCTGCAGGTTGCAGCGGTTCGCGCACTTGATGACGTTCTGCGCGCTCGCGACCGCGGTCGTCACGATGTGGACCTTGGCCTCGAGCCGCACGCCGGCCATGCCGAGCGGATCGCGGATGCCGTCCTGATCGTCGACGACGTATTGCTGCGGCAGCACGTGCAGCACCTCGCGGTCCATCGGGATCGCGACCGCCTTGGCCGCGTCGATCACCCGCGAGATGTCCGCCTCGCGGACCTCCTTGTCCTTGACCGCGACGATGCCGTGCGAGTTGAGCCCGCGCACGTGCGCGCCCGAGATCGCGGCGTACACCGTCGAGATCTCGCAGCCGGCCATGTTCTCGGCCTCGTCGACCGCTTGCTGGATCGACGACACCGTGGCGTCGATGTTGACCACGTAGCCGCGGCGCAGCCCCTTCGAGGGCGCGGTGCCGATGCCGATGATGTCCACGCCGTCCTCGGTCACCTCGCCCGCGATGCACGCGATCTTGGTGGTGCCGATGTCCAGGCCGACGACGATCTCGCTTGTCTTGGGCTTTGCCATGGTGGGGTGTTACCGATCGAGAGAGGGCGACAGCGCGATGGTCACGCGGTCGGGGCGGGCATCGAGGTGGATCGCGCGGGCGCGGGCGCGCTCGCTGTCATCGAGCTCGGCCCACACCGCGTCGAACGTGCGAAGGCGCGCCGCGAGCTCGCTTGGCGCGCCGAGCTCGATCGCGGTGGCGCGGTCGTAGGTGTAGAGCGCGAGTGCGCCATGCGGGCCGAGATGGACCTCGCCGATCGCGGGGCGCGCCGGGTTGCTCCGCCACTGCGCGAGCGCACCGAGCGCGCTCTGGACCTGCGCCGCGGCGGCATCGGGATCGGCGAGGTAGCCGGCGCGGGGAACGCCGGTGATCGCGGGCAGGCCGGCGCCCTCGCCGCTTCCGATCGCGGCGCGCTTGAACGGGTGGCCCGTGGCGTCGACCAGGTACAGCCCGCCGAGCTCGATCAACGCCGCCGCGGTGCGCTCGCGGATGTCGATCGCGATCGTGTGCGGCAGGATCCGCCGGGCCGAGGCGTCGGCGATCCACGGATCGGCGCGCAGCGCGGCGACCGCGCGGTCGAGATCGGCGGCGAACACGTTGTCGCCGCGCCGGATCGGCAGCTCGCCGAGCACGTGATCGGACGACAGCTGGTGGGTGCCGTGGATCGCGAGCTCGTCGATCGCGAACCGCGGCGAGGTGGTCACGAAGTGATAGCCGGCCCACGCGGTGCCGCCGATCGCGCCGAGCACGCCGATCGCGGCGAGCGCGGGCAGCGAGCGCCGCAGCGCGCGGCCGCACGCGTCGGCGAGCGCGGCCGGCCGCGGCATGCGCGACCACAGCGTGGGCTCGGGTTGACGCCGCCGGTTGCGGCGCGGCTTCAAGATCAGCCGCGATGCAGGCGGAGGCGACGCGACGTCCTGCGTCCCCCGGCGGGATCGATCCATGATTCGGACATACGCATGGCGGGATCACCGTGGCAATTTTTTGGAGCCGCGGGCGATCGCCGCTGAACAGACGTGCGCCTAGATCGCGCTATTCGTCGTCGTCCGTGATCTTGACGAAGTCGGGATCGGCGGGCTCGTCCTTGGCCTTCTTGCCCTTCTTCGCGGCTGCCGGCGTGGCGTGACGCGCGGCCGCGGTGCGCGACTTCACGGCCTTCTTGTCGGGCTTGTCGGGCTTGTCGTCGCTGTCGTCGTCGTCGTCGTCGTCCTTGTCCTTGGACGCCTTGCTCGCCTTGGCGGTCTTGCTCGTCTTGGCCTTGCTCGTCCGGTCGGACTTGGCGGCCGGCTTGTCGTCGTCGTCGCTCGACGAGTCGTCATCGTCGTCGTCGTCGTCCTTCTTCGCCGGCTTCTTCTTCACGACCCTCTTGTGTGCGGGCGCGCTGGTCGTGCCTCCCGACGAGCTGGTGCCGGCCGAGGCATTGGAGCCTGCGCCGCGCGGCTTGAACACCTGCGCGTGCGCGGGCAGCGTCGCGACCGCGATCCCCAGCGCGACGGCGAGGGAAGCCACGAGCGCGAGCGTCCGACCCATCGAGGCTATCGTGCCACAGCGCCGGGCAAGATCCATCGCGCAGGGTCAAGGATTCGAAATCGCAGGCCCTTCCTTGCACGGTGGATTCTCGATCACCTCGAGCCGCGCGAGCAGCAAGCGGCCACCGTACGGCTTCCACGTGAAGCGGAACTCGTGCTCGTCGGTGTGGCAGGTCGTGCCGGTGCAGTGCCGCATCGCGCGCACCAGATCGTCGAGCTCGGGCAGCACGACCTGATCCGGCGGGACCAGATCGACCGAGCGCGAGGTGTGCGGATCGGCGGCGTCGCCGTCGCCGTACGGATCGTAGGTGACCTGGATCAGCTCGAGCCCGCGCGGTGGGATGTAGCCGTGCAGGTACGACGGCTCGTCGGCGCGCGCCAGCTGCTCGAAGCTGGCGAGCACGCACATCGCGCGCATCATCGCGGCGGGCGAGCTGGTGCGCGGCACCGCCGGCGCGCTCGCCGGCTGGCCGTGCAGCGCGAGCGCGCGGGCGGCCGCGGCGGCGACCGAGCAATCCGGCGACTTCGCGGCGGCGAGCAGCGCGGCGCGCACGTCGGGGGCGAGCGCGTCGGCCGATGCCGTGAGATCGACCATCGCCTGCGCGCGCGCGCCCGGCGCGAGCTGCTCGTCGGTGATCGCGGCGAGGTAGGTCGCGTGCTCGGTCTCGGCCGGCAGCACCTCGAGCGCGCCGTCGATGTGGAGCCTGGTCACCGCGGTCACCAGGTGGGCCTCGTCGAGATCGCCGAGCGAGACGTCGACCACGTCGCGCTGGCCGGCCTTCCACGCGATCGCGAGCAACGCGAGGCGGTCGTCCTGATCGTTCTCGGGCACGGCCTTGAGCGCGGCCGCGACCAGCTGCGACTCCGGCGGCGGGATCGCGACGATCGCGCGCAGCGCGGGCAGGACGCGCGGCAGGTCGTCGTCGTCGAGCTGGGCGAGCGACCACAGCGCGAGCATGCGGCGCAGGCACGGATCGGTGAGGGTCGAGCCGGGCGGCGGGTCGGGCAGATCGATCGGGACCTTCACGCAGGCGGGCTGCGCCGGCGCGGCGCAGGTGAAGTTGCCGGCGGCGAGCATCGCCAGCGCGAGCGCGTGCGCGACCGGCTGGTCGGTCGGGATCTCGGCGAGCTTTTCGTCCCAGTCGTCGCCGGTGGGCGCGATCTGCTGCCACAGCGCGAGCGCGTCGGCGTCGCTCGCGATCGTCACGTGCGCCCAGTCGATCGCGAGCAGCCTGGTGTCGTGGTGGTTGAGATCGGGATCGTCGAGGTGATGGACGACCGGCGCCGGTGCGGCGATCGGCGCGGGAGCCGGCGCCGGCCGGGATGGTGCCGCTCCGCACCCGGCGAGCACGATCGCGGCGGTGAATCCCGATCGGCAGATCACGTCGAAGTATAGTGCGCGTCCTTTCGACAGGAGAACGCAAATGAACAAGCTCTCGTGGTTCGCGATCGCGGTGGTGACCGGCGTGACCGGGCTGGCGATCGCCGGGCCTGCACCGGCGGCGCCCGCGGCGATGCCGGCGATGCCCAAGCCGCCCAGCCAGGTGACCGATCTGATCAAGTCGGCGAGCGGCCGGTGGGCGTGCTCCGGCACGGTCGACGGTGCGAGCGGCCCGAAGTTCACCGCGACGATGACCGCGAAGGGCGACCTCGATGGCATGTGGATGCACGACTCGTTCGTCGGCAAGGTCGGCGAGGGCAAGACCGCCCAGCCGTTCAAGCTCGAGTCCTACACGACCTACAACCCGGGCACGAGCAAGTGGCAGCGCACCCTGGTCGACAGCACCGGGATGGTCGCGACCGGCACCTCCGACGGCATGAAGGACATGAAGGAGCAGTACGACCTGACCTCGTGGAGCGAGCACGGCGAGGCGACGTTGCGCGAGCACGTCGACGCGAGCGACCTCAAGAAGGGCATGCACGTGTGGGGCGAGGTCTCGGCCGACAAGGGCAAGACCTGGATGCCGGTCTACGACATGATCTGCAAGAGGTAGCCTACGCCGCCGACGCGAGGATCAGCTCGCACAAGGCCGCGTAGTCGATCCCCGCGGCGCGCGCGATCTTCGGCAGCAGGCTCGTCTTGGTCATGCCCGGCAGGGTGTTGACCTCGAGCACGAACGGGTGGCCCGCGCTGTCGATCCGCAGATCCGGCCGCGAGTGACCGGTGCAGCCGAGCGCGCGATACGCGGCGAGCGCGTGGTGCTCGGCGCGCTCGACCACGTCGCGCGGCAGCTCGGGCGGCAGCAGGTACCTGGTGTCGGTGCGGTTGTACTTCGCGTCGTAGTCGTAGAACCGGGTCGCCGGCCGGACCTCGACCGAGCCGAGCACGCGGTCATCGAGGATGCCGACGAACACCTCGGTCCCGGCGATGTAGTCCTCGACGATCACCTGGCCGTGATGGCGGCGCGCGAGCGCGACCGCGCCGGGCAGCTGCGCGAGGTCCTCGACGATCGTCACGCCGACCGAGCTGCCCTCGTTGGCGGGCTTGACCACCAGCGGCAGCGTCCAGCTCGCGAGCGCGGCGGGCGCGTCGCTGCCATCGGCCGGGCCATCGTGCGGCAGCAGCTGCCAGCGCGGCGTCGGCACGCCGCTCGACTCGAAGATCCGCTTGGACATCACCTTGTCCATCGCGAGCGCGCTCGCGAGGATGCCCGAGCCGGTGCACGGCAGGCGCAGGCACGCGCACAGCCCCTGGACCGCGCCGTCCTCGCCCCACGTGCCGTGCAGCGCGTTCCACACGACCTGCGCGCCGGCTTGCTCGAGTAGCTGCGCCAGGCTCGTCCCGTCGCGCCAGTCGATCGCGACCGCGTCCCACTGGTTGTCGAGCAGCGCCGCGAGCACGCCGCCGCCGGTGTTGAGCGAGACCTCGCGCTCGGCCGACAGCCCGCCCATCACGACGGCGACGCGCTTGCCTGCGAACGGATGCATGCCGTGTTCTACCTCAGCCGCGGCATGCCGGGACGCGCGCGCGTGATTCCTACTGCCCGAACACCACGACGTGCGCGTGGCCCTCGCCCGGCACGTTGCGGTACGTGAAGTCGATGCCCTCGATGTGGCGCGAGCCGTCGCCCCACGCCGAGTCGGGCAGCTCGATCAGGCGCGTGCGCTGGCCGTCGCGGAAGAAGTGCGTGACGCCGGGACGGAACACGTTGCCGTGGCCGAGCCGGATCGTCATGTCGACCAGCTCGAGATCGCTGTTCTCGACCAGCAGGGTGAGCCGGCGGAACTTGCCCTCGTAGCGTCCGACCGGGATCGTGTCGCGCTCCATCTTGCCGTGGCCGTGGACCTCGCGCTCGCCGAGCTTGGTCCAGCCCGTCGAGTCCCACGCCGGCGGCGGAGGCGGCGCCTCGGCGCCGGCGCGCCAGCCCCACACCTGGACGTGGGCGTGACCCTCGCCGGGCACGTTGCGGTACGCGAAGTCGATCTGGCGGATCGAGCGCGCCTCGTGTCCCCACGCCGACTCGGGGAACTCGATCACGCGGGTGCGCTGGCCCTCGCGGAAGAAGTGGGTGATGCCCGGCCGCCACGGCGCGCCGCGCTCGAACTGCACGGCGAAGTCGACCAGCTCGAGGTCGCTGTTCTCGACCACGATCGTCAGCCGGCTGAACCGGCCCTCCTGGCGGCCGACCGGGACGGCGTCGCGCTCCATCCGGCCGTGACCGTGCACGGTGGTCTCGCCGAGCAAGACCCAGCCGGAGGAGTCCCACACCGGCGGTGGGGCCGGCTGCGCGCCGGCGAGGTTGGACAGCGTTACGACGGAGGCGAATGCGAGGAGCCCGAGGAGACGCATGGGGCAAAACTACCCGCTGCCCGGGCGCGACTCAAGGCGCGGCGCCCACGATCACCGGCTCGGGCGAGAGCTCGATGCCGAACCGATCGCGCACGCCGTCCTGGATCTCGCGGGCGAGCGCGAGCAGCTCGGCGGCGGTGGCGCCGCCGCGGTTGACCAGCGCGAGCGCGTGCTTGCGCGAGATCGCGGCGCGGCCGCGCGCGTGGCCCTTCGCGAACCCGGCGCGCTCGATCAGCCACGCCGCGGACAGCTTCACCCGGCCGTCGGGCTGCGGCCAGCTCGGCGCGCCGGCCGGCGCGAGCTCGCCCGCGACGATCGGGTTGGTGAAGAACGAGCCGGCGCTGCGCGACTCGGGGTCGCCCGGATCGATCACCATGCCCTTGCCGCGGCGCAGCGCGATCACCGCGTCGCGCACGACCGGCAGCGGCGCGCGCTCGCCCTCGCGGATGCCGAGCGCGCGCGCGAGCTCGGCGTAGCGGATCGGCCGCGACAGCTCGCTCGGCTCGAGCGCGAACGCGACGCCGAGCACGATCCAGCGCGCGCTGCCGCGAAACGCGCTGGTGCGGTAGCCGAACCCGCACGCGGCGTTCGCGTATTCGACGACCTCGCCGGCGTCGCGGTCGTACGCGCGCACGCTCGTGATCGTGTCGGAGACCTCCTGGCCGTACGCGCCGACGTTCTGCATCGGCGTCGCACCGACCAGCCCCGGGATGCCGGACATGCACTCGAGCCCGGCGAGCCCGGCGTCGATCGCGGCCGCGACGAGGTCGTCCCACACCGCGCCGGCCTGCGCGAACACCGCGCCGTGCTCGGCGAAGCGCACGTCGCGCATCGCGAGCTGGATGACCGTACCCGGAAATCCGGCGTCGCCGACCACCAGGTTCGAGCCGCCGCCGAGCACCAGCACGTCGCGATCGCTGGCGAGCACCTCGCGCAGCTCGCGCTCGTCCTCGATCTGCACGAGCCGCCGCGCCGGACCGCCGATCCCGAGCGTGGTCCGCGGCGCGAGCGGGACGTCGCGCAGCGCGATCATCGCGCGACGGTCGCGCTCGATTCGGCGACCCGCACCAGGTTCTTCTTGGTCGCGGGGCCGAGCCGCTGCTCGAGCAGCTCGATCAGCTCGTTGCACACGAGCTGGACGTTGCCCGCGCCCAGCGTGATCACCAGGTCGCCCGGGCGGGCGTGCTCGTCGAGCCAGCGCGCGACGTCCTCGCGGCGCGCGACGTACGCGACGTCGCCGTGGCCGGCCGCGCGCACCTGCTCGACCAGCGCGGCGCTGGTGATCCCGTCGATCGGCTTCTCGCCGGCGGCGAAGATGTCGCAGATCACGACCGCGTCGGCGTCGTGGAACGCGCGCGCGAACTCGTCGAGCTGATCGCGCGTGCGGGTGAAGCGATGCGGCTGGAACGCCGCGACGATCCGGCGGCCGGCGAAGTTGCCGCGCGCTCCGGCGAGCGTGGCGCGCACCTCGGCCGGATGGTGGCCGAAATCGTCGACCACGGTGATCCCGGCGATCTCGCCGCGCACGGTGAACCGCCGCGCCACGCCCTCGAACTGCGCGAGCGCCCGCACGTAGACGTCGAACGGCAGCGCGAGGAAGTCGGCGATCGCGAGCACGCCGAGCGCGTTGAGCACGTTGTGCGCGCCGGGCATCGGCAGCACGACCTCGCCGAGCTCCTCGGCGCGGCGCCACGCGACGAACCGCGTGACCATGCCGTCGTGGCGCACGTTGCGCGCGCGGTACGTCGCCTGCGACGCGATGCCGAACGTGACGAACCGCTTGGTCAGGTCGGGCAGGATCGCCTGCACCCCCGGGTTGTCGAGGCAGAGCGCGCTCATCCCGTAGAACGGCACGCGGTTGCAGAAGTCGGTGAACGCGCGCTTGACGTTGTCGAACGTGCCGTAGTGATCGAGGTGCTCGGCGTCGACGTTGGTGACGATCGCGAGCGTCGGGGTGAGCGTGAGGAAGCTGCCGTCGCTCTCGTCGGCCTCGGCGACCAGGTAGTCGCTCTTGCCCCAGCGCGCGTTGGCCAGGCCGAGCGAGTTGACCCGGCCGCCGATCACCGCGGTGGGATCGAGCCCGGCCGCCATCAGCACGGTGTGCATCATCGTGGTCGACGTGGTCTTGCCGTGCGCGCCCGCGACCGCGATGCCGTACTTCATCCGCATCAGCTCGCCGAGCATCTCGGCGCGCGGGATCACCGGGATCTGGCGCGCGCGGGCGGCCTCGACCTCGGGGTTGTAGCCCTTGATCGCGCTCGACACGACGACCACGTCGGCCTCGCCGAGGTTCGACGCGCGGTGGCCGCGCTCGACCGTGCAGCCGATCGCGGCGAGGTGGCGGGTGATCTCGGTGTCGTTCATGTCCGAGCCCGACACGCGATAGCCCATGTTCGCGAGCACCTCGGCGATGCCGCACATGCCCATGCCGCCGATGCCGACGAAGTGAATGCGGGTGTCTGGCTTGCGAAACATCGTCCCTGGGATCAACGCCTAGATACCACGGAGTATGCTGCCCGCGTGGCAGCGCGCCGGCTCGCGGTTTTTGCGGTCGTGGCCGGTGGTTGTGGCAAGTCGGCGGGCACCTGCAAGGTCGAGGCGCACGACCTGGTCGCCGCGCTGCGCGCGAGCGATCACGAGGCGCCGCTGCTCGTCCCGCCCGAGGGCGTTCACCTGGTCAAGCGCGACGGCCTCGCCCACCACGGAGTGGCGGGCCGGGTGCGCGGTATGGTCGCGATCGGGCCGACCCGGGGAACGACGATCGACGGCGAGCTGATCGACCAAGCCATGCTCGGCAACCGCCTCGCGCACGTGATCGAGCCAGCGCACGCGTACTTCGCGTTCGACGGCGACGTGCCGTGGTCGACCGTCGTCGCGGCGACCGAGTCCGCCCGCGCGGCCGGGTTCGATCAGGTCGAGCTGGTGTTCGAGCGCTCGCTCGGGCCGATGCCGCCGCCCACGCCCGAGGAAGCCGAGCTCGACCGCGCGGTCCGAGCGTCCCCGGATCCTGCCGCCACGCTCGCCCGCTACGTGACCGACGCGGTGTCGTCGTGTGACGCGGTCAAGCGCGTGTTCTCTTCCGTCGGAAGCGAGCAGGGCGACCCGTTCGATCAGCTCGTCTCCGGGCTCGAGCCGGCGCTCGTCGAATGCAAGTGCGACGTCGACACGCCGAAGCTGCGGGCCGCGCTGTTCGCGTCGATCCGGACGTCGCACCCGACCGCGAGCCTGACGATCACGCTCGCGGTCGACGGCAGCGAGCTCGCGCTGCCGGGTGCCACGCCGTGGCGCGACGCGCAGGCCAGGATCTTGCCGGGCGCGAAGCTGCACCTGGTGGCGCGCTAGTCGGTCGGGCACGCGCCGGGCGTGCCGTCGCACGACAGCTCGTCGGTCGTGATCCCGTACGAGCCCTGGAACGCGTCGCCGTACGAGATGTCGTACTGGTGGCCCGACAGGCTCCACGCGAAGTCGAGCGCGTGCACCGGATCGTCGGGCCGATCGATCTCGTAGAGGCTCGCGTCGCCGACCGGGCGCAACCCCGGGCCCTCGAACGTGTAGCCGAGGATCAGCTTCGGCACGCCGGCGGCGATCACGAACGAGACCCGGGCGCCGCTGTCGAGCGGGCCGTGGGTCTCCGCGATCGCCGGCAGGTTCTCGGCGAAGTACTCGGCGACCGCGCCGCCCCAGCTGTGCGCGGTCACGATCACGTGGCGCGAGAATCCGGGGTTCTGCTCGGTCCAGGTCTGCGTGCGCGCGTAGAGGTCGGTCGCGTCGCGCAGCGCGTCGTCGGCCGAGTAGTTGAGGATGTTCGACTCGATCGAGCCGGTCGCGCACGTGTTGGTGCCGCCGAGCACGACGAAGTGCACGGTGGCGCCGCCGAGCGCGTGGTAGTCGAACGCGGTCGCATGTTGCACGCCGGCGCCCCACAGCGCGTAGCTGACCACGCCCGACGCGATCTCGTCGTCGGAGAACCCGGCGCGCTCGGTCGCCGCGATCGCTTGCTCGAGCACGATCGGGTTCAGCGCGCTGTCGACGCGCGGGTCGACCAGGGGCGGCGCGGTGGGGTCCGCCGGATCGATCGCGGCGTCGATCCGCGCCCCGAGGTTGCCCTCGGCGCCGGTCCCCGGCACCGCCACGATCAGATCGCCCGCGCGGATGGTCTGCCCCCAGATGGCGTCGATCGGCGCCTCGGGCTCGGGACCGGGCGGGGTGGTCGCACAGGCGGTGACGAGGACCAGGGCGAACGGCGGGCGCACGGTTCCCCTTCGATCAACCGCCATGCCAGGGTGTCGCATCGCGATGTTTGCGGTACCGCTCTGTTTGCAGTGGCTAGGACGCTAGCCGCCTAGCTCGTCGACCAGCCGCGCCCGCGTCGCCGCACGTGGCGAATCGTCCTCGCGGTCGCGCTGGCCGGAGGGACGGCACCCCCGCCGGGGCCGTGTCACGATCGAGCGACCATGCGCCACGTGCTCCTCGTCCTCGCCGTGCTCGCCGCATGCGACGCCGGCCGCAAGCCACAGCCACCGCCCGCCGCGACGCCGCCGCCCGCCGCGAAGCCCGCGCTGGCCGACGCCGGCGCGGTCGGGCTGCCAGTGGTCGACGCGTCCTCGGCCGGTCCACCGCCGCACGAGCTGGTCGCGACGCTCAAGCGCACGATGTGCTACGGCTGGTGCCCGGCGTACAACGTGTCGATCTATCGCGACGGCGTGGTCGAGTACGACGGCACCGAGTACGTCAAGACCAAGGGCCACGCGACCGGCAAGCTGTCGCAGGACAAGGTCGACGCCATCGACAAGCTGTTCGCGACCGCGCACTACCTGGATCTCGCGGACAGCTACACCCACTACGACGTCACCGACAATCCCTCGGCGATCACGTCGTGGCATCACGACGGCAAGACCAAGACGATCGAGCACTACTACGGCGACGAGCACGCGCCCGCCGCGCTCACCCAGCTCGAGGAGGATCTCGACAAGCTGGTCGGGATCGAGCACTGGATCGGCACGAACGAGGAGCGCGAGAAGCTGGCCGGGCGCGGTCGCTAGATAGACCGGGCTAGCGCTGCGCGATGCACCAGTCGATCACCGCGGCGGCGGCGTCGGGGCGGGCGAGCGACTTCATCACGGCGGCCATCGCGGCGCGGCGATCGGGCTCGGCGATCAGCGGACGCAGCGCGTCGGCGAGCCCCTCGGCGGACAGCTCGGCCTGGCGGAACATCAGCGCCGCGCCCTTGGCGGCCATCTCGCGCGCGTTGAGCTCCTGGTGGTTGTCGGCGGCAAATGGATACGGGATCAGCACGGCCGGCTTGCCCGCGATCGCGAGCTCCGCGACGGTGGTCGCGCCGGCGCGGCCGATGATCAGATCGGCCGCGAGGTAGGCGCCGGCCATGTCCTTGATGAACGCGCGGCATTCGGCGGCGACGCCGGCGGCGGCGTAGCGCGCGGCCGTGGCCTCGCGGTCGGGCTCGCCGGTCTGGTGGACGATCGCGAGCCGCCGGCCCTCGCCGGCGAGCGCGATCAGCGCGCGCGATGCGAGCTCGTTGACCGCGATCGCACCCTGCGAGCCGCCGGAGACCAGCACGTGGACCGCGTCGTCGTGCGCGGCCGGCCCCGGCGCGAGCAGGCGCTGCACCAGCTCGCGCCGCACCGGGTTGCCGCTCATCACGATCTTCCTGGGGCGGAAGAACCGCCGGCTCTCGTCGAACGACAGGAACACGCCGCGCGCGACCTTGCCGAGCAGCTTGTTGGTCAGACCCGGGATCGAGTTCTGCTCGCAGATCGCGGTCGGGATGCCGCGCAGCCGCGCCGCGAGCACGACCGGCCCCGACGCGTAGCCGCCGACCCCGATCACCGCGTCGGGCCGGAACGCCTTGACCGCGCGCCGCGCCTGCCACAGCGCGCGCGGCAGCCGGACCACCCCGCGCAGCGCGCCCAGCGCCCCGACCGTCTTGAGGCCCGAGACCTCGATGAGCTCGAGCTCCCAGCCGAGCTCGGGCAGGACGCGCGCCTCGATGCCGCGCCGCGTGCCGACGAACCGGATCGCGGCGTCGGGCTCTCTCGCGCGCAGCTCCTCGGCGATCGCCACGCCGGGGAACAGGTGCCCGCCCGTGCCGCCGCCCGCGATCATCAGGCGCAGGCTCATGCGGTGGCAACGCGCACGCGCGGCCGCTTGTTTCGCGTCGGCTCGCGGCCGGTCTCGCGCGCGGCGCGCCGTTCGGGCCGCCGGCCGACGTCGAGCAACAGGCCGACCAGGAACATCGTGATCACCAGCGAGCTTCCACCGTAGCTGACCAGCGGCAGCGTGATGCCCTTGTTGGGCACGACCCCGAGCACGACCCCGACGTTGAACAGCGCCTGCACGCCGAACAGCAGCGTGACGCCGAACGCCAGGTAGCTGCCGAACACGTCGCGCGCGCCGAGCGCCGCGCGGATGCCGCGCCACACCAGGATCGCGAACAGCGCGAGCACGACCGCGATGCCGATCCATCCGAGCTCCTCGCCGATCGGCGCGAGGATGAAGTCGTTGTGGGCCTCCGGCATGTAGCCGAGCGTCTGGTGGCCGGCGCCGAGCCCGGCGCCGAAAAGCCCGCCCGAGCCGATCGCGAGCCGGGCCTGGACGAACTGGTAGGCCTCCTTGCTCGCGAACGCGTCGGGGTTGAAGTACGCGAGGAAGCGCTGCATTCGCCACGGCGTGCCGACCACCAGGTGGTAGGCGATCGGTGCGGCGCCGAGCACCGACAGCGCGATGTACGAGATCCGCGTGCCCGCCATGAACAGCATGCCGAGCGTGGTCGCGCCGAGCACGACCGACGAGCCGAGGTCGGGCTGCTTGAGCAAGAGCACCATCATCACGCCGCACACCACGAGGTGCGGGACGAAGCCGATCGTGAACGTCTTGACCCGGTCGGCCTTGCGGCCGAGCGACGACGCCAGGTAGATGACGAGCGCGAGCTTGGCGACCTCGACCGGCTCGAACGTGAGCGGGCCGAGCGGGATCCAGCGCCTGGCGCCGTTGCGCGCCGGCATCGCGAGCGCCGCGGCGAGCAGGACGAGCGCGATCACGAGCAGCGGGTAGGTCCACGCGCGCAGCCGGCGGTAGTCGAGCCGCGCGCCGAGCCACATCGCGACCGCCCCGCACGCCAGGTAGGCCAGCTGGCGCTCGAGGAAGTGCGCGGCGTCGCCGTAGTGGGTGAGCGCGTCGGCCGCGGTCGCCGAGTAGATCTCGATCGTGCCGATGCCGAGCAGGCCGAGCACCGCCGCGACCAGCACGACGTCGTACGGCCGCTCCGGCAGGCCGGCGCTCGGGTGCTGGCCGGCGACCAGCGGCGCCGGTGCGGGCTCGTCCGCACGGCGCGGGCGAAACCGATCGACCAGGCGACGCAGCACCGACATCGCGATCATCCTCGGGCGGCGCCGGGGCGGGCGCGAGTTTTCAGCGCACGCGAAACCAGGTCTGGCCGTCGAGCTTGCTGCGCTGGTCGCAGCGGTCGCTGACCCTGGTGAACCGGATGCCGATCCGCGAGATCACGACCCGGTACACGCCCGGCCCCTGGCCCTTGCACATCTCGCCGGAGCTGTAGTCGAGCGTGAGCCGGTCCTTGTCGAGCGCGTAGGTCCCGGTCGCGAGCGTCTTGCTGTCGAGCTCGGCCCGCGTGTGGGCGATGATCACGCTGCCGTCGGCGCCGAACCGGGCCGCGGTCGTGCCGTCGGGCGGATGGCGCTCGAACTCGCCGACGATCAGCTCGCTGTTCGGCCGCTTGGTCGCGGGCTGGCGCGGCCCGCCGCACGCGGCGAGCAGGACGAGCGCGATCGCCGGGCGCATCATCGTCCGGGCCTGGCACCGGGATCGACCGCGTGCGTCACTTCGCGGCCTTCGCGGCGCGGGCGTCGCGCAGCACGCGTGCGAACCACATCAGCTCGTCGAGCATCGTCGCGGCGCGCTTGGCGTAGAGCTCGTCGGTCGGCGCGCCCGCTTCGTCGATCGCCAGCCCGATCAGCCGGATGTTCACCTGATCGCGGATCGGCACCATGCGTAGCTCGATCGCGACCAGCGCGAGCTGCTCGGCCGCGCGCGCGCCGGCCGCCCAGCCGCCGTAGCTGACGAACCCGATCGGCTTGTGGTTCCACGCCGGCCACAGCACGTCGATCGCGTTCTTGAGCTGGCCGGTGTAGCCGTGGTTGTACTCGGGCGTGACGATCACGAAGCCGTCGAGCGAGCGCACCAGCTCGGCCCAGCGGTACTCGAGCGAGCCGGCCGGATACTGCGCCTCGCCCGAGACCGGCGTCATCTTGAGCACGTAGGGCGGGATCGGCCAGTCCTTGAGATCGATCAGCTGGACGTCGGCGTCGCCGCGCGCGGCCGCGAGCCGGTGGATCCAGCGCGCGAACGCCTCGCCGCGCCGGCCCTCGCGCACGCTGGCGAGGATGATCCCGATCCGCGGTAGGTCAGCCATCGCGCCTCGTCGCGCCGACCGCGGCGACCGCCTCGCGGAACACCCGGCCTCGATGCATGAAGTTCTGGAACATGTCGTAGCTCGCGCAGGCCGGAGATAGCACGACCGCGTCGCCCGCGGTGCACAGCTCGGTCGCGCGCCGCACCGCATCGTGCATGTCGCTGGCGTCGATCACGGGGTAGCTCACGCGATGCGCGGCGGCGGCGTCGCGGATGAGCGGCGCCGCCATGCCGATCAGCACGATGCCCTTGCACACGCCGTCGAGCGCGTCGAGCATCGGCGCGTACGACCCGCCCTTGTCGAGCCCGCCCGCGATGAGCACGAGCGGCCGAGGGAAGCCGCGCACGCTCGCCGCGACCGACGCGACGTTGGTGCCCTTGCTGTCGTCGTAGTAATAGATGTCGGCCTTGTCGCCGACCAGCTCCATGCGATGCGGCAGCGGCCGGTAGGCGCGCGCGCCGGCGCGCACCACGTCGCGCGCGAGCCCGATCGTGCGGCACGCCAGGTACGCGCACATCGCGTTCTCGAGGTTGTGGTTGCCCACGATCACGAGGTCCGAGGTCGGATAGCGCTCGTCGCCATCGGGCAGGCGGAGCAGGAGGTCCTTGCCGTCGATCACCGCACCGCGCGTGCAGGTCGCGCCGCGCCGCGAGTCGAACGTGTAGAGCTCGGAGCGGATGCCCGCGGTCTCGCGCATCGTCCACTCGTCGGCGGCATTGGCGATCGCGATGTCGCCCGGCTCCTGCCAGTGCCAGATCCGCCCCTTCATCTCGGCGTAGCGCGCCATCGTGCCGAACCGATCGAGGTGATCCTCGGTGACGTTGGTCAGGACCCCGACCCGCGGGCGGAACGACGTGCAGTTCTCGAGCATGAACGCCGCGACCTCGGCGACGATCAGCCCGCCCGGCGCGTTCGCCGGATGATCGACCGCGTCGATCAGCGGCATGTTGCCGAGATTGCCGCCGCAGAACGTCGCGCGGCCCGACGCCTCGCACAGCGTGCCGGTCAGCGCGGTCGTCGTCGACTTGCCGTTGGTGCCGGTGATCGCGATCAGGGTCGCGCGCGGATCGAGGCAGCGATAGGCCAGCTCGATCTCGGCGATCACCTCGACGCCGGCCGCGCGCGCCGCGCGCATCTCGGGCAGGGTCGGCACGCCGGGCGACATCACGACCAGATCCGCGCTCGTGAACGTCGCTTCGCGATGGCCGCCGAGCTCCCACTCGACCGGCACGCCGTCGAGCAGCCGGCGCTGCTCGGCGAGCTTGTCGGCGGGCTTGCCGTCGCTCACGATGACCCGCGCGCCGCGCCGCGCGAGGAACTTCGCGACCGCCACGCCGGTGAGCGCGAGCCCGACCACCACGACGCGCTTGCCGGCGAGCTTCATCGCAGCTTCAAGGTCCCCAGCGCGAGCAGCGCGAGCAGCGCCGAGACCAGCCAGAACCGCACGATGATCTTCGGCTCGTCCCAGCCCTTCTTCTCGTAGTGGTGGTGGATCGGCGCCATCGCGAACACGCGCTTGCCGACCATCTTGCCGTCGGCGGTCGGCCGCTTGGTCGCCTTGTACACGCCGGTCTGGATGATCACGCTCATCGCCTCGCCAACGAACAGTCCGCCGGCGATCAGCAGCACGAGCTCGTTCTTGGTGAGCACCGCGAGCATGCCGATCGAGCCGCCGAGCGATAGCGCGCCGACATCGCCCATGAACACCTGCGCGGGATACGCGTTGTACCAGAGGAAGCCGACCCCGGCGCCGAACAGCGCACCGGCGAACACCGCGAGCTCCTCGGCGCCCGGGATCTGCGCGACGTGCAGGTACTGCGCGACGGTCTCGTCCTGACCGTTGAAGTGGAGCAGGGTCGAGACGCCGGCGATGTACGCGAAGATCAGGAAGACCCCCGCGTTCATGATCGACGGGCCGATCGCGAGCCCGTCGAGCCCGTCGGTGAAGTTGACCGCGTTCGCGGTGCCGACCACGACGAACGCGCCGAAGGTCGCGTACAGCCACCACGGCAGCGCGAGGCTCTCGCCGTAGAAGTTGGTGAACGGCAGCTGGACCCGCAGCTCGTACACGCCCAGCACGTGCGAGCGGAACAGGTAGAGCATCGCGCCGCCCGCGATCGCGAACTCGAGCGCCAGCCGGATCTTGCCCGACAGCCCGCGCTTGTCGCGCTTGGCGACCTTGATGTAGTCGTCGGCAAAGCCGATCGCGCCGAACCCGACGGTCACCGACAGCGCGAGCCAGACCAGCGTGCTGCGCAGGTCGCACCACAGCAGCGTCGAGATCGCGAGGCAGAACAGGATCAGCGAGCCGCCCATGGTCGGCGTGCCCGCCTTCTTCTTGTGGGTCTCGGGCCCGTCGCTGCGGATGGTCTCGCCGATCTGGCGCGCCTTGAGCCGCTCGATGAACCATGGCCCGATGATGAACGACAGGATCAGCGCGGTGATCGCCGCCGCGAGGATGCGGGTCGACGGGTAGCGGAACACGCGCAGCCAGCTGAGCTTGTCGCCGAGCGCGCCGTAGAACAGATGGAACAGCATCAGCGCGCCGCCTTCATCGCGTCGAGCACGCGTTCGAGCCGCATGCCGCGCGACGCCTTGAGCAGCATCCAGTCGCCCGGCGCGGTGCGGGCGAGCGCGCGCACCGCGGCCTCGCCGGGCGTCCCCGCGATCTCGGCGTCGACGGCCTCGGCGACCACCGCCGGCGCGTGCTCGCCGAGCGCGATCACGCCGAGCCCGAGCTGCCTGGCGAGCGCGCCGACCTCGCGATGCGCGGCGTCGGCGTGGCTGCCGAGCTCGAGCATGTCGCCGACGATCGCGAGCGCGGTGTGGCCGTGCGCGCGCTCGGCCAGCGTGCGCAGCGCGGCGGCCATCGACGCCGGGTTCGCGTTGTAGCAGTCGACGATCAGCTTGCGGCCGAGGAGCTCGATCACCTCGCCGCGCATCGCGGGTGGCCGCGCGCGCGCGAGCCCGCGGATCGCCTGGTCGATCGACGCGCCGGCGGCATGCGCGGCGGCGAGCGCGGCGCACGCGTCGATCGCGGCGTGGCGGCCGACCAGCTGGAGCCGCAGCTCGCGGCGATCGCCGAACGCGTCGACCTCGGCGATCCCGCCGGCGTCGAGCGGCTGGTAGCGCGCGAGCCGGACGTCGGCGTCGTCGCGCTCGCCGAACGTGACCTGGCGGGCGTGTGGCTGGTGGACCCGCGCCCAGTGCTCGAGCCGCGCGTCGCCGGCCGGGCGCACGATCGTGCCGCCGGGCCGCAGCCCGAGCCAGATCTCGGCCTTGGCCTTCGCGATCGCGTCGGTCGAGCCGAGCAGCTCGATGTGCGCGGTTCCGGCGTTGATCACGACCGCGACATCGGGCTCGGCGAGCCGGGTCAGGTACTCGATCTGGCCGAGCCCGCGCATCCCCATCTCGACCACGCCGAGCTCGTGGAACAGCCGCAGGCCGAGCAGGGTGAGCGGCACGCCGGTCTCGTTGTTGAGCGAGCCCTCGGCGGCGTGCGTGGTGCCGGTCATCGCGAGCGCGGCGCGGGTCAGCTCCTTGGTCGTGGTCTTGCCGGCCGAGCCGGTGATCGCGACCAGCTTCTTGGCCCACGCGCGGCGGTGGGCGCGCGCGAGCTTGCCGAGCGCGATCCGGGTGTCGCCGACCACGATCTGCGGCGCCGCGACGTCGACCCGGTGATCGACCATCACCGCGGTGGCGCCGGCGGCGAGCGCCGCGGCGCAGAACGCGTGGCCGTCGTGCGAATCGCCGCGGATCGCGACGTACAGCGCGCCCGGCGCGGCGATCCGGCTGTCGATCACGACGCGATCGATCAGCGTGCGGCCGTCGCCGGCGAGCTCGCCGTCGGCGTCGCGCGCGAGCCCGGCGAGCACGCGGTGCTCGCGCTCGGCGATCGCGGCGGCGGCCTGCTCGCGGTCGTCGAAGTGGATCTTGGTCGTGCCGAGGATCTGGTAGTCCTCGTGGCCCTTGCCGGCGATCGCGACGACGTCGCCCGGCGTGGCCTCGGCGATCGCCGCGCGGATCGCGGTGCGGCGATCGGCGTCGACGAAGAACGGCCGCGGCACCGCCGGCAGGATCTGGTCGATGATCGCGCGCGGATCCTCGGTGCGCGGGTTGTCGCTGGTCACCACCGCGAGGTCGGCGAGCTCGGCGACCGCGGCACCCATCTTCGGCCGCTTGGTCGGATCGCGATCGCCGCCGCAGCCGAACACGCAGATCAGCCGGCGCGCCGCGAGCGGGCGCAGCGCCGACAGCAGGTTGCGCAGCGCGTCCGGGGTGTGCGCGTAGTCGACCACGACGTCGAGCTCGGCGCTGTTCGCGACGCGCTCGACCCGGCCGGGCACGCCGGGCAGGGCGGCGACGCCGCGCGCGATCGCGTCGTGCCCCACGCCGAGCGCCTCGGCGATGCCGATCGCGAGCGCGATGTTGGCGACGTTGTAGTGGCCGACCAGCGGGCGCGACTCGATCGCGAGCTCGCCGTGCGGCGTGGCGAACCGCGCGCGGATGCCGCGCACGGTCGACGACCGCTCGATCGCGCGGATGTCGGACGGCTTGCCGTCGGCCGAGACGCGCAGCGCGCGCGCGACGCCGGCCAGCATCGCCTCGCCGGCGGGGTCGTCGATGTTGACCACCGCGGTGCCGTCGAGCAGCTCGCCGAACAGCCGGCGCTTGGCCTCGCGATACGCGTCCATCGTGCCGTGGATGTCGAGGTGATCCTGGGTCAGGTTCGAGAACGCGGCGACCGCGAAGCGCAGCCCGGCGACCCGCTCCATCGCGAGCGCGATCGACGTCACCTCCATCACGACGTGGGTGCAACCGTCGTCGCGCATGCGCGCGAGCGTGGAGTGGACGATCTCGGGCGTCGGCGTGGTGTACGAGGTCGGCGTGGTCTTGCCACCCCACCGCACGTCGACCGTGCCGATCACGCCGGGCTTCTCGCCGGCGGCGGCGAGGATGCTCTCGACCAGGTAGGTGGTCGTGGTCTTGCCGTTGGTGCCGGTCACGCCGACCAGCGTCATCGCGCGGCCGGGATCGCCGTAGCTGCGGCCGACCAGCGGGCCGAGCGCGCGGGCGGTCGACGGCACGATCACCTGCGGCACGCCCACCGGCAGCTCGCGCTCGGCGATCACCGCGGCCGCGCCGCGCTCGATCGCCGCGGCGACGAAGTCGTGGCCGTCGCTGCGCAGCCCGCGCACCGCGACGAACGCGTCGCCGGGCTCGATCGCGCGCGAGTCGTCGCGCACCCGCCGGATCGCGACCTCGCCGTCGCCGACGAGGCGCGCGCCGGTGAGGCCGTCGATGAGCTGGCGCAGCGTCATGCCTGTAGAACGCGCAGCCTCCCCGATTTCGTGCAACGAGGCAAGGCTAGCGCTCGTCGGCGAGGCGGAGCGTCACGCCCGTCGCGGAAGTCGGGCTGCCGGCGGGCGGATCCTGCGAGATCACGCGACCGCTGCCGTGGACGTCGATCGCGAGGTGGCGCTCGCGCGCGAGGTCGAGCGCGCGAGAAAGCCCGAGGCCGGTGAAGTCGGGCAGACCGCCCCCAGTCGCGGCGTGGCTCGGCCCGGGCGCGGGCAGCGGCGCGGGCACGGCCACGGCCACCGGATCTCCCGGAACGCCGAGGTAGCGCAGCGTCTCGCTCGCGACGATCGCGAACACCGGGGCCGCGACCTTGGCGCCGTAGTAATCGCCGCCCGACGGATCGTCGATCATCACCACCACCGCGATGCGCGGCGCCGCGATCGGCGCGAGCCCGGCGAACGACGACAGGTAGCGATCCGGCGAGTACGTCTTGGTCGCGGGATCGTACTTGTGCGCGGTGCCGGTCTTGCCGCCGCAGGTGAAGCCGGGCACGACGATGCTCGCCGCGGTGCCGGCCTGCTTGCCCTTGTCGAACACCGAGGCGAGCATGACCATCATCTGCTCGGCGGTCTTCGGCGACACGACCTGGCGCGTGACGTCGTCGGGCCGGTACACGATCGTGCCGTCGGCGTCGTCGACCTCTTCGACGATGCGCGGTGCGTGATAGCGGCCGTGGTCGCCGATCGCGGCGATCCCGGCCGCGAGCTGGATCGGCGTGATCGTGAGGCCGTAGCCGAACGCGATGTGCGCGAGGTCGATGTCGCGCCAGGTCGCGCCGTCGCGCAGCATGCCGGTCTGCTCGCCGGGCAGCTCGATCCCGGTGCGCGCGCCGAGCCCGAACCGGCGCAGCCCGGCGTACAGCCGGTCGCGGCCGAGCCGCAGCGCGATCCTGGCGGCGCCGATGTTCGACGAGCGCTTGACGATGCCGGCGACCGTCAGGTAGGCGTCGAACTCGACATCGTGGATCGGGCGCCGGCCGACGATCAGCTCGTTGCCGATCTCGAACTCGGTGTCGGGCGTCACCGCGCCGGCGTCGAGCGCGGTCGCGACGCTGAACACCTTCATCACCGAGCCGGCCTCGAACGCATCGGTGACCGGGCGATCGCGCGCCGGCCGGGCGGCATCGTCGTTGGGATCGCTCGTCGGATAGCTCGCGAGCGCGAGCACGCGGCCGGTCGCGACGTCGAGCACGACCGCGACGCCGCTCTGCGCCTTGTGCTCGATCACCGAGTCGGCGACCGCGTGCTGCGCGATCGCCTGGATGCTGGAATCGAGCGACAGGTGGACGGTCGCGCCGGGCTCGTCGGGCGCGAGCCCGTCTGCGAGCATCCGGTGGCCGCGCGCGTCGCGCAGCGCGCGGGTCTGGCCGCGCTGGCCGGCGAGCACGTCGTTCATCGTCAGCTCGATGCCGTCGAGCCCGTTGCCGTCGATGTCGGCGCGGCCGATCACCGCGCCCGCCAGCTCGCGCGCCGGATAGAACCGCCGGGGCTCGCGTGCGATCTCGATCCCGGCGAGCCTGGCCGCGCGCACGCGGGTGACCAGCTCGGGCGCGGCGTGGCGATCGATCCACACGAAGCGGTGATCGCCGGCGAGCTTGGCCTCGAGCGCGCGCGGATCGCCGCCGACCAGCGCGGCGAGCGCGTCGGCGGTGGCCGCGACGTCGTGGACGTCGCGCGGGTTGGCCCAGACCGATTCGACGTCGGCGCTCACCGCGAGCGGCCGGCCGCGCGCGTCGAGCACCTCGCCGCGGGGCGCGGGGATCTCGATGCGCAGCTCGTGCTGGCGGTCCGCGAGCGCGCGGTAACGATCGCCGTCGTCGATCTGCAGCGCCCAGGCGCGCACCGCGACGCCGACCAGGCCGAGCGTGACCGCCGCGCCGGCGAGGTACGCGCGGACGCGCGCGGCCGACGGCACGCCGGTCGTCATGGCTGCGCCGCGACCTTCGGATGATGGCCCGCGTCGACCACGCGGATCCGATCCGGCGATACCGCGGCCATGCCGAGCTCGCTCGCGAGCCGGCGGATGCGTTCGGGCGCGGCGAGCGTCGCGAGCTCGAGCTCGAGCCGGCGATGGACCTCGCGCAGCTCGCGCACGTGATCGGCCTCGCGCGACAGCTGGTAGCCGAGCTGCAGCACCTCGTGCTGGCGGGTCACGCGCACCACGCCGATCGCGACCGCGATCGCGGTCGCCGCGACCAGCGCGATCACGATCGCGCCCACCGGTGCGGCGCCGGCGGCGCGCTGGAAGATGCGATACACCGTCACGTCGTCCCGTCACTACAGCCGCTGCTCGTCGCTGGTGCAATTTTTTGCACGTGGTCATACTTGCTGGATGCGCGCCCTGATCGTCGTGCTCGCGTGCAGCTGCACGAGCGCGCAGGTGCGCCGGGCGCACGCTGCCGGCGAGGTCACCGCGGGCGGCGCGCTGGTCGCGATGCTGGCGGCGGTCGTGCTCGCCGAGGCCGTGCCGTCGGCGCGCTCGGACCTGCTCGACACCGGCGCGGTGTTCGTGCCGATCAGCATGCTCGGCGCGCTCGTCTACGCCGCCACCGACGAGGGCCCGGCGGCAAGCGAGCCGGCCGCGCCGCGCCACCCCGCGAGCTGGGACGCCGCGATGGAGCTCGCGAAGCAGGCCAAGCACGCCGCGCGGCGCGGGGACTGTGCGGAGGTTCAGTCGATCGAGCCGCGCGTGCGCGAGCTCGACAGCGAGGTCTACCGGCGATTCCTCCACGACGACGTCATCGGCGCCTGTCTCGGACCCGCGCCCGCGCAGTAGGATCGGCCGATGCGAGCGATCGCGCTGGTGCTGGTGCTGGTGGTCGCGATCGGCTGCGGCCCGCGCAACGGCCCGCGCACGATGCACCGCGCCGAGCTGACCCTGGCCGGCGCGCTGATCGGCGTGCTCGTGACCTCCGCCGCGATGGCCGCGCTGCCCGATGACAAGAGCACGCTCATCCCGATCGACGTCGGCTTCGGGGTGATCGCGCTCGGCAGCGTCGGCGTGTACGTGGTCGCCGACGTGACGTCGGGCCCACCGATGACCAAGCAGCAGATCGATCAGGACGACGCGTGGCAGCTGACCCGGCGCGCCCAGGCCGCGGCGCGCACGGGGGACTGCGCCACCGTGCACGCGCTCGAGCCGCGCGTGATCGCGCTCGACGCGAGCTTCCACGACGTGGTGTTCGCGCGCGACGTCGCGATCAGGCGCTGCCTCGCCGCGCCGGCACGTTAGCCGCCGCGGTGCGCACGCACGCGCGCAGCCGAGCCGAGCGCGCGCGCGGGTTGGCCGCGACCTCGGCCTCGCTCGCGAACACCGGCTTGCGGGTGAGCAGCAGGGCGACCGGCTCGACGCGCTCGCCGGCCTCGGCGGCGAGGCGCGGCGGCAGCGACGACGTCCAGGTCAGGTCGCGAAACCGGTTCTTGACCAGCCGGTCCTCGAGCGAGTGAAAGCTGATCGCGACGCACCGGCCGCCGGGCGCGAGCAGGTCGGGGAACACGTCGAGGAAGCGCGCGAGCTGGTCGAGCTCGCGGTTGACCGCGATGCGCAGCGCCTGGAACGTGCGGGTCGCCGGATGGATGCGCGACGTGCGCTGCTCGGCCGGCGGGATCGCGCGCGCGACCAGCGCCGCGAGCTCGGCCGTCGTGTGGAGCCGATCGCCGCGCACCGCCTCGGCGACGAGCCGCGCGATCTTGCGCGCGTGGCGCTCCTCGCCGAGCTCGAAGATCACCTCGGCCAGCGCGCGCTCGTCGAGCTCGCGCAGCAGCTCGAGCGCGGTCGGCCCGCGCGTCGGGTCCATGCGCATGTCGAGCGGGCCGTCCTGGGTGAACGAGAACCCGCGCTCGGCGCGATCGAGCTGGGGCGAGGACACGCCGAGGTCGAGCACGAAGCCGTCGACCCGAGCGATCTTCAGCTTCGCGAGAATCTCCGCGATCTCGCCGAACTCGCCATGCACCAGGGTCGCGCGCTCCCCCAGCCGCTCGCGTGCGGCCGCCAGCGCTGCAGGGTCGCGATCGATCCCGATCACCCGTCCCGGCAGGCGCTCGGCGTGCCCGCCGCCGCCGACCGTGCAATCGCAGTAAATCCCGTCTTCTCGAGGGGATAGAAAGGTCACGACCTCGTCGACCAGGACCGACCGATGCTCGAAGGCCACGCGCGGCGTTCGTACCACGCACGGGTGCAAGCTTGCAGAAATCTTGCGCTTGCCCTGCAACTGGTGTGCAGTTGGATGTAAGGAAGTGTGACCCCCTTTGCTTGACGATCCGGATGGGGTCTCGTAGACTCCACCGGTTCCGGTCGTAGGATAAAGGTGCTCAGGTACAAAGAAACCGAGGACATCGACGCGCGGTTCTCCGAGGTCGAACGGACCGTCACCGCGTGGCGGGCCGCGATCACCACCGCGAACCAGGTCGCGCGCACCGAGTTCAACAACCGGCTGCGGATCTCGCTCATCCACCACGACGCCGCGCTCGAAGGCGAGGTGCTGAGCTACAGCGAGATCAAGGCCGCGGTCGATCCCAGCATCATCTCGGACCCGTCGCTCATCCCGTCGTACGAGGAGATCCGGCGGTTCGACGACGCGTGCAACTTCGCCGCCGAGCACGCCGCGAAGAAGAAACAGTTCAAGCTCGACACGATCCGCGACATCTACGCGATCCTGGCGCCGGAGGAGAAGGCCAAGGGCCTGCCGTTCCGCAAGGAGAACCCGCTCCACCGGCTGTACTATCACGACATCGCGCCGCCCGAGAAGATCCTCCCGGCGATGCGCAAGCTCGGCGAGTGGATCGACGATCCGGCGACCAAGCACCTCCACGTGATCGAGAGGGTCGCGGCGCTGCATTCCAAGTTCATGGCGATCTTTCCGTGGGCCAAGGAGAGCGGCCGCACGATCCGGATCGCGTCGAACTTGCTGCTGCAGGAAGGCGCGTATCCCGTGGCGATCATCCACTCGATCGATCGCCAGCGCTACTACGAGTCGCTGCGCGCCGACCACATCGGGCTGACCTCGCTCTACCTGGAGGCGGTGCAGACCACCGCCGAGACCGAGCTCCGCGTCTACGAAGAGGCGCAGAAGGCGCCGACCAAGCGCCGCAAGAAGTCCGGAACGGCGTAGCCATGCGCGACGTGGTGGTGTCGCCTCGGCTCACCATCCCGGGCAGCGAGCTCGAGCTCGCGTTCGCGCGCTCCGGCGGACCGGGCGGGCAGAACGTCAACAAGGTGGCGAGCAAGGTCGAGCTGCGCTGGCACCCGGCGAGCTCGACCGCGCTCGCCGGCGACGACCGCGTCTGGCTGCTCCAGCGCCTCGCCAGCCGGCTCACCGGCGACGGCGCGCTGATCGTGACCTCGACCCACACCCGCGATCAGCTGAAGAATCGCGACGACGCCGCCTCCAAGCTCGCGCTGATCGTGCGCGCCGCGCTGGAGCGCCCCAAGCCGCGCCGCGCGACCCGGCCGAGCCGCGCGTCGCAGCGCCGGCGGGTCGACGCCAAGCGTCATCGCGCGGCGATCAAGCGCGACCGCCGCGCCGACGACTGAACCGAGCGCAGCGTGAACGCGGGCTGACAGCGCGAGCCGGCGTCCGCGCGATCGCGCGCGGTTCTCGCGGATCGGCGGCGTGCAATGGACGAAGATCACGGGCGTTGCCGACCCGGGCCGAGCGCGATCACCGGTCGCGCGCCGGTCGCGACCCCGAGCGGCCTCGTGCACCGGGACGGGCCGGGACCTGGCTTGCCGGCAACGCCGGATCGATCCTGGTTCGTCCGTGACCGCGGTGCTACCTTCGGTCGGGTGAGGACCGTCGCGCTCGTCGCCGTGCTCGTCGTCGCATCGCCCGCGCTCGCGGATCGCGGCACGGTGGTCACGCTGGGCGCGATGCTCGACGGCCGCTCGACCGCGTCGACGTTCACGACCGCGAGCAACCAGGTGGTCAACGACGTGCTCGGCGGCGCGCGGCTCACGCTGTCGTTCGAGGACGCGCCGCCGCCGCTCCCGCCGGCCGAGATGATCTCGTCCGATCTGCGGCTCGCGCCCGAGCTGCTCGCCGGGTTTCTGGCCGACGACACGCACGCGGAGGGGTACGTCGGCGCCGGCGTGCGCGGCGAGCTGTGGCTGGCGAGCGCGCGCCGCGGCTTCCAGATGCGCACCGCGATCTACCTCGCGGCGCGCGCGATCGTGATCGGCGGCCACCAGGACGGCGCGGCCGAGCTCGCGATGGGCGAATATCTCCTGTTCGCCGACGGCAAGCGGTTCGGCTGGGAGGGCGGCGCGATGATCCGCCCGCGCAACGATGCCGCGCCGGATCAGGCCAAGGAGCTCGACGCGCTGATGTCGATCTACGTCGGCTGGCGCTGATCACATCGTCGGCGGCGTGTACTCGAGCTGCTGCTGGTAGGTCTGCTGCTCCTCGCGGTTCCACTCGTCCTGCTGCTGCTGCTGCTGTTCCTGCTGCTGCTCGGCGTTGAACTGATCCTGCTGCTGCTGCTGTTGCTGCTGCCAGGCATCCTGCTGCTGCTGCGACTGGTCGAGCCAGTCCTGGGTCTGCTCGCGCCACGCGTCGTCGTCGTCCTGCTGCTTGCGACGCTGCGCTTCGTCCTGCCAGCTGGTATCCGGCTCGCTGGGCTCGGCGGTCGACTCGGTGTCGTCGGGCGCCTGCGGCTGTGCCGCACCGCCGGCGAGCGGAGCCGCGCACGCGCCGAGCAGGAGGCCGGTGATCGCGATCTTGACGATGGTCATGTGCGTACGATGTCGCACGCACGTGTCGCGCGGTTGGATCTCGCGTGAACGAACGTGAACGGCTACGTGCCGGCCGAGTAATCGCTCGCGTACGCGATCTGCTCGGCGGTGAGCTTGTCGATCGCCAGGCCCATCGTGTGGAGCTTCAGGCCGGCGAGCTCCTGGTCCTGCTCCGGCGGCAGCTCGTACACCTTCTTCTCGAGCTGCTTGCCATCCTTGGCGAGCCGGCACAGCGCGAGGTACTGGTTGGCGAACGACATGTCCATTACCTCGCTGGGATGGCCTTCGGCGGCCGCGAGGTTGACCAGGCGGCCCTGCGCCAGCACGTAGATCCGGCGGCCGTCCTTGAGCGTGTACTCCTCGCAGTTCGGGCGCACGGTGCGGCGGCCCTTGGTGCGCGCCTCGAGATCCTTGAGGTTGATCTCGCAGTCGTAGTGGCCGGTGTTGCACACGATCGCGCCGTCCCGCATCACGTCGAAGTGACGGCCGACGATCACGTCCTTCATGCCGGTCGCGGTGATGAACACGTCGCCGTGCCTGGCGGCCTCGTCCATCGGCATCACGCGGTGACCTTCGAGCACCGCCTTGAGCGCCTGGGTCGGCTTGATCTCGGTCGCGATCACGCTCGCCCCGAGGCCGCGCGCGCGCTCGGCGACGCCGCGCCCGCAGTGGCCGAAGCCGCCGACCACGACGTTCTTGCCGGCGATCAGGATCGACGTGGCGCGCAGCACGCCGTCGAGCGACGACTGGCCGGTGCCGTAGACGTTGTCGAAGTCCCACTTGGTCTCGCTGTCGTTGACCGCGAACACCGGGTACAGCAGCTTGCCGTCGTGTGCCATCGCGCGTAGGCGATGCACGCCGGTGGTGGTCTCCTCGGTGCCGCCGATGATGTCCTTCACCAGCTCCTTGTGCTTGTTGTGCACGGTGAAGATCAGATCGGCGCCGTCGTCGAGCGTGAGCGTGGGCTTGAAGTCGAGCGTGCGCTCGATGCACCAGTAAAACTCGTCGACCGACAGGCCGTGCCACGCGTAGATCGGGACACCGTCGGCGGCGAGCGCCGCGGCGACCTCGTCGTTGGTCGACAGCGGATTGCATCCGGACCAGCTCACCTCGGCGCCCGCGGCGGCCAGCGTGCGAACGAGCACGGCGGTCTCCTTGGTGACGTGCAGGCAACCGGCCACGCGCATGCCCTTGAGCGGCTTGTCCTTCTTGCCCTTCTCGCGAAGCGCCATCAGCACCGGCATCCGCGTCTCGGCCCAGTCGATACGAAGCCGACCCGCGTCGGCGAGCTTGAGATCTGCGACCTTGTAGTTGGCCATGGAGTTGGGGCCTCATAGCCCGACGAGCCCGGTGGGTCAAGCGCGCCCGATGTGGGCGCGGGGCACGGTTTGACTTGGGCAACCCCGCCCCCTACCATCGATTTCAGACCGGCGATGTCTTCGGGATCCGGCGACAAGCCACCGAGCGGTACCAACGCGCCGACCGCTCCGGGCCGAGCCGCGGCGGAGACGCCGCAGCGGCTCCGCGCGCGCGCGCTCGACACCAAGGAATCCGCCGCGCTCGGTGCGTCCGACACCGCGGTCGCGGTTCGCGAGGCGCAGACGTCGCTCACCGCGGCGCCGGCGCCGATCACGACGGTCGAGACCCCGCTCGCCGGCACGCCCGCGGTGAGCGAGCTGGTCGGCGTGACGCTATCGGAGCGCTACCTGGTCAAGCGCAAGATCGGCCAGGGCGGGATGGGCGCGGTCTACGAGGCGACCCACACCCAGATCGGCGGGCGCTACGCGGTCAAGGTGCTGCTCGAGAAGTACGCGCAGCGCGAGGCGATCGTCGCGCGGCTCAAGCAGGAGGCGCAGCTCGCGACCTCGCTCGACAACGAGCACATCATCCGCGTCACCGATTTCGGCAACACCGAGGACGGCCGCACGTTCGTCGTGATGGAGTATCTCGACGGCGAATCGCTCGCCGAGCTGCTCGCGCGCGAGTCCAAGCTGGGCGAACAGCGCATCCTGCACCTCGCGTCGCAGACCGCGTCGGCGCTCGCCGCCGCGCATGCCAAGGGCATCGTCCACCGCGACATCAAGCCGGAGAACGTGTTCCTGCTCCGCCGCAAGGACCAGGACTTCGTGAAGGTCGTCGACTTCGGGATCTCGAAGTCGCTGCGCTCGTCCGACGAGCAGGAAGAGGTGCCGCGGCTGACCCAGACCGGCATGGTGCTCGGCACGCCGCTGTACATGTCGCCCGAACAGGCGCGCGGCGACGAGGATCTCGATCACCGCGTCGACATCTACGCGCTCGGCGTGATCATGTACGAGGCCGCGTCGGGGCGGGTGCCGTTCGTCGGCAACAACTACCTGAGCGTGATCTCGCAGGTGCTCAACGAGGAGCCCAAGCCGCTGCGCGTGCTGCGCCCCGAGCTCAGCGAGGAGTTCGAGGCGATCGTGATGCGCGCGATGGCCAAGGACCGCACGCAGCGCTACGCGAACGCCACCGCGATGCTCGCCGACGTCAACGCGGTGCTCGACGACCCGACCCGCTCGACCGAGCGCGCCAAGATCACCGGCCCGCGCCGGCTCGTGCCCCGCGCGCGCATTCCCCGCGCGGCGTGGGCGGTCGGCGGGATCGGCATCGCGATCGCGGGGGTCACGATCGCGGTGTTCCTGATGAACGGCGGCAGCCCGAAGAAGCCGGTCAAGGCCGCGGCGGCCGATCCGCCGAAGATCGCGCCGGCCGACGCCGCGCCCGCGGCGCCGCCGCCCGATGCCGCGCCGGTCCGGCCCGAGGCCGAGACCATCGTGGTCCACGTCGAGTCCAATCCGGCGGGCGCCCAGGTGTTCGGCGAGGACGACGGCCGCGCCTACGGCGCCACGCCGTGCGACGTCGCGCTGGTCGTCCACGACGACAACTACAAGCTGATCGCGCAGCTCCCCGGCTACGACGATCGCCACTTCGCGGTCAACCCGCTCGCCCAGAAGGCGAAGAACGATCCGGTCGTGATCCGGCTGGTCAAGGCGGTCGGGCGCGCGCCGAAGACGACGAAGATGACCCGGCCGGGCGCCGGCTCGGGGTCGGCGGCACCGACCGGGCACGGCGAGCTGACGGGCAATCCGTTCGGCGGTAACGTTCCCAGGTAGTGAGGCTCGCGCTCGTCGCGATCGTGGTCGGGCTGTGCGCGTCGGCGGGCGCGCAGCCGGCCGATCCGACGCGCGAGGCCGGCTACATCGGCAAGGACGTGCCCGTGCTCGAGATCGACGACTGCCCGCCCCCGCCCGACGTGCCGGCCGCCAAGCTCCAGGCGATCGGCGGCGAGCACTACGCGCGCGGCGAGGTGCTCTACCAGCAGGGCGATTACAAGGGCGCGGTCATCGAGCTCGCGGCGGCGTACTGCATCCACCCCGGCTACTACAACATCCTCAAGGACATCGGCCTGTCGTACGAGCGCGAGCTCGACTACGAGAAGGCGATCGCCTACCTCGAGCGCTACGTCATCGCGATCCCGCAGGATGCCAAGCCGGCGAACGCGTGCGCCGAGGATCCGCAGATCGATCGCAAGGAGGTGCTGGCGCGGATCTCGGCGCTGGCCTCGCTCGACGCCAAGATCCGGGTCGAGACCGAGCCGCCGGACGCGCGGATCACGATCTCGAACGACGCCGGCGAGTCCGGGTTCGGCGCGACCGGCGACGAGATCTCGGTCGCCGGCGGCACCTACGACATGAAGATCGAGCGCTCCGGCTATCACACGATCACGCGCAGGATCCACGCCGAGATCGGCAAGCCGTACACCTTCTTCGAGAAGCTCGAGCCGGTGAAGGGCCACCTGCGCGTGCGCGTCGTCCCGGGCGACGCGCGGCTCTACCTCGATCGCGAGGCGGTCGGCACCGGCGCGTTCGAGACCGAGCTCGCCGGCGGCAAGTACACGCTGGTCGCCGAGGCCGACGACCACGTCACGGTGACCCGCGACATCGAGGTGCTGCCCGGCCGCGACACCACGATCGCGTTCGAGCTGCCGCCCAAGCCGGAGTATGGCCACAAGCAGCTGCTCGGCTACGCACCGGTCGCGGCCGGCACCGCGGCGGGCCTGCTCGCCGGCGGCGCGTCGGACAACGCGCTGTACGACGTGATCGCGGTGACCGGCGGCGTCGCGGGCGGGATCGCCGCGGTGTACTTCGGCACGCCCGACGACCTGCCGCTCGGCACCAGCTCGCTCACGATCACGTCGTCGCTGATCGGGCTCACCGCCGGCACCGCGCTCGCCTTCACGTTCACCGACAACGCCAACGTGATCACGCCGCTCGCCGGCACCGGGATCGTGGTCGGTGCCGGGGTCGGCTACTACATCGGCCGGCGCACCAACCCGACCGCGGGCGACGCCGCGATCATCAACTCGGGCGCGGTCTGGGGCTCGGTGGCGAGCGGCCTGCTCGCGGTCAGCTTCGGCGGGGATCCGCCGGTCAGCGCGGGCATCGTGCTATCCGGCCTCGCGATGGGTACGACCGGCGGCGTGCTGCTCCAGCGCTACTTCACGGTCAGCCGCGGTCACGCCGCGCTGATCGACGCCAGCGGCGTGGTCGGCATCGTCGGCGGGCTCGCCACGCTCAGCGTGTTCTCGCGCGCGAACAACGGCACGACCGCGACCAACAGCGACGAGCGCACGTCGAACTTCGCGCTCGCCGGGCTCGCGGCCGGGCTGATCGTCGGCGGCGTGCTCACCCGCCACATGGACGAGCCCAAGCTCGCGGTCACGCCGTCGATCAACCGCGCGACCACCGCGCGCGGCTCGCAGACCACGACGTTTGGACTGGCCGGCCAGTTCTGAATCTGTGCTGGCCGGATCCTCCGGCGCGAGGCTAAGCTCCCGGCGATGCAGCAGCGCCGCAGCGCGTGCCCGCTCGACTGCCCGGACCTGTGCGGACTGACCGTCACGATCGACGGCGATCGCGTGGTCGAGGTCGACGGCGATCGCCGCGGGCCGATCACCGATGGCTTCATCTGCGGCAAGGTGCGCAAGATCGCCGATCACCTGTACGGCCCGGACCGCGTGCTGCACCCGATGATCCGCGCGGGCGGCAAGGGCGCGGGGCAGTGGCGGCGCGCCAGCTGGGACGACGCGCTCGCGCGGATCGCCGATCGCATCGCGACCGTCCGCGCGCGCTCGGGTGGGTCCGCGATCCTGCCGTTCCATTACGGCGGCTCGAACGGCTGGCTGACCGAGGGCGCGCTGGCCGACCGGCTGTTCCGCCGGCTCGGCGCGTCGAACCTCGATCGCACGTTCTGTGCGGCCGCGACGACGGCGGCCACGCGCGGGCTCTACGGCAGGATGCCCGGCGTCGCGCTCGAGGACTACGAGCACGCGCGGCTGATCGTGCTGTGGGGCGTGAACCCGTCGGCGACCGGCATCCACCTCGTGCCGGTGATCGACCGCGCGCGCCACGCCGGCGCGAAGCTGGTCGTGATCGATCCGCGGCGCACGCCGCTGGCGCGCCGCGCCGATCTCCACCTCGCGGTGAGGCCCGGCGCCGACCTGCCGGTCGCGCTCGCGATGATCCACGCGCTCGTCGAGCGCGGCCACGCCGATCGCGCGTTCCTCGCGGCGCACACGACCGGCTCCGACGAGCTCGCCCGCCGCGCCGCGCGCTGGTCGATCGCGGACGCCGCACGCGAGGCGCGGATCGATCCGGCCGATCTCGATCGGCTGGTCGAGCTCTACGCGGCGAGCTCGCCCGCGGTGATCCGCCCGGGCTGGGGGCTCGAGCGCAACCGCAACGGCGGCAGCGCGGTGGCCGCGGTGCTCGCGATCCCCGCGGTCGCCGGCAAGCTCGGCGTGCGCGGCGGCGGGTTCACGATGTCCAACGGCGACGCCGCGTGGGGCGTGAGCTCGGAGGCCGCGGTCGGCGAGGAGCCGCGGATCGCGCGCCACGTCAACATGAGCCAGCTCGGGCGCGCGCTCGCCGAGCTGCGCGATCCGCCGATCGAGCTGGTGTTCGTCTACAACGCCAACCCGGTCGCGACCGCGCCGGACCAGGGGCTGGTGATCGAGCAGCTGTCGCGCGACGACGTGTTCGTCGTGGTGCACGAGCAGGTGTGGACCGACACCGCGCAGCTCGCCGACGTCGTGCTGCCGGCGACCACGTTCCTCGAGCATCGCGATCTGCGCCGCGGCTACGGCACGATGCGGATGTACGACTCGCCGGCGGTGGTCGCGCCGGCCGGCGAGGCGCGCAGCAACAACCAGCTGTTCGGCGCGCTGCTCGAGCGGCTCGACCTGGTCCGGCCCGGCGACGCGATGACCGACGACGAGCTGGTCGCGCAGACCTGGGCATCGCACGGCGGGGGCGGCGAGCTCGCGGCGCAGCTCGCGGCGCGCGGGGTCGCCGAGCCGCACGGCGGGCCGCGACCGATCGCGTTCGTCGACGCGTTTCCCGCGACCGACGATCGCAAGATCCACCTGGTGCCCGACGAGCTCGACCGCGAGGCCGGCGGCGCGCTCTACATCTACAAGCCGGATCCCGGGACCGCGGCGTTCCCGCTCGCGCTGATCTCGCCGGCGCTCGCCACCCAGATCAGCTCGACGTTCGGCCAGCTGCGCACGGCACCCGCGACGCTCGAGCTCGCGCCCGAGGACGCCGCGGCGCGCGGCATCGCGACCGGCGATCGCGTGCGGGTGTGGAACGCGCGCGGCGAGGTGCGCTGCGTCGCGAAGGTCGCGAGCGAGCTGCGCGCGGGCGTGTGCGTCCTGCCCAAGGGCCTGTGGCGCAAGCACGCGCGCAACGGCTTCACCGCGAACGCGCTGATCCCGCCGGACCTCGCCGATCTCGGCGGCCAGGCCGCGTACAACGACGCGCGCGTCCAGGTCGAGCGCGACCGCGAGCCGTGAGCTACCCCGCGTAGACGAGCAGCGTCACGCCGATCGCGGACGCGACGACCGCGACCAGCGCGATCACCAGCCAGCGCCGCGAGCCGCGCGCTGGCTGCGTCGCCGATGGCCGCTGCTGCGGCGGCGGGATCGAGCCCTGCGCGGCGCGCAGCTGGGCCTGCGCCTGGAGCACCGGCACCGAGTAGCCCGGCGTGGTGGTCTGATAGACCTGCGGCGGCAGCGAGCCGCCGGGCATCGGCGTGACCAGCGGCGGCGGCAGCGGCAGCGGCAGCGGCGTCGGCGCTGGAGCGGGCACGTCGAGCTTCGGCCTGGAGCCGCGCGGCGCGGTCACCTGCTGCGACAGCACGTCGAGCTCGGTGGCAGGCCCCGGCAGCGCGTCGTCGGGATGGACCTGGCCCTGCGCCATGATCTGGAGGCCGGCGGCGGTCATCGTCGGGATCTGGGTCGCGCGCAGCCGCTTGATCACCGCGCGCACCGCGGCGAGGGTCGGCCGGCCGTCGGGCTCCTTCGCGAGCATCGCCTCGATCAGCTGCGCGAGCTCGATCGGCAGGCTGGGCACCGCGGCGAGCAGCGACGGCACCGGGTCCTCGGCGTGCGCGAGCAGGGTGTCGATCGACGTGCCGCGCTTGTACGGCACCTGGCCGATCAGCAGCTCGTACGACATCACGCCGAGCGCGTAGATGTCGGTGCGGTGATCGAGGTCCTCGGCGCCGCGCGCCTGCTCGGGCGACATGTAGACCGGCGTGCCCATGATCTCGCCGGCGAGCGTGCGCTGGATGCCGGGCGCGAGGCCGCCGAGCTTGGCCAGCCCCCAGTCGAGCAGCTTCACCTCGGGCCAGCGGCCCGGCACGGCGACCATGAACACGTTGTCGGGCTTGAGGTCGCGGTGGACGATGCCCTTGGAGTGCGCCGCGATCAGCGCCGACGCGGTCTCGTCGATCACCGACACCGCCTCGCTGATGTGGAGCGGACCGCGGCGCAGCCGGGCGCGCAGCGACTCGCCCTGGAGCAGGTCCATCACGTAGTAGCTGCGGCCGTCGGGCAGCATGCCGAACGCGAAGATGTCGACGATGTTGGGGTGACCGATGCGGTTGACCGCGCGGGCCTCGAGCACGAAGCGCTCGACCGCCTTGCGATCGCGCGACAGCGCCGGCCTCAGCACCTTGATCGCGGCGCGCTTGCCGATCAGCGGGTGGGTCGCGGCGTACACCATGCCCATGCCGCCGCGGCCGAGCACGCCGTCGATCGCGTAGCCGCCGACCTCGGTGCCCGGGACCAGGCTGGTCTCGTCGGCGGCGAGCGGCGGGTCGCGCTCGGTGCGCGGGCGCTCGATCGGCGTGTCGAGCCGATCCTCGCCGGCGATGTCGGACTCGTGGATCGACAGCGCGTCGGGCCGGTCGTCGTCGGGGTCCTCCACCTCGCGAACATTGTATCTCAGGTGAGCGCGGCCACCGCGAGCGCGATCGCGGCGCCGACGACGAGCACGACCGCGATCCCGAGCCAGAGCCGGCTGTCACGCCCGCCCGTGCGCGACAGCGCCGCGCTGCCGGCCGCGCTGGTCGCCGGGCTCTGCGTCGGGGTGGGACGGACGCGCGGTGCGCCGGCCGGGGCCACCGGCGGCGGCGGGACGCCGAGCCGGGTCGCGGCGTGGAGCGGCGCGGCGCGCAAGCCGGGCGCTTGCGCCGCGGCCTGGAGGCTCGGCGCGCCGGTCGGCGGGGTCGGGAAGATCGGGCGCGCGCCGACCTTGGACGCGGTGAGCGACAGATCGAGCGAGTCCGGGGCCGGCTGCGGCGGCGCGGCCGCGAGCTCGAGCCCGACCACCGACATCGACGGCAGCGACGGCCGGATCCGCTTGATCAGCGCGCGCACCGCGGCGAGCGTCGGGCGATCCTCGGGCGCGTGCGCGAGCATCGCCCCGATCAGCTGCGCGAGGTCGTTCGGCACGAACGGCAGGTCGGCGAGCAGCTGCTCCGGCGGCTTGGACAGCACGAACGAGCCGTCGGCGTTGCGGCGCGGCCGCCGGCCGTACAGGCACTCGAACGCGAGCACGCCGAGCGCCCAGATGTCGCTGCGGCCGTCGACCTCGCCGGCGCGCACCTGCTCGGGCGACATGTAGTCGGGCGTGCCGATCTGCGCGCCGGTCGCGGTGCGGTACGCGCGCTCGCCGACCGGCTGCGCGACCAGCTTGGCGAGCCCCCAGTCGAGCAACCGGATGTCGGACCGGCCGGGGTGCGCGACCAGGAACACGTTGTCGGGCTTGAGGTCGCGGTGGACGAAGCCCTTGTCGTGCGCCGCGATCAGCGCCGATGCGATCTCGTCGATCACGTTGGCGGCCTCGCGCACGTGCAGCGGGCCGCGCTTGATCCGCGCGCGCAGCGACTCGCCCTCGAGCAGGTCCATCACCAGGTAGCTGCGGCCGTCGGGCAGCGTGCCGAACGCGAAGATGTCGACGATGTTGGGGTGGCCGATCTGGTTGACCGAGCGCGCCTCCTGGACGAAGCGCTCGACCGTCGCGGGGTTGTCCGACAGCGAAGGCTTGAGCACCTTGATCGCCGCGCGCTTGCCGATCACCGGGTGCGTGGCCGCGTAGACGATGCCCATGCCGCCGCGCCCGAGCTCGCCGTCGATGACGTAGCCGCCGATGTCGTCGCCCACCGCGACCGCGCGCCTGTCCTCGGGCTGCACCTCGCGATTGTAACCCCTAACCCCAGCGATCACCTGGGTCGACCCGATGGAGCGCGGCTCAGAGCGAGCCGAGAAAGCCGACCAGCGCGTTGCGGTCGGCCTGCGCCGCGTTGCGGAACGCTTCGCGCGCCGTCATCGCCTCGCCGCCGTGCCACAGGATCGCCTCCTCGAACGTGCGCGCGCGCCCGTCGTGCAGGAACGTCACGGTCGAGCGCACCGTCTGATCCAGGCCCAGGCCCCACAGCGGCGTGGTTCGCCACTCGCTACCGCTCGCCGCGAAGTCGGGCCGGTTGTCGGCGAGCCCGGGCCCCATGTCGTGAAGCAACAGATCGGTGTACGGATGGATCGTCTGGTGCGCGAGCTGCTCGATGTCGGCGTCGCCGGTGACCAGCGTCGGGATGTGGCAGCTCGCGCAGCCGAACGTGCGGAACAGATCGCGGCCGTGCAGCGCCGCGGCGTCGCGCGGCCCCGCGGCGGGCACCGCGATCGTCGCGACCATGAACGTCATCTGATCGAGCTGCGCGTCCTGCATGTCGTTGTCGGCGCCGCCCGTATCGGGGAACACGTAGTTGGTGAGGCCGACGTCGTTGGCCGCCGCGCCGGCCGCCTGCAACTGCACGCTCGACACGTTCGCCTTCCAGCCGAACCGGCCGAGCACGGTGGTCTGCTGCAGCGGATCCCACACCTGGTTGGGCCGGCCGGAGATGCCGTCGCCGTCGGCGTCGTCGGGATCGGCGAGCGCGTCGATCGTGTCCTCGGGGATCGCCTCGAGCAGGCCCATGCCGATCATCCGCGGCGCCGTGCGATAGGAGGTCAGCATGCCGTCGGGCATGCTGCCGCCGTTGCCGGGCGTGATCGTCACCGTCGGCTGGCGCAGCGAGTACGGCGAGCCATCGCCGTAGGTGCCGGGCAGCTCGGTCCACGACACCGAGACGAACACCTGCGGTAGCCCGACCGTCGCGTGATCGTGGAGCTGCAGGCCGTAGCCGGGCAGCGGCACCGGTCCGCCGGGCGAGTCGGGCGTACCCATCGCGATGCTGCTGCGCACGAGCGACTCGGACTGCGGGCCGTTGATGTCGGTGCGCCCGGTCGCGCCGATCTGCGGCATGCCGCGGCCGTTGCTCTCGTGGCAGCCGAAGCACTGGTCGTTGTTGAACTGCGGGCCGAGCAGCGGGATCTCCCACTGGAAATCGAACGGCCCGACGCCCGACTGGAATAGGTCCTGCTGGTCCTTCGTTAGGTTCGCTGCCGGGTGGAGAAACGCCATCTGGGTCCGATCATCGACGGTCGTCGCGCCACCCTGGCGGGCATCGCCCTCGTCGTTGTCGCCGCACGCCGCGACGAGCAGGGCAAAGGTCGCGACAGCCCACCTCACGATCTCAGGATATCATCTGACGCGGTGGGCGAAGCAACGCGCGATCGAATCGCGGGGCCCGTGGTGATGTCCGCCACGACCGAACGAGATCGCCCGCAGCAAACCGCCGCGCCGACGGTGGATCTCGGCCCCGACGGCGACGCGGCGGTCGACGGCCCGCCGCCACCCCGCTTCGCGTCGGCGTTCGACCCACATCACGACCGGTTCGAGCGGCTGGGCGAGCTCGGGCGGGGCGGAATGGGGCGGGTCGACGACGCCTACGATCGCGCGCTCGGCCGGCCGGTCGCGATCAAGCACATCCTCAGCGCGAGCGACGTCGACCTCGTGCGGTTCGAGCGCGAGGCGCGGATCACGGCGCGGCTCGAGCACCCCGGCATCGTGCCGGTTCACGACGCCGGACGCGGCCCCGACGGCACGCCGTACTACGTGATGCGGCGGGTGGATGGCCGCCCGCTGTCGGAGCTGGTCGGCGCCAAGAAGACGCTCGCCGGGCGCATGACGCTGCTCCCGAACGTGCTCGCGGCGTGCGACGCGATCGCGTACGCGCACGCGCGCGGCGTCGTGCATCGCGATCTCAAGCCGTCGAACATCCTGATCGGCCCGTTCGGCGAGACGCTCGTGATCGACTGGGGGCTCGCGCGCGAGGCGAACGACGCCGAGCGCCCCGACGCCCCGATCCCGCCGAGCGACGCGCAGCTCACGCGCGCCGGCACGGTCGCCGGTACGCCCGGGTTCATGGCGCCCGAGCAGGCGCGCGGCGAGCCGGTCGACGCGCGCGCCGACGTGTTCGCGCTCGGCGCGACGCTGTTCTACGTGCTCGCCGGCGATCTGCCGTACGACACCGCGAGCGCGACCGAGATGGTGTCGCTCGCGGGTTCCGGGCGCTCGCCCGACTGGGCGAAGCTGCCCGACGAGCTGCCGCGCGATCTCCGCGCGATCATCACCAAGGCGATGGCGACCTCTGCCGCCGAGCGCTATCGCGACGGCGGCGCGCTCGCCAGCGACCTCCGGCGGTTCATGGACGGCCAGCTCGTGGCCGCGCACGACTACGGCGCGTTCGCGCGCATCCTCCGGTTCGTGCGCAGGCACCGCGCGACCGTCGCGGTCGCCGCGGTCAGCGCGGCCGCGCTCGCCGTGGTCGGCACGCTCGCGGTGCGCCGGGTCGTCGCCGAGCGCGACGACGCCAACGCGCAGCGCGCGATCGCGGAGGCGCGCCAGCGCGAGGCCACCGCGATGGCCGATCGCCTGCTGGTCGAGCACGCGCGCGAGCTGGTCGGCCGCGATCCCACCGAGGCGATCCAGGAGCTGCGCAACCTGCGCCCCGAATCGCAGCTGTGGCCGCAGGCCGCGACCGTCGCGCAGGCCGCGGCGCTGTCGGGCATCCCGTTCGGCTTCTCCGGGCTCAACGGCGATCGCCTGCGGATCGCACCGGACGACCGCCACGTCGCGCTGGCGGGCGTGATCGACGATCGGATCTCGCTGGTCGATCTGGTCACGCGCACCAACGCGGTGATCGCGCACGTCCCGCGGGTGCGCGGGTACGGCTGGCTCGACGCGTCGCGCCACCTCGTGCTCGCCAGCCAGTCGCACCTGATCGAGCTCGACGTCCAGACCGGCGCGACGCGCGAGCGCGATCTGGGCGAGGACATCGAGGAGGTCGCCGCGGATGGCTCGGGGGCGCTGTGGGTCCAGCTCGGCCGCCGGCTCTACCAGCTGGCCAGCTTTGACGCCGCGCCGGTCGAGCTCGCGACCGACACCGCCGAGCTCGCGCAGACCGAGCTGGTCGCGGTGACCCGCGAGAAGGACGGCATGCACGTGGTGAACCGCCGCGCGAGCTGGTTGCTCCCCGGGTTGTCGCCGGTCGCGGCGGTGCTGATCGACAACGGCGGCCTGGTGGCGATCGGCGAGCACGAGGTCGACGCCTGGCAGCTGCCCGACCGCGCGGCGCCGGTGAAGCTGGGCCACTGGAAGCTCCCCGAGATCGCGATCAACGCCGGCGTTCACGACGATGTCGTGATGGTCGCGACGGCGCAGGGCCTGCGCCAGCTGAGCCGGATCGGCGAGATCGCGCTCGGGCCGGAGATGTACTCGACGATCGCGGTGAACCCGGCGCGCGACCTGTTCGCGACCTCGGCCGTCAACGGTCAGGTCTACCTCATCGACCACGACGCGCGCTGGCTGCTGGCGCCGCGCCCGTTCACGTTCCAGCGCATGGCGTTCACGCACGACGGCCGGTTCCTGATGGGAGTCGGCGCCGACGGCTCGATGCTGGTGTGGGATCTGCCGTCGTTCGCGCCGCGGATCCGCACGATCACGAGGTCGCAGGAGCTGGTGGACACGACGCGCGACGCGTTGTGGCTGATCGACATGCCCGACTACGTGACCGAGCGCGATCGCACGACCGACGTCGCCACGCCGAGGCTCCACATCTGGCCGCCGATGATCAGCGGCCTCGCGGTCGATCCGTCGGGGACGCACGCGCTGGTCACGACGTTCGGCTCCGACAACACCCAGCCGACCTACACCGTGATGTTGTTCGATCTGCTCACCAAGAAGCTGCTCGCACGCGCGCCCGACGAGAGCACGCCGTTCGGGTTCGACGAGCAGGGCGTGGTCGTCGCGTTCCGCGATGGCCGCGTCGCGGACTGGCCGTTCCGCGAGCCATTCGCCGAGCGCACGATCGCGCAGGTCGATCGCGAGCCGGATGCGGTCGCGCGCGAGGGACGCTACCTGTTCGCGAGCTATTCCGACGGACGGCTCGTGCGGGTCGACCTCGGCACCGGCGCGCAGGCGCACGACAAGTTGCCGGCGGCGCCCGACCAGCTGCTCGTCGATCCGCACGGCTACGCGCTGGTGCTCGCCGGCGGCACGGTGTGGCGATGGGACGGCAGCACGCCGCCGGTCAAGCAGGACGTGATCGGCTCGGTGATCGCGCTGCGCCGCACCGCCGCCGGCGTGATCGCGCGCACCGCGACCGCGGTCGTCGTGATCGATCCGGTGACGCGCGTGCTCCCGCTCACCGGCGATGACTCCGCCCGCGGTCGCCTCAAGCTCGGCAGCCGCCAGGACTCCGACTGGGTCGTGACCACCGACCAGGTCGGGCTCGAGATCGCGAACGTGCGCAGCGGGATCGGCTTCTCGGTGCCCTGCGTGGAGGACCCCGAGAGCGTGCTGGTCGAACAGGACGGCGTGTTCGCCTCGATGATCGGCGGCGAGAAGCAGCTGTTCGAGTGGAAGCTCGACGTCCCGACCGATCCCGTCGCGCTGCGCACCTGGCTCGCGACCGTCACCAACGCGGTGCGCACGCCCGGCAGCGAGGTCGTGGTGTGGCCGTGACTACGCGAGGCGCTCGCCGGCGACCAGCTGCTCGTAGGTCTCGCGCGCGCGGATCACCGCGTAGCGCTCGCCGGCGACCAGCACCTCGGCCGCGCGCGGCCGCGAGTTGTAGTTCGACGCCATCGCCGAGCCGTAGGCGCCGGCCGCGCCGATCCAGATCAGCTCGCCCGGCTCGAGCGCCGGCAGCTCGCGATCGCGCGCGAAGAAGTCGCCGGTCTCGCAGATCGGGCCGACCACGTCGGTCGCGATCGCCGGGCGCTCGGGGCCGCGCACCGGCTTGATCGGATGGAACGAGTTGTACAGCGCCGGTCGCATCAGATCGTTCATCGCCGCGTCGACGATCGTGAAGTGCTTGGCCTCGTTGCGCTTGCGGTAGAGCACGCGCGTGATCAGCGCGCCGGCGGCGCCGACGATCGCGCGGCCGGGCTCGACCACGAGCTTGACGCCGCGGCCGGTCAGCGGCGCGAGCGCGGCGAGCACCGCCTGGCCGTACTCGGCCGGGCTCGGCGGCGCGCCATCGCCCTGGCCGTAATCGATGCCGAGCCCGCCGCCGATGTCGATGTGGCGCAGCTCGATCCGGTGCTCCTGGACCAGCGCGACCAGCCGCGCGATCGCGTCGACGAACGGCGCGGTCTTGGTCAGCTGCGAGCCGATGTGGCAGTCGAGCCCGACCAGCTCGATCGCGCGGTACTTCGCGGGCGCGCGCAGCAGCGGCAGCGCCTCGGCCATCGAGATCCCGAACTTGTTCTGCTTGAGCCCGGTCGAGATGTACGGGTGGGTCTGTGGATCGACGTCGGGGTTCACGCGGATCGACACCTGCGCCCGCCGCGCCATCGCGCCGGCCACGCGATCGAGCTGGGCCAGCTCCTCGGCCGACTCGACGTTGAAGCAGCCGATCCCGGCCTCGAGCGCGGCGCGCATCTCCGCCTCGGTCTTGCCGACGCCCGAGAACACGACGTGCTCGGCCGAGCCGCCGGCCTTGAGCCAGCGGTAGAGCTCGCCGATCGACACGATGTCCGCGCCGGCGCCGAGCTGGACCAGCACGCCGAGCACGCCGAGCGTCGAGTTCGCCTTGACCGCGTAGCAGATCTCGTGCGGCACGCCGGCGAGCGCGCGGTCGAACGCGTGGTAGGCGCGCTCGATCTCGCCGCGCGCGTAGACGTACACCGGGGTACCGACCTCGTCGGCGATCTTCGCCAGCGGCACGTCCTCGCAGTACAGCTCGCCATCTCGGTAGTCGAACGCAGGCATGCCGTGTTCTACCCCAGCTCGCGCGCGACGCGATCGAGCTCGGCCAGTACCTGATCGCGCGCCGGGCCGCCGGTCGCGCGCCGGCGATCGACCGCGCGCGCCGGATCGAGCCAGTCCGCGACGTCGGGCTCGAACGCCGGGTGGGCCGCGCGCAGGACGTCGAGCGGCAGCGCGGCGAGCTCGACCCCGCGCGCGATCGCGGTGCGGACCAGGTGCCCGGCGACGTCGTGCGCCTCGCGGAACGCGACGCCCTTGGTGACCAGGTAGTCGGCGAGCTCGGTCGCGACCAGGTGGCCCTGATCGATCGCGGCGCGCATCCGCGCGGTGTCGAACCTCAGGCTCGCGACCATCCCGCGCGCGACGCCGAGGCACGCGATCGCGGTGTCGGCCGCGTCGTACAGCGGCTCCTGGGTCTCCTGCAGGTCCTTGTTGTAGGCGAGCGGCAGGCCCTTGACGACCGTGATCAGCGTGACCCAGGCGCCGGCGATCCGCCCGGCCTTGGCGCGCAGCAGCTCGGCGAGATCCGGGTTCATCTTCTGCGGCATCAGCGAGGACCCCGAGCAGTACGCCTCGCCGAGCCGCGCGAACCCGAACTCCTGCGACGTCCACAGCACGAGCTCCTCGCCGAGCCGCGACAGGTGGACCTGGGCGAGCGCGAACGCCGCGACCAGCTCGATCGCGAAGTCGCGATCGCCGACCGCGTCGAGCGAGTTGCGGGTCACGCCGGCAAAGCCGAGCGCTCGCGCGGTGGCCTCGCGATCGATCGGCAGCGGCGTGGCGGCGAGCGCGCCGGAGCCGAGCGGCGAGACGTCGGCGCGGCGCGCGGCATCCGCGATCCGCCCGCGATCGCGCGCGAGCATCGCGTCGTACGCGAGCAGGTGATGGGCGAGCCGCACCGGCTGGGCGCGCTGCAGGTGGGTGTAGCCGGGCAGCAGCGTGTCGACATGCGCGCGCGCCTGCGCGAGGAGCGCGCGGCGCAGGTCGTCGATCGCGGCGATCGCGCGCGCGGCGGCCTCGCGCGCGTACAGGCGCAGATCGGTCGCGACCTGATCGTTGCGGCTGCGCGCGGTGTGCAGCCGGCGGCCGGCGTCGCCGATCGCGTCGACCAGCGCGGCCTCGACGTTCATGTGGACGTCCTCGAGCGCCTCGTCCCACGCCAGCGCGCCGCTCGCGAGCTCGCGCTCGACCCGGCGCAGGCCGTCGGTGATCGCACGCGCGTCGGCGGCGGAGATGATGCCCCGCGCCGCGAGCATCTCGGCGTGCGCGATCGAGCCGGCGACGTCGTGCGGGAGCAGCCGGCGATCGAACGCGATCGACGCGTTGAGTGCCGCGGCATCCGGATCGAGCGCGCCTTCGAATCTGCGGCCTCTCGCGCCTTTCGATCCCGACATGGCGCGCAGTATAAGGTGGCCATGACAGACCGAGTGACGTTTCCCGCCGCGACCGGCGAGGCCTCCGGCGTGCTGGTCGCCCCCGCCGGCACCGCGCGCGTCCCCGCCGTCGTCGTGATCCACGAGTGGTGGGGAGTCAACGCGCAGATCCAGACCGTCGCCGAGCGCTGGGCCAAGGAAGGCTTCCTCGCGATCGTGCCGGATCTGTTCCACGGCTTTGTCGCCAAGAACGCCGACGAGGCCGGCAAGAAGATGGGCTCGCTCGACTTCGCGAAGGCGGTGCAGGAGATCGCCGGCGCGGTGACGTACATCGCGGCGCATCCGCGCTCGACCGGCAAGGTCGCGGTCACTGGCTACTGCATGGGCGGGGCGCTCACGCTCGCGAGCGCGTGCACCGTGCCGGGCCTCGCCGCGGCGGTCGCCTACTACGGCCTGCCGCCGGGCGCGGACTGGACCAAGGTCACCGCGCCGATCCAGGCGCACTTCGCGAGCCACGACGACTGGGCGACGGTGGCCGGCGCGAAGAACATCCAGGCCGCGCTCGCCGCGCAGCACAAGACGATGGAGCTCCACGTCTACGACGCACAGCACGCGTTCGCCAACGACCAGCGGCCCGAGGTCTACAACGCCGCCGCGACGCAGCAGGCGTGGGGCAGATCCGTCGCGTTCGTGCGACAACATGCGACGTAGTACCTCGCCACAGCGGATCTGATCGGTCGCGCGCGTCCGCTGCTCCGCGCGCCGCATCCGCCCGTGCGGACGCGCGCGCCGGCCATCCGCCGCAGCAGATGAAAACGCCGCGCGCGCCGCTCGAGAGCTTGCGCGATCGCGGTGGACACATAGGATGCGGCCATGATGAACGCGATGCCGATGCCGATGATGGGCCAGATGCCGCAGATGCCCCAGATGATGATGAACCCGATGATGGGGATGGGCATGAACCCGATGATGGGGATGATGGGGATGAACCCGATGATGGGGATGGGCATGCCGATGATGATGCCGATGCCCATGATGATGCCGATGATGTGCAAGATGACCTGCGAGATGGGCAAGGACGGGATGGTCTGCAAGATGATGCCGATGGATCCTTCTCAGATGGACATGATGAAGGACCGCATGGGCATGATGATGTCGATGATGCAGAACGGGATGCCGTGCATGATGATGTGCGGCGGCATGCCGATGATGATGTGCGGCTGCTGATCAGTCGCGCTTCGCACACTCGCTGCGGATCTGGCGCTCGAGCGTCGCGAGCTCGGCGTCGGTCATGTCCTCGACATAGATCATGCGATTGCGCGCGGACTTGATCGCGCGGATCAGCTCGTCGAGCTTCAGGTGGATCGCCTTGGAGTCTCGGTTCTGGGTGTTCTGGATCATGAACACGACCAGGAACGTCACGATCGTGGTGCCGGTGTTGATCACCAGCTGCCAGGTATCGGAGTAGTGAAACGCGGGGCCGCACAGCGCCCACGCCACCACCACCAGCACCGCGAGCACGAACGCGAGTGGTGTCCCGATCGCGTAGGCGGTCGCGTGGGCCACGCGGCGAAATGCATCGTGGATGGTCTGAGCCACGCGATCACGCGATGCAGGCGCGATGCCAGCGAGCGTGAGATCAGCGAGAGATCAGCTCGAGGGCAACGGCGAGAACATGCCCCCGCCGCCCGCGGCATTCGGACGCACGCGGAACACGCCGTCGCCGCCACCGCCGCCGCCGCCGCCGGCGCCGGCCGTGCCATTGGTCGCGTCCGTGCCGGTGTTGCCGGGCGCCGCGCCGCCGGCGCCGCCCTTGCCGCCGTTGGTCGTCGGGCCCATGCCGCCCGCCGCCGGTCCGACGCCTGTCGGATCGTCGCCGTTCGATCCGCCGGTGGTGTTGCCGGTGCCGCTCGAGCCGCCGCCGCCGTTGGCGTAGACGATGCCGGGCACGGTGACGGTCGGCGATTCCAGCCAGATCATCCCGCCCGCGCCGCCGCCGCTGCCGCCGGCATCGGGGATCACGCCGACCAGCCCGCCTTCGCCGGACGCGTCGATCGATCCGGTGATCGAGATCGAGGTCGCGGCATAGAGGTAGACCGCGCCGCCGCCGTGCCCGCCGACTGCCTTCGTGCCGCCGCCCGAGCCGTCCTGCCCGGGGCAGCCGCCCTGCAAGCTCGGGTTGGTCGCGGCCGCGCCCGGCTTGCCGTGGCTGTTCGGCGCGGAGTCGCCGCCCGCGCCACCCTGCGCGCCGAAGCTGCCGCCCGCGCCGCCGCCGTCGCCGGTCGGTGCGGTGCCCGCGTCGCACGCGCTCGGATCCGCGCCCGCGCCGACGGTCTCGGTCGTGCCGTTGCGGTGGCTCGCGACGTCGAGCTTGTCGCCGATGGCGATCGTGTCGGTGGCGACGATCACCAGCGGCTTGCTGCCGGTCGCGGTCAGCCCGGCGCTCACCATGACCTGCGTGCCGCCGAGCACGCACCACGTGGTCGCACCGCCGGCGAGCGGCAGGCACATCGGCGAGCTGTCGGTGTCGATCGACGTGTCCGTGCCGATCGTGAGCGGCGTGCTCGGCGCCTGGACCAGACAGACGTCGAGCTCGCCGTAGCAGCTCGAGCCGTTGCCATCGGAGCCGCCGCCGCCGTCGCCCTGTTCGCCGCCGCCGATGCACGTGCCGGCCAGCGACCCCGAAAGCGAGCCATAGCGATAGCCGGTGTCGCACGAGGTGTCGGGAAACGCGCACGCGCCGTTCGCGCACTTGCCGCCGGCGCCGCATTGCTCGTCGGTGGTGCACGTGTAGAGCCCGCCGTCGCCATACGGGCTGCAGGCCGCGAGCGCGACACATCCTCCGGCGAGGACGGCCCATTTTCCCATCACAGCCATTGTACTGCAGGCGTGAGCGTTTTCGTCTATCGTTATGGGCGAGGGTGGTGAAGCCTGCACAAGAGCGGTCTCGTCAGCTCGCCCCCGGCGACAGGCTCGGGAAGTACGATCTGATCCGTCAGATCGCGATCGGCGGGATGGCCGAGCTCTACCTCGCGCGCACGGTCGGCATCGAGGGCTTCGAGAAGCTGGTCGTGCTCAAGCGGATCCTGCCGATGTACGCGGTCAACGCGAGCATCGTCGAGATGTTCCTGAACGAGGCGCGGCTCGCGGCGACCCTCCACCATCCCAACGTCGCGCAGGTCTACGACATCGGCGTGGAGGCCGGCGACTACTTCTTCGCGATGGAGTACGTGCACGGCGAGGATCTGTCGCGGATCGCGGTCACCGCGCACGAGCAAGGCGTGCCGATCTCGATGGACGCGGCGCTCACGCTGGTCGCCGGGCTGTGCGCCGGGCTGCACTACGCGCACGACAAGGCGGCGCCCGACGGCAGCGCGCTCGCGATCGTCCATCGCGACGTCTCGCCGTCGAACGTGCTGGTCAGCTACGACGGCTCGGTCAAGCTGGTCGATTTCGGCATCGCGCGCGCGGCGACCCGCCAGACCACGCAGAGCGGGCTCAAGGGCAAGATCGTCTACATGTCGCCGGAGCAGTGCCGGAGCGACATGGCGATCGATCGGCGCAGCGACATCTACTCGGTCGGCACGCTGCTCTACGAGCTCACCTGCGGCCGGCTGCCGTTCGCGGGCGAGACCGACTACGCGATCCTGAACCAGATCGTCAACACCAACGTCCCGCCGCCGAGCGCGATCGTCCGCGACTACCCGGCGGCGCTCGAGCGCATCGTGCTGCGCGCGCTGTCGCGCGATCCGGTGCAGCGCTACGCCACCGCGCGCGAGCTCCACGCCGACATCGAGGACTTCGCACACGAGAACCGGCTGCGGATCTCGCCGCTCGTGCTCGGCCGCCTGATGGGCACGCTGTTCCCCGAGCGCATCGAGGAGTGGGCGAGCGCGAAGGCGCAGGGCGCGTTCTTCGTCGAGCAACACGTCGTGCGCACGCTGATCGAGGCCGGCAAGACGCCGGACCCGGAGAGCCCGCAGGTTCGTGCGGCGGTCGCTCGCGCGGAGGAGATCGCCAGCCAGCGCGACGATGCCGCCGACACCGCGGTGGGACCGCCGCCGATGATCGGCGAGCCCGACACCGGCCGGATCCCGACCCCCGTGCCGGGCCCGGGCTACATGCCGGACGTGCCGGCGCCGGTCGCGCCGGCGCCGCGGCTGCCATCGCCAGTGCCCGGCGCGATCCGCGTGGTCACGCCCGCGCCGCCGCCGGTCGTGCCCGGCATGCCGGGCGCGGTGCCGATCGTGATGCTGCCCGCGGCGACCGCAGGCACGCTGGTCAGCTCGTCGACGCCGCCGGCGATGAACGCGCTGGCGGCGCCGCCGGCCGCGATCCCGGTGCCCGCCGCGGCGGTGGCCGACGTCACCGAGCGCGTTCACGTCGCGCGCACGCGGGTGCAGACCACGCTCGTCCCCAAGCGGCGGCGCAGCCGCGCGCTCGCGATCCTCGCCGGCATCGCGGTGGCCGGCGGCGGCGCCGCGGCGGTGATCGCGCTCCAGCTCGACGGCGGCGGATCGGCGCCCGCGACCACCGCGCCCGCGAAGATGGAGGTGCGCGCACCCGAGCCGGTCGCGGCGCCTGCACCGCCGCCGCCGTCGCCTGCGCCACCACCGCCGGCACCGGCGGTCGACGAGGTCGCCGCACCGGCGCCGGCGCCGGCGCCCGAGCCCGAGCCCGCGAAGCCGCATCCCCGGCCGGCCGGGCACAAGGTCGCGCACGCGGCGCGGCCGCACCCGAAACCGAAGGCGGCGGAGACCAGGCCCGCCGACCAACCGCCCGAGCCCGCCGAGCCAGCCAAGGAGCCCACGTGGAACGCCGATTCACCGCTCATGCCGGTGCGCGAGCACTGATCGCGCTGGTGCTGGTCGGCGGCGCGGCGAGCGCGGCGCCGAGCGGGCCGGAGGCGAAGTCGCTGTTCGATCGCGGCCTCGCCGCCTACAGCGCGGGCGACTACGCGGCGGCCGAGGCATCGCTGTCGAAGTCGCTCGCGCTCGAGAGCGATGTCGAGACCCTGTTCGCGCTCGCGCAGACCGAGCGCAAGCTCGAGCGCTGCGACAAGGCGATCGAGCTGTACCAGCGCCTGCTCGCGATGAGCCTGCCCGACGCCAACAAGCAGGCGGTCGACAAGCTGCTCGGCGAGTGCAAGGCGATCCTCGCGGCGCACCCCGAGCCGCCTCCACCCGCCAGCCCGGTGGTCGCGACCGCGCCCGAACAGCCCGCGCCCGAACAGCCCGCGCCGCTGGAGGCGCAGCCGGCCCCGCCCGCGCCAGAGGGCCGCTCGTGGTACCGCGATCCGGTCGGCGACACGCTGGTCGGCGTCGGCGTGGTCGGCCTGGGCGTCGGCACGGCGATGATGCTGTCGGCGCGCTCGGCGGACGACGCGAAGAAGACCGCGCCGACCTATCAGGCCTACCAGCACGACCTGTCGACCGCGCACGACCGCGGCGAGGACGGCGTGATCGGGCTCGCCGCGGGCGGCGCGTTCGTGATCACCGGCGTCGTGTGGTACGTGACGCATCGCGCGCATCCTGCGGTCACCGCGTGGCTCGCGCCGACCGGCGGCGGCGTCGCGTTCGGCGGCGGATTCTAGCGGCGGCGCAGCTTGCGCAGCAGCTCGTCGCCGAGGCGCTTGGGCGCGACCAGGTAGCCGGCCGCGACCCGCAGCGCGTCGCGCGCGAGCGCCGTGCGCTCGATCGTGTCGCCGACCGTGGCCAGCCCCTCGCGGTGAAACTTCCAGAACTTGGCGTCGGCGCGGCGCAGCCAGGCCTCGGCGAGGAACTTGCGGTACTCGCCCTCGCGCTCGCGCCACGCCGCGGCGAACTCGCCATCGTCGAGGTAGCGCCGGCCGTACTGCGCGAGCTGGTTGCGCTTGGACAGCAGCGGCCCGTTCCAGCCGCGCATCCCGGTCCAGATCGAGTCGTTGTCGGTGCGGGTGAACGACAGCACCTGGTGGACGAAGCCGAAATCGTGCTCGGCCAGCAGGTCGAACACGATCTCGGTGTCCTCGAAGAACCGGCCCTCGGTGAAGAACGGATCGCGCGCGCGCACCAGGTCGGCGCGAAACAGCACGGTGGTCGGCGTGCCGAACAGGTAGATCTCGTCCTTGAGCACGATCCGGCACGCGTCGCGCCCCGACAGGAACGTGCGGGTGTGGCTGAGCCCGCTGGGCTGGACGTGATCTCCGTACATGCGATACGAGCTGACCACCCCGATGGATGGGTGAGCCTCGGCGAGCGCGACCATCTCGGCGAGGCAGCGCGGGAAGATCGTGTCGTCGGCCTGCACGACCTTGACGAACGCGGCGTCGCGCGCGATCTGGCGCATCGCGAAGTTGTAGTTCGGCACCTGCGGCAGGAACGCGGGCGGCCTCACCACGCGCACCCGCGGATCGCGTGCGGCGTAGCGCGCGGCGATCGCGTCGCCGCCGTCGGTCGAGTGGTTGTCGACGAGCACGTACTCGAAGTCGCGATAGCTCTGCGCGAGCACGCTGTCGATGCACTCGGTCAGGTAGCGCGCCGTGTTGTAGAACGGCGTGACGACCGAGACCTTCACGCCGCGCTCCCGAACACCCGATCGTACTGCGCCTCGACCCTCCTGCGATGGTCGGCGGCCTGCGCGCGGATCGCCTGCTCGATCGCGCCGTCGTGGAGCAGCTGATCGATCAGCGCGCTCGCGGCCGCGGGATCGAGCGCGTCGATCGGCGCGCAGTACGCGTCCTGGCCGAGCTCGCTCATCAGCGTGGCGACCTTGCGCTCGTGCGACACCGCGAGCACCGGCTTGCCGGCGACGTGCGCGAGCAGCACACCGTGAAAGCGCGCCGCGACCACGACGTCGAGCGATTGCAGCAGCGTCATCAGCTCGCCGGTGTACTGCGGCACGATCCGCTGCACGCGGGCGCGCCCGGCGTCGTCGAGCGCGGCGAGCGTGCGGGCGTGGCACTCGGCGACCGGATCGCGATCCGGCGTGTCGGTGCCGAACAGCACGACGTCGTGGCCCGCGGCCGCGGCGCGCGTCGCGATCTCGGCCATCGACGCGATGTGGTGGGCGTAGCGCGCGGCGTCCGGCTTGGGCCACACCCGCGGGTCCGCGTAGCACATCGGCGCGACGCCGATCGCGCGGCGGGTGCGCACGCGCGCGCTCGCCGGCGGCAGCGGGACGGTCAGGCCGTACGCGAGATCCGGTACGATCGGATCGCCGGGCGCGGCGCCGGCGGGTACGGCGAGCTCGCGCGAGCGCGCGTCGCGGAACGAGTGATAGGCGGAGGCCGCGAGCGTGCGCGCGACGAACATCCGGCCCAGCCGGGTCGCGAGCGTCCCGGTGCCGACGGAAAGCACGACGAACTGCGCGCCGGCACGCCGCGCGGCGCGGCTCCAGCGGTACAGCGTGTAGGGATGGCCGAACGGACCGCCCCACAGCTCGTCGAGCTGGCCGCCGCCGGCGATCACGACGTGGTCGAACCCGCGGATCCGCGCGGCGATCTCGCGGCGATGGCGCAGCTCGGCGACCGCGAACCGCGCCGCGTCGCGCGAGCGGCGCGCGCCGGGCAGGGCGCCGACCGTGCGGCGCACGAACGACGGCGGTGGCGGCGGTTCGCCGGTCGGTGCATCGGGTCCGCGCGCGGCGCGGCGGATCGGATAGTGCGGCAGCGAGTACGCGCCGCACGTGCCGGCCTCGACGCCGTGGCGCGCGCTGGTGTCGCTCGGGTTGAGCGTGAAGCCGACGATCTCGGCGTCGGGCAGCCGGCGCCGGATCCCGGCGATCAGCGAGTCGATGATCGCCGCGTCGCCGAGGTTGCCGAATCCGCTCGGACTGACGAACGCGACGCGCGCGCGGCTCACCATGGTGCTTTATCATGCCCGTCGTGCGCGTTCTGGCCGGCCTGCCGATGATTTTGCTCGCGCTCGCCGCCGCGTGCGGCTCGCGCGCGCTATCACCGCCGCCGGTGTGTGCCGCGACCTCTGCGCCGAGCGCGCTGCGCTTTCCGATCGGGCGGCACGGCGCGTGCCTGGTCGACGCGAGCGGCGCGCCGGTGTGGCTGCAAGGCGAGGCCGCGTGGTCGCTGATCGCGCGGCTTGCCGACGCCGACCTCGAGCGCTACCTCGCGGATCGCCAGGCGCGCGGGTTCAACGCGATCCTGGTCAACCTGATCGAGCACGAGTTCGCCGACCATCCGCCGAACGACGCCGCCGGCAACGCGCCGTTCCTCGCGCCCGGCGACTTCACGCGGCCGAACGAGGCGTACTTCGCGCACGTCGATCGCGTGCTCGCGCGCGCCGCGGCGCACGGCATGGTCGTGTTGCTCGCGCCGGCCTACCTCGGCTACCACGGCGGCGACGAGGGCTGGTACGGCGAGGTCCGCAAGGCCGGGCCCGCCGCGATGCACGCCTACGGCAGGTTCCTCGGCGCGCGCTACCGCGACACGCCGAACGTCATCTGGGTCGAGGGCGGCGACACGGCGCCGATGCAGGCGTCGGACGAGGTCGACGCGCTGGTCCAGGGCATCCGCGAGACCGACGCGGCGCACCTCCACACCGCGCACTCGACCCGTCAGGCCTCCGCGCTCGACGACTACGCGCGGCCGTGGCTCGGCCTCAACACGACCTACTCCGACTGCGACTCGCACCCCGACAAGCTGCTGGCCGACGCCACGCGCGAGCGTTCGATCCCGACGATGTTCATCGAGGGCACCTACGAGAACGAGGGCGCGACGATCGCGTGCACGATCTCGCAGGCGTATCGCACGCTGCTCTCGGGCGCGGCCGGCCACGTGTTCGGCAACCGCCCGATCTGGCTGTTCGACCGCGGCTGGCAGGCGGCGCTCGACTCGCCGGGCTCGCGCGCGATGCAGGTGCTCGCCGCGCTCGTCGCGTCGCGCGACCTGCGCGGCCTCGTGCCCGACCTCGATGGCTCCATCGTGCAGGCCGAGGGCGGCCGGCGCGCGCGGCCGATCGCGGCGGCGACCGCGCGCGACCTCGTGCTCGCGTTCGTCGAGGCCGGCCCGCGCCTGGTGCGCGTGGTGCCGCGCAGCGCGCCGGCGATCGCGTCGTGGTTCGATCCGCAGACCGGCGCGATCACCCGCGCCGCGAGCGTGCCGGCCGGCGCGCCGCTCGCGCTGCGCGCGCCGCAGGGCGGGCCGTGGCTGCTGATCGTCGAGCCCGCTACGGCGCGATGAGCGCGAGCAGCCAGTCGCCATCGCCGGCGGCGTTCTTGCCGGGCGGCTGCAGCGTCTGGCTGCCGGTCAGGCCGCTGCCCGCGGCCTGCATCGCGCCGGTCGTGGGGTCGTACCAGGTCGCGGTGGTCGCGCCGGCCATGTGCGACAGGTCGAGCGTGATCGACGACGCCGCACCGGGCGGCAGATAGACCAGCGCCTGGGTGCCGTCGGTGGTGCGCGTGGCGATCACGGCCTGGTTGCCCGAGCCGCTGCCGGCGGTGACCAGCGTCGCATCGGGCGCCATCGCGGGCCAGTGCATGGGCCCGACGATCGCGGCGAGCTGCTGCTGGTCCTTCGACAGCGGCGAGCCGAGCTGCTGCGGCCAGCCGCTGCCGAACAGCCAGATCGGATTGTTGCCCGAGATCTCGCCCGCGCCGCACGCGAGCATCGCCCACCACTGCTGCGCGCGGATCGCCGAGACCGGCGCCGAGTGCTCGTTCTCGTAGGTCGTCTCGAGCAGGTACGACGGCCTGGCGGGCGAGCCCGCGCGCGCGGTCGCGCACAGCGGCGGGATCGGGTTGTAGGTGTAGACGCCGACCAGATCGACCAGCGGCGCGAACAGCGGCTCGTCGCGCGAGGTCGACTCCTGCGTCCAGTGCGCCGATGCGAGCGCGCCGGGCGCGGCCGCGCGGATCGCGTCGGCGATCGCCTTCATGCAGGTCTCGCCGGCCGAGCCGCTCGGCGGCGTGTAGTCGCCGCCCCACATCCAGATGATGTTCGTGCGGTTCGCATAGCGCTGTCCGACGTACGTGCCGTACTGCGTGCACTGCGCCGGGGTGAGCGCCGACATCGCCGCGTACCAGCCCTCGTCGCCGCCCTGGTAGCCGAGGTACGACGGGAACAGCATCACCGCGATGCCGTGCGCGGCCGCGCGATCGATGATGTCGTCGGCGTGCGCGAAGTAGGCCTCGTTCTCGCTCGTGAAGTCGTCCGGCGTGGTGAACGGCGCGTCGCCCGCGGCGTCGTCGGGCGGGTGATCGCAGAACTTGTGCTCGATCAGGTTCACCAGGATCGTCACCACGCCGCGCTGCGCGCGGTCGGTCAGGTACTGCTCGGCCTGATCGCTGGTCGGCTCGGCGATCAGCGACCACGCCGCTTCGCCGTGGAACAGCAGCGGCGTGCCGTCGTGCTGGACCACCGAGCGGCCGTCGGCCGACACCGCGAGCGGGAACCTCCCGGCGATGTTCGGCGCGTCGCCGGAGCTCGCGTCGCCGTGGCTCGCCGCGTGGCTGCCGCACGCCGCCAGCCCCACCATCACCAGCGCGCCGCGCATCTTTCGAGAGTGGGCTGGAACCGCTCCGGAGACAAGTGGCGAGTGTTACAGTGGCGGCGATGAGGCCTCGCTCGTGAAGGTCGTGTTGTTCTGCGGCGGGATGGGGATGCGGCTGCGCGACTACTCGGATCAGGTCCCCAAGCCGCTCGTGCCGATCGGGCCGCGCCCGATCATGTGGCACCTGATGAGCTACTACGCGCGGTTCGGCCACAAGGACTTCATCCTGTGCCTCGGCTACCGCGGCACCGCGATCAAGGAGTACTTCCTCAACTACGACGAGACGGTGTCGAACGACTTCGTGCTCAGCGACGGCGGCAAGCGGGTCGAGCTGCTCCGCCGCGACATCGCCGACTGGAAGATCACGTTCGTCGACACCGGGCTGCGCGCGTCGATCGGCGAGCGGCTGCGCCAGGCCCGGCCGCACCTCGAGGGCGAGGACACCTTCCTCGCGAACTACAGCGACGGCCTGGCCGACCTCGATCTCGACGCCTACCTCGACTACTTCCGCCGGCGCGACAAGATCGCGACGTTCCTGTCGGTCGCGGCGCCGCACACCTTCCACATCGTGCAGTCCGCCGCCGACGATCACGTCGAGAAGCTCGAGGCGGTCGGGCGCTCGGTCGTGCGGATCAACGGCGGGTTCTTCGCGTTCAAGCAGCAGATCTTCGACTACATGCGCGAGGGCGAGGACCTCGTGCTCGAGCCGTTCGACCGCCTGATCGCCGAGCGCCAGCTGCTCGCGTACCCGTTCGACGGGTTCTGGCGCAACATGGACACGTTCAAGGATCGCCAGGACCTCGAGGAGCTGTGGGGCCAGGGCCATCCGCCGTGGAGGACCGCGGGCGCGCGCCGATGATCGAGATGGTCCGCCTCCTGCGCCGGCATCGCGACCTGCTGTACATGCTCAGCCGGCGCGACATCACGGTGAAGTACAAGCAGTCGATCATGGGCTTTCTGTGGGCGATCCTGATGCCGATGCTGATCACCGGCGCGGGCGTGGTGGTCAAGCTCGCGATGGCGTCGATGTCGAGCAAGTCGGTGTCGATGGTCGACGTCCTGCCGGTCGCGGTGAAGTCGGCGCCGTGGGCGTTCTTCGTCGCCGCGATCCGGTTCTCGACCCAGAGCCTTTCGAACAACTACAACCTGGTCACCAAGATCGCGTTCCCGCGCGCGGTGTTCCCGCTGTCGGCGGTGATCTCGCAGCTGTTCGACTTCGCGATCGCGGCGGTCGTCGTGCTCGCGGTGCTGGTGTTCTCGCCGATCTCGCCGACGATCAACTTGCTGTGGGTGCCGGTGCTGATCGCGCTGCTCGTCCTCCAGGTCACCGGGCTCGCGCTGCTCCTGTCGTCGGCGAACCTGTTCTTCCGCGACGTCAAGTACTTGGTCGAGGTCGTGCTCACGTTCGCGATCTTCTTCACGCCGGTGTTCTACTCGGCGTATCAGTTCGGCGAGCGCGGCAAGCTGCTGCTGCTCAACCCGGTCGCGCCGATCCTCGAGGGGCTCGACGCCGCGATCGTGCGCGGCCAGCCGCCGGATCCGTTCTGGACCGCGTACGCCGCCGGCTGGGCGCTCTTCCTCATGCTGGTCACGCCGGCGATCTTCCAGCGCCTCCAGCCCAAGTTCGCCGAGAGCGTGTGATGTCCGAGATCGTCCTCGAGGCGCGCGGCCTCCACAAGAAGTTCAAGAAGGGCGAGCTCTACACCTCGCTGCGCGATCTCATCCCGGCGCTCGCGCGCCGCGCGGTCCAGGGCGGGCTCGGCAAGTCCGAGTTCTGGGCGCTCAAGGACGTCAACTTCTCCGTCGAGCGCGGCGAGGCGTTCGGCATCATCGGCCACAACGGCGCGGGCAAGAGCACGCTGCTCAAGCACCTGTGCGGCATCCTCGTGCCGACCTCGGGCGAGCTCGTGGTCAAGGGCCGGCTGTCGGCGCTGATCGAGGTCGGCGCCGGCTTTCATCCCGATCTCACCGGGCGCGACAACATCTACCTGAACGGCACGATCCTCGGCATGACGCGCGCCGAGATCAGGAAGAAGTTCGACGCGATCGTCGAGTTCTCCGAGCTCGCCGACTTCCTCGACACCCCGGTCAAGCGCTACTCGTCGGGCATGTACGCGCGGCTCGGCTTCGCGGTCGCGGCGCACGTCGAGCCCGACGTGCTGGTCGTGGACGAGGTGCTGTCGGTCGGCGACTTCGTGTTCCAGCGCAAGAGCGTCGAGAAGATGCGCCAGGTCATGAAGAGCGGCACGACCGTCGTGTTCGTCTCGCACAACCTGCGCGCGGTCGCCGACCTGTGCAAGCGCGGCATGCTGCTCGATCACGGCTCGGTCGCTGCGATCGGTTCGGCCACCGAGGTGATCAAGACCTACATGGAGCGCGGCGCCGACGGCGCCACCGCCGATCCCGACAAGGAAGTCTTCGTGTCCCGCGTGACCATGCGCGACGCCGCGGGCGCCGAGACCGTGCAGCTCGACGCCGGCCAGAAGATGACCGTCGAGGTCGAGGTCACCGCGCGCAAGCCAGCCGAGAAGCTCGCGGTCGTGCTCGAGTGCCGCGACGAGGAGATGTACGAGGTGTTCAACACCTCGACCCAGCGGCTCGGCGCCAAGACGTTCGAGCTCGCACCCGGCGAGAAGCTCACCGTGACCTTCGCGCTGACCTGCCACCTCGCGCCGGGCACGTATCACATCGGCGTCTACATCTATCGCTACGACGTGCAGAAGAACTTCGACACCCGCGTCCCGGCCCGCACGTTCTACGTGCGCTCCGAGACCGACGTCCGCGGCGTCGCCCACCTCGAGCCCGAGGTCGTCTCGCAGATCAAGTCGTGAGGCGTTCGCCGCGGCGAAAAGCCTTGCGCGAGCGCCACGATCCGACGACAGACGTGTCAGCCGCGACAATCGGATGCACGCCAATCCGACTTGTAGATCTGGAGTTCGGAGCGGCCACGAAATGGATTGTGCCATTCCTGAAGTGGGAGCGCCAAATGAACTGGTGTTGTATGGGATTCGAGTCGCATTTTGAGAATGCTGGAAATCAAGGGACAGCAGTCTTCATGAAGACCACGGAGACCGGAACCAGATTTGTGCTGCAGTTTCGAGCTGCCGACGGGCCGATCCGTTTCGACATACCGCAGAAACTATGCCTGATTGTTGATGTAGTAATATGGTATTGTCCATGGTGCGGGGAGGATCTTCGTAAGACGTATCGAAACGATGTGACCTTCCTCTTGAGAGACGATGTAGGAGTCTCGAGCGATTAGTTAGGAGTCGATCAGAAACAACTTGATCATGAATCTCGACGTCGTCGCGGAGCGATCGCGTAGTTCCATTCGCCGTGAAACAGCTCTTTGATCAGGTTGACGTCGGCGAGTTCCTCGTCGGTCACGTCGACGCCCTTCGGCGACTTCGCGGTCCACACCCGACCGGGGCTTCTGGGCGGGCGGCCAAGTAGTTCTGCCACGGCTCCCATCCGAGGTTCCTCGTAACTTCATGGTGCCCTAACGTCGCCGCGCGCCCGGTCTGCGATCGTCCGGTCGTGAGGTTCGTCGCGCTGCTAGTAGTGTTCGCGTTCGCCTGTAGCAACACGCGCTACCCCGAGACGTTGTTCGCGTTGCGCGATCCGCGGGCGATTCGGATCGACATAGCGACGCCTCGCGGGCCGGTGACGGTGCTCCGCGAGGGCGAGACGCGAAGCGCAATTCCGGCGACCGCACCGCCGTTCATGCGCGCGCCTGTAGCCGACGTCTGGGTCGAGCGCGGGCCCGACGGCGGAATCGACGCATGGTGTCCGTCTTGTCCTATCGACAAGCGTTTCGTGCTGCTCGAGGGCTCGACCTTGCACGTGCGGCGCGGCCCGACGCGATTCGCGGTGCAAAGAGGCGAGTTGCACATCGACGTAGACTGCGACGAGACGGTCCGCTACCAGCACAGCAAATGGGGAACGTTTCCGGTCCGCACGCCGCGGCTGACGCTGGACTTTGCGACACCCATCGAGAACGTCACCGCGATCGACTATGTCGAGCGCCTACCCGACACCGCGAAGAAACCGCCTGATCACACGATCGCGTGGGCCGGTGGCGGGGTTCTCGCCGCGTTCGGCCTCGCCTTCGCTGCCTACGGGCTCGACAAGCACAGCGGCGCGGGGATCGGTGTGGGGCTCGGCGTCATCGCGTGGGGCGGCGTACTGACCGCGCTCGACTATTGTTGCGACAATGACCGCACCGACCACCATCATCCGATCTCCTTACCTACTTCATCGCCTTGAGCCCCTTCGCCGACACGGCAATCACGTCTGGATCCGCTCCAGGCCCGTCTCAATCACGACCGCCAGTCAGGCTGTTTCTGCGCGGCTCCTTAGCAACCGGAATGACCCTGGGTGGTTCCCGATTCCACAATCGTGAATCAGTCCATTCCCAAGAAGAAGGGTAATCTTGACGATGGCTCG
>DATJAE010000388.1:0-7532 GCA_035516595.1 Kofleriaceae bacterium | reverse complement strand
GCCGGCGATCAGCGCGAGCCGACCGCGGCCCGCGCGCGCGTCGCCCAGCGCGTCGCGCAGCGCGGCGAGCGGCCGATCCCGGCCGTGAAGCTGGTGCGAGGACGCCACCGCCGCCCAGTGTAGTCGATCAGCCCGCCGGCTCGGCCTCGGCCGCGACGTAGGGCACGTAGCGGAAGTCGCGGATCGCGGCGACCCGGCCATCGGCGAAGTCGAGCAGGATGAAGTACGACGGCCTGGCGGCACCCGCGACGTGGGCGGCGAGCGCGAGCCGGCCCTCGAGCTCGACCACGCGCAGCGTGACGCGCTCGGCGGCGTAGCGCGTGAAGTAGGCGCCGACCGCCTTGCCGCGGCGCTGCGCCTTCGACACCAGATCGAGCCGGCAGTCCTCGGAGATCATCGCGCGCACGCCGTCCCAGTCGCCGGCGTTGAACAGCGTCGCGTAGCGATCGAGCTCGGCGCGCCCGACCTGCTGCGCCGGCGCCTGCTCGACCGCGGCCTCGCGCAGCTTCGCGCGGCCGCGCACCAGCGCGGCCTTGACCGCCATCACGGTGGTGTCCATCGCGGCGGCGGTCTCTTCCAGCGAATGGCCGAGCACGTCCTTCAAGATCACCGCGCTGCGCTGGATCACCGGCAGCGCGAGGAACCGGGCGAGCGCGACCCGCGTCGCGAACGGATCGGGCTGCTCGTCGACCTCGACGACCTCGGCGAGATCGGCGCGCGGCTCGGTCAGCTTCTTGCCGTGGCTCTTCAGGAAGTCCACCGCCGCGTTGTGGGCGATCCGGAACAGCCACGGCCGGAGCGGCGGCGGCTCGTCGATCTGGCCGAGCGCGTAGAACGCGCGGGCGAGCGTGTCCTGGACGATGTCCTCGCCGTCGATCACCGAGCCGGTGAGCCGGGCGCAGTAGCGGTGCAGCTCCGGCCGGATGCTCGCGACCATCGCGAGGAACTCGTCGCGCGCCTTGGCGACCGCGGCGTGGGTCTGGGTCATCGACATCGGACGCTAGCATCACGGCCGCTCGGCGGCGCGCTTGAGGTCGGCCGCGTAGGTCTCGAACGCCGGGCCGAAGTCCGGAAGGCTCGCGCGGGCGAGCGGCACCATCAGGCCGGACAGCACCTCGACCATCGCGAACTCGGTGCCGCCCGGCTTGGGGGTGAGCGTGAACGTGCGCACGCCGCGGAACATCGGCGCGAAGCCGTCGCGCCACACCATCACGCGGTCCGGCTCGAACCGCACGACCTTCGGGCGAAACGTCCGCCCCGGTGCCAGCGGGACGGCGATCGCGAGCTTCTGGCCGAGCGCGATCGTGCCGTCGATCCTCGTCACGGTGGTGTTCCACGACGGGAAGCGCGCGGCATCGGTGAGCAGCGCCCAGATCCGCTCGGGCGGCGCGGCGATGTCGCAGCGGATCGCGCAGCTCTGGCCGAACGTGCTGCGTGTCTTGTGCGCCGCGCTCACGTGGCACCGTGCACGGGGCGCGTGCCGGCCGGCGGCACCGGGACGATCAACAGCGCGTGGGGCGGCGGGTCGGCGTGGGCGGTGAAGCACGGTGCGAGCGCGGGCAATGCCGTCATGCCGACACGACGAGCGAGCCGGCCGAAAGGATGCGCCGGTCAGAACGCGTAGCTCGAGGTGATGAAGATGTAGCTGTACAGCTGGGTCGCGATCGTCGGCTCGGCGGTGGTCGGGTCATCGGACGCGAGGTTGGGGTCGTCGGCCTTGCCCGAGCCATACGAGATGATGAGGCCGACGTCGGTCTCGGTGTGTTCGGTGCGGAACCCGACCGACAGCGTGCCGCCGTAGCGATCGACGTGCGCGTCGTTGCTCGGGTTGGGATCGGCCATCCCGGGCGTGTGGAACACCGGCTCGGGCGCCTGGGCGAAGTCGGTGAACAGCCCGAACCGGATCGGGACCGAGCCCCCCGCCATGTACTCCATGCCGACGGAGCCATCGAGCACGTTGTTGCGGATGATCGTCTGATCGTCGCCCTGCGCGGCCATGTCGAGGTTGTCGGTGACCACGCGCCGGCCGAGGAAGATCGCGTCGGCCGCGAACGTCCATACCTTGTCGGTCCACGCGACGCCGCCCTGGATGCGGATCGGCAGGTTGGGGCTCGAGCTCAGGTTGTCGTCGGTCTGCTCGAAGATCTGCGGCGTCATGCCGTCGGAGGCGGTCGTGACGCGCGTGAAGATCCGCCGCGAGCCCCAGCCGACCTCGGGCGAGTACACCGACAGGCCGAGCCGCAGGTTGTCGCTCGCGTCGTAGCGGATCCCGGCGGCCAGCACCGCGCCCTTGACCGACTTGTCGATGCGCGACGTGATCGTCAAGTAGTTGCTGGCGTTGGACGCCTCGGTGAGATCGAGGAACTCGATCTCGCTGCCGAGCAGGCCGAACGCGCTCACGCCGATGCCGAGGTTGCCGATCCGCCGCGAGTACGTCGCGCCGGCCCAGACCGTCTGCGAGATGCCCGACAGGAAGAACGCGTTCTGCATCGACCCGGCGTGATCGCGATCGTCGATCTGGATCGCGTCGGGCACGAACACCGCGAAGCCGAGCGAGGTGTTCTGCGAGCCGTCGGGCGTGTCGCGCGCGCCGAACTTGCGGACGATCGCGGTCGACACCGGAAACGTGTTGATGTCGCTGAAGTTGAAGTCGTGGCCCTGCCCCAGCACGTTGGCCTCCGAGCCGGTGATCAGGCCGTAGACCGACGCCGACAGCGACAGCGACGAGTGGGTCGAGAACGCGAGGCCGCCGGGATTGTAGTACGCGCCCGTACCATCGTCGGCGAGCGCGGTGTACGCGCCGCCCATGCCCGCGGCCTGGCCGCCGAGGATGTACGGCCGGAAGTTGGAGTCGTCGGCATGCGCGACGGCGGGCAGCGCGAGCGTCACGAGCAGGGCGATGCGCTTCATCGCGCCCGCACATAACACGGCTACCGGGTCTGCGACTCCCCATCTGGTGGCAACTCGCGCAGCCAGCGCGCTCGTGTGATGTCGCGTAGCTGCGCCTGGCATGGACGCTGCTCCACGCGCGCGCGATGCGTTACATCTGGATCGCGCTGCTCGCGGCGTGTGCGAGCTCACCGCCGGTACCGCCGGCGCCGCCGCCGACCGACGCGGTGTGGGGCGAGGCGATCCATCCCGGCGACCTGGTCGTGCTCGTGCCGGGCACCGGCTCGATCGAATACCTCGAGCAGCCGATCGAGGCGCTGCCCGGCGACGATCCGGTGGTCGACGTGCGCCGGAGCCCGATGGTCGCCGGCGACGCGGTGGTGTTCGAGCAGGCGATCGCGGCGGCGCACCGCGCCGGGATCGATCCCCGCGCGCTGACGTTCGCGATCTGGGGCGCCGGCTTCACCCGGCTCGCTCGCTTCGAGTACGTGAGCTACGAGGCCATCCAGCTCCCCGTCGTCGTGCTCGGCGGCACCAACTCGTGCGCCTCGGGCGACATCCTTCACAACCTGCTCAACTACTCGATCGACGACGCCGACCGGGACGCACGCGACCTCTACGCGCGCACGTTCGCGTATCTCGCGGCCCATCCCGCGCCCGAGGTGATCGTCGCGTCGCACAGCTGGGGCGGTGCGGTCGCGGAGTACCTCGCCGGCCAGCTGCCGTCGATCGAGGCCGACCTCGGTCCGCTCGGCGCGCGCATGCCGCTCACCGTCGCCGACGGCGTGCCGGGGTTCGTGCTCGGCTACACGTTCGCGGGCCCGGGCCTGCGGCCGTTCGGCGACGGCCAGCTCTACGAGATCGATCGGCCCGACGATCCGGTGCACGCGATGGATCCGTCGGGCGATCCCGATGGCCACCAGTACACGATCCTGTTCGGCGACGCGTTCCAGGGCTCGTACGGCGTCACCACGCAGCAGCTGAGCTGCGCCGGCGTCCCCGGCGAGTGTCCGTGACCTACTGCAGCGAGCCGCTGACCGTGAACGTGGTCTGCACGCGGAACGTGCCGCTCGTGCCGCTGGCGCCGTAGCCGTAGATCCGGATCTCGACCGCGCCGGTCGCGGCGCTCACCGAGAGCGACGGCGACGACTGCGAGTTGGTGTCGACCGGCGAGGTCTGCTGGAAGTTGTCGGCGTCGGTGGCGACCGCGCCCGATGCCGGCCCGGTCGCGCTCGCCTTGGCATCGATCCCGATCCCGGTGATGCTCATCGTGCAGCCCGACGGCGGCGTGATCGTCGCGGTGTAGTACTTGCTCGGATCGAGCTGCGCCGAGGTCGCCCAGTTCGCCGAGTTGATCGAGTTCGCGCCGGTCGACGTGGTCAGCCCCGACGAGCGCTTGAACTCGCCCGCGGTCACGCCGGGCGCGCTCCCCGACGACGAGGTCGACGCCTGCGAGCCGGGCTCGGACGCGAAGCTCCACGTGCCGAGCGTGCCGGTGAAGGCCTGCGCGCACGAGCCGCTCTGCTGGGCGTCGGGCTGCATCCCGCTGCCGCCGCCACCGCCACCGCCGCCGCCGCCGCCGGCACCGCCGCCCGCGCCACCGCCCCCGCCGCCGGCGCCGTCGTCGCCCTGCATCGCGCCGTTGAGATTCGCCTGCGCGCACGCGGCGAGCCCGCCGATCAAGACCAAGAGGACTGCGTTACGCATGGGTCTGCTCTCCGCCTTGGCCGCGGGCGTACCACGCCGTGATTCACCGCGTCGAGGCCCGATTTGCCTCCACATCGAGTGAACCGCTGTGCACGACTTGCGCAATCCGAAATGCAAAGGAGATCGCTGGAGTTGAATCTACTTGTGGAGCGCGATCTCGGGCGCGTACCGTTCGCACGTCAAAGCCGGAGGGTCGCTTTGCCGAAGATCACTCTGCTCGCGAGCGTCTTGTTCATCGCCAGCTGTGGGCCCACGTCCCACGGAAATGGCAACCCAGATGGGAAGGGCAGCGGCGATGGTGGTGGCGGCGGCTACGACGCGCCATCGTGCGCGACGTCGAACGTCATGGCCATGCAGAGCCCGCTCGATCTCTACCTCATGCTCGATCAGTCGGGCTCGATGAGCGAGTCGGTCGCCGGCGGCGGCACGAAATGGAGCGCCGTGACCTCGGCGATCTCGTCGTTCGTCTCGCAGTCGGGGCTCACGGGGATCTCGATGGGCGTGCAGTACTTCGGGCTCGGCGCCGAAGGCATCTCCTGCACGGCGAGCGACTACGCGACGCCCGAGGTCGAGATCGCGCCGCTGCCCGGCGTCGGCACCGCGATCAAGACCTCGATGAACGGCCACTCGCCGAGCGCCGGCACGCCGACCTCGGCCGCGTTGCAGGGCGCGATCAACCACGCCACGAGCTGGGCGACCGCGCACGCCGGCGACATCGCCGCCGTGATCCTCGCGACTGACGGCGACCCCGAGGAGTGCGACACCAACCTGACCGACATCGACAAGATCGCGTCGACCGCATATGCGGGCACGCCCAAGATCCCGACGTTCGTGATCGGCGTCGGCCCCGACCTGTCGAACCTCAACGGCATCGCGGCCGCGGGCGGCACGATGCAGGCGTTCGAGGTCGACACCGGCGGCAACGTCATCCAGCAGTTCCTCGCGGCGATGAACGCGATCCGCAACTCGGTGTCGTGCCAGTTCCAGATCCCGCTGCCGACCGACGGCAGCACGCCGAACTACGGCGAGGTCAACGTGGTGTTCACGCCGACCGGCGGCCAGCCCACGACCATCCCGTACGTGATGAGCGCGGCGAACTGCCCGGCGAGCGGCGACGGCTGGTACTACGACAACGCCAACGCCCCGACCGCGATCATCCTGTGCACCTCGACCTGCGGGACGGTGCAGGCCGACATGACCGGCGTCGTGAACATCACGCTCGGTTGCTCGACCGTGATCCTCTAGCGATCGCTGCTCCGCCTCTAATAACGAGAGCTTTAGCCAACGCGATGCGTTAGACTCGCCGCGTCATGCGCGGGGAACGAGCAGCTTGCGGCGTCGGTTTCGTCGCCCACATCAAGGGCGAGCGCTCGCGCGCGATCGTCGAGCAAGGCCTCGAGGTGCTGCGCCGGCTCGCCCACCGGGCCGCGTGCGGCGCCGATCCGGACACCGGCGATGGCTCCGGCATCCTGATCCAGCTTCCGGAGGCGATGCTGCGCGCCGAGGGCGAGCGGCTCGGCTTCGCGATGCCGAGCCGGCGGTTCGCGGTCGGCAACATCTTCCTGCCGCCGGACCCGACGCTGCGCGCCGCGTGCGAGGGCCTGCTCGAGTCCGCGATCGACGACGAGGGCCAGCGCGTGCTCGGCTGGCGCGACGTGCCGATCGATCTCGCGCAGGTCGGGCGCATCGGCCGGAGCTCGCTGCCGATCTTCCGCCAGGTGTTCGTGCGGATGCGGCGCGTGCCGCCGAGCGCGTGGGAGCGCACGCTGTTCGTGATCCGCAAGCTCGCGGAGAATCGCATCCGCGAGCGCGGCGCCGATCCGGCCGGCTACTTCCACGTCGCGAGCCTGTCGACCGAGACCATGGTCTACAAGGGCCTGCTCCTGCCCGACCGGCTCGCGCGGTTCTTCGTCGATCTGCAGAGCCCGCTGGTCGAGAGCGCGATCGCGGTCGTGCACTCGCGGTTCTCGACCAACACGTTCCCGACCTGGGATCTCGCGCAGCCGTTCCGCTACGTCGCGCACAACGGCGAGATCAACACGCTGCGCGGCAACGCGAACTGGATGGCGGCGCGGCGCAGCCAGCTGCACAGCGCGAAGTTCTCGGGCGGCCTGGATCGCCTGCACCCGATCATCGTCCCGGGCAAGAGCGACTCGGCGCAGTTCGACAACATGGTCGAGCTGCTCACGCTCGGCGGCCGCGCGCTGCCGCACGCGATGATGATGATGATCCCCGAGGCGTGGGAGAACGATCGGGCATCACCGTCCGGCGGTGATGGCCTGCACGGGAAGGCCGGCGGCGCCGCGATGGACGACGACCGCAGGAGCTTCTACCGCTACGCGTCGTCGCTGGTCGAGCCGTGGGACGGCCCCGCCGCGATCGTGTTCTCCGACGGCCAGCTGGTCGGCGCGACGCTCGATCGCAACGGCTTGCGGCCCGCGCGCTGGACGATCACGAGCGACGATCGCGTCGTGCTCGCGTCGGAGACCGGCGTGCTCGACATCCCGCCCGAGCTGGTCGTCCAGAAGGGCCGGCTGCAACCCGGGCGGATGTTCGTGGTCGACACCGCCGAGGGCCGGGTGGTCGACGACGGCGAGCTCAAGCGCGAGGTCGCGAGCCGGTTTCCGTACCGCAAGTGGCTCGACAAGAACGCGTTCGAGCTCCACGAGCTCGACGACGCCCCCGCGCCGGCGCCGCTCGACGGCGACGCGCTCGCCCAGCTGCAGCGCGCGTTCGGCTACACCGACGAGGACGTCGAGCTGGTGATCGCGCCGATGGCCGAGACCGGCAAGGAACCGATCGGCTCGATGGGCACCGACACGCCGCTCGCGGTGCTGTCGGAGCACGCGCCGATGCTGTCGTGGTACTTCCACCAGCTGTTCGCGCAGGTCACCAACCCTCCGATCGATCCGATCCGCGAGGCGGCGGTGATGTCG
>DATJAE010000387.1:0-3294 GCA_035516595.1 Kofleriaceae bacterium | reverse complement strand
CACCGCGCACAGATCGCCCAGGCCGTCGCCGTCGAGGTCCGCGATCCGCACGGCGCGCCCGGTCGCGGTCATGCCGAGCGTCGCGCGCGGCGTCGCCACGGTCGCGCCGAGGAACGACCACGCCGGCGCGCGCGTCGCGCCGCACAGCTGCGCGCGCACCCGGCCGCCGCCGGGCGCCAGGCACCACAGGTGCGAGGTCGCCATGTCGGCCACCGCCGCCGGCGGGACGGCGGTCCAGATCACGCCGTCGTCGTCGAGGTAGAACCGCCGCGTCGCGCCGCCCACGCAGTCGCCGACCACCAGCTCGCCGGTCGGCAGCAGCGCGATGCACTGGTTCATCGGATCGCGCAGCTCGCCCGAAGGATCGAGCTGCCAGCTCGGCGCGCCGGCGCACGGCCCGAGCACGACGCCGCCGTCGTTGGCGGGCGCGAGGCAGGTCGCGCCGCCGTCGAGCGTCATCGCGCCCGAGGCCGCGCGGCGAAACCCCACCGCGTAGCGCCTCGCGAGGTACGCCGGATCGGCCGCGAGCGTACCGGCGATCGGCCCGAGCTCCTCGACCAGCGCGGTCAGCTGGTCGGCCGGCTCGGCCGCGATGTTGTCGCCGCGATACGACAGGAGCTCGGCGGGCGAGGTCGCGGCGGCATGCGCGAGCAGCGCGAGCGCGCCGACCAGCATGTGATCCGAGTCGTCGTCGCCGTGGGTCGCCGCGATCTCCTGCGTGCGGACGATCTGCGGCTGCGTGTCGGTGATCGCCTCGGCGACCGCCGCGATCAGGCCGGGCTGGTCGTAGCTCGCCGGGCGCGCGCCGCGCGTGGTCGCGCGGTCGATGTTGGCCTCCCACAGATTGAGCAGGCTGTCGGGCGCCGAGCCGTCGGCGCCCCCCGCTGGATAGCCGAGGAACACCAGCGACAGGTTCGCCGCGTCGAGCCGGCAGTGCTCGGCCGCGTGATCGGCGAGCTCGATCCAGCCGCACCGCCAGGTCGTCGCACCGGCCGCGACCGCCCACGCCGCGCGCGTGCCCGCCTCGTCGCCCGCGGTGACGTAGACCACGGTCGCGCCGCTGCCCGCCTGCACCGACTCGACCAGCTCGGGCTCGACGAACACCAGGTCGTCGCCCGGCGCCGCCACGATCGCGAGCTCGGGCGCGGTGCCGAGCGGCTCGCCGTCCGGCAGGGTGTTGTCGCCGCATGCGAACAACACGCACAGGGCGAGCGCACGCGTCATGCGTCGCAGTGTAGAGCAATGGACGCGCCGGCGCCGTGCGTGGTAACGGGGTGCGTGGTCCGCCAGCTGACCCGCTGGTTCCTGTCGTCCCCGGGCGCGCAGCTGGTCGCGGGCGCGATCGTGCTCGCGCTCGCGTTTCCTTCGACGCCGATCGGCACGTGGGGGTGGATGATCTGCGCCGCCGCGCTCGGCGTCGGCGTGTCCGCGTGGTGGCCGCACCTGCCGGCCGCGATCCGCAAGCCGCCGGTGCGGATCGCCACGGCGCTGGTCCTGCTGGTGATCGCGGTGGTCGCGATCGCGTCGTTCTGGGACGTGCTCAGCGAACGCCCCGACTGGCAGATGGGTGACTGGGGCCCGCAGCGCGCCGTGCTCGCCCGGATCATGCCGTCCCTGCCCGGGCTCGACGTGCCGGTGTGGAACCACGTGGTGTCGACCGGCGACGCGCCGCTCGAGCTCTATCCCGCGCTGACCTACCTGGTGACCGGCCACTTCGCGTGGCTGTTCGGCCTCCAGAACGATCTGCCGCTCGCGTTCATGATCGTCGCGACCCTGGTCCACCTCGGGCTCGCGCTCACGACGACGGCGGTCGCGATCCGCGTGTCGTCGCGCCCGGTCGCGCTGGTGATCGGGCTGTTCTGGCTGTTCGATACCGGCGCGGTCTCGCACGGCGGCACGATCGGGCTCTACCACTGGGGCCTGCTCCACAGCGCGTTCGCGCACGTGTTCTCGATGATCGCGGCGCTCGGCATCCTGGCCGCGCTCGCGCGCCCGCGGATCGGCGCGTCGATCACGATCTGGATCGCGACCGCGATCTCGGTCGCGGCGCACCCGGTCGCGCTGATCACGTCGGCCGCCTACGTGATCGCGCTCGGCGCGGTCGCGCTGCTCGCCGGCGACGTGCCGCCGCGCCGCGCGCTCGCCGCGATCGGCCACGTCGTGCTCGGCGTCGCGCTCGGCGCGACCGTGTGGCTGCCGGCGTCGGAGCGCCTGCTCGCGTACGGCCAGCACTTTCCGAACGAGCTGTACGACACGGTCAAGTTCGTCCAGGTCGTGATGTCGGCGACCGTACCGACCAGCGCGTACGCGCCGATCATCTTCGCCGGTCACCTCGGCGCGCTCACCGGGATGTGGACGCGCCGCGCCGCGGTGATCTTCGTGTCGATCGTCGCGATCGTGCTGGTGTTCGGGATCGCCGAGGCGCCGTACCTCGCGTTCGGCCTGGCGCCCGGCAAGTCGGTCGCGCGGCTCGGCGCGATCCGCCTGCTCATGCTCGCGCGGCCGTTCGTGTTCGCGGCCGGCGCGTACGCGATCCACGCGCTGATCGCGGCGGCGCGCACGCGCTGGGCCGGCGCGCGTCCGCGGGCGCGCGCGATCGCGGCCGCCGTGCTCGGCGTGCTGGCGGTGTGCGCCGCGCGCGTGGTGCCCGAGTACTACCGCGCCGAGTCGTTCCGCGCGGTCGACGAGGCCCGCCAGTTCGCGCCCGATCACGAGGGCCGCGAGGCGCTCGTCCAGTGGGCCGAGCGCCAGATGCAGGAGGTCGGCCCGACCCGGATGGCGCGCGCGCTGTTCGAGGAGGACACCCACGAGCAGTATCACCTGACCGCCGAGACCGGCCTGCCGACCCTGCACATGGGCGCGATCCCGGATCTGATGCTGCGCGATCGGATGGAGAGCACCGATCCCGAGAGCCTGCGCCGGTTCGACGTGCGCTGGGCGATCGCGATCGGTCACGCGCCGACGCTCGGCGATCCGGCGACCCAGAAGGTGGTCGGCGACTTCTACATCCAGGACATCACCGGCTGGGACGGCCAGTTCGCGCGGATCGAGCGCGGCACCGGCACGGTCACGGTGGCGCGGCTCGACGACCGGGCGGTCGTGATCGACGTCGACGCGCACGAGCCGGTGCTGGTCGCGCTCGGCACCGGCTATTACCCGCGCTGGCGCGCGACCCACGAGACCGGCGCCGACGAGCCGGTCTACGCGCTGCCGGGCACCGCGAACGGCACGCTGCACGTGGTGTCGGCGTGGGTCGCGCCCGGGCGCACCACGTTCACCTGCGACGGCCGGCTG
>DATJAE010000386.1:0-14211 GCA_035516595.1 Kofleriaceae bacterium | reverse complement strand
AGCTCGCGCGCGTGCGCGACCAGGTGGTGATGGTCGCGGCGCAGGCGCGGTTCTCGGATCCGGTCGCCGCGCTCGGCGCGCCGCCGCTCGATCGCGCGCGGCTCGCCGATCGGCTGCGCGCGCTGCGTGCCGGCCGCCAGCGCGCCGGCGAGCCCGCCGAGCTGGTCGACGCCGCGGTGCGCGAGCTCGCGGACACCGAGCTCGCCGCGCTCGCGCCCGCGCTCGCGACCTGCCAGCTGTGGTACTGCGAGGCCGCGACCGGCGCGCTGCCGCCGCGGGCCCAGCTCGCGGTGCTCGCCGCCGCGATCGGCGCGGCGCGCGCGCACGGCATCGATACCGCGCGGCCGTGGCACGCCCAGCTGCGCCCGCTGGTCGCGCGCCTGGCCGGCGATGCGCCGTCCGCGCGCTACCGCCGCCGCCTGGTCGAGGCCGCGCTCGCCCAGCGCACGATCCGCGAGCTGCTCGCCGGAGACGCGCGGCTCGGCCCGCTCGGCGCGCTGTCGGGGCGGCTCGCGCAGACCCGCCAGCCCGACGCGATCGTGATCGACTACGCCGAGAGCGACGAGGCCGCCGCGCTGGTCACGCTGCTCGGCGCGTACGAGACCCGCTCGCAGGCGGTGTTCCACCAGATGCTCAAGGCGCTGTGCGACCTCTACGGCCTGCGCAAGGACGACCTCGACCGCGTCGCCAACGAGGAGGGCTACCTCGCGGCGATGAACGCGGCGCGCGGCGACAAGCAGCGCATGCTCGAGTACGTGCGGCCCGGCCGGATCGTCGAGCTCGGCCCGGGCGGCGGCGTCGTGCTCGACCTGCTCGCCGAGCGGTTTCGCGACTCCGAGATCATCGGCGTCGATCTGTCGCGCGAGGTGGTGAGCGCGCTCGAGAGCCGCGCCAGGGTCGCCGGCAAGCGCTGGCGCGTGCTCCACGGCGCGGCCGAGCGCCTGCCCGAGCTGCTCGCACCCGGCTCGGTCGACAGCGTCGTGCTGTGCTCGATCCTGCACGAGATCTACAGCTACACGCCGCCGCGCTTCCAGGAGGGCAGCGTGCGCGCGGCCGTGCGCGCGGCGTGGGCGACCCTGCGCCCGCGCGGCCGCCTCGTGATCCGCGACGGCGTGATGCCGCCGCCCGCGACCCGACGGCTGCGCTTCGTCGCGCCCGACGCGCGCCCGACGTTCGACCTCTACGTCGCGCAGTTCGAGGGCCGCGCGATCGCGGCGCGCGAGCTCGCACCGGATCGCGTCGAGCTCTCGGCCGCCGACGCGATGGAGTTCCTCTACACGTACACCTGGGGCCCGGCGAGCTTCCCGTACGAGGTGCGCGAGCTCTACGGCATCCTGCCCTACGACCGCTACGTCGCGTCGCTGGTCGAGTGGGTCGGCGGCGACGCGACCGTGGTCGAGCTGCCGCCCGAGCTGCGCAGCTACCTCCAGCCCGGCTACCGCGATCACCTCGCCGGCAAGATCGAGCTGACGGACGAGCACGACCAGCCCGCCGCGCTGCCCGACTCGAACTGCGTGATCGTGCTCGAGCGCCGCTGATCACGGCGCGTCGCGCTTGTACATCATCTGCAGCTCCTCGAACTCGGGCGGATGTACGCCGTCGGAGGTCATCTCGACCTGCGCCTGCAGGTAGCGCTTGCCGACGAACGGATCTTGCGGCGGCACGAGGCCGTTGTCGACCGTGGTCCACGGATCGCTGTCGGTGCAGGGCGCGTTGCACGCGCGCAGCCGCACGGTCGTGGTCTGGCCGAGGTCGCGCACGATCCAGGACACCACGTCGACGCTGAAGATGCTCGTGGTGTTGTCGATCAGCTCGGACGTCCACACCGCGTCGGTCGCGATCGGCTGCTCGGCCGCGCCCGCGGCGTGGACCGCGAGGTCGAGCTCGTCGAGGTGGCCCTGCTGCGAGCCGGTGCCGTTGTCCTTCGCGGTGAGCTTCCAGGTGCCGGCGACCGGCGCGTCGTTGAAGAACTGCGCGCCGTCGCCGGCATCGAGCGCGGCGAACAGCACGACCGTGCCGTTGCCGCTGGCGCCGCCGAGCCCGAGGTTGATCGAGTCGCCGCGCGGGTTCTGCACGCTCAGCCCCACCGACTGCAGCTGGTTGTTGTCGAGCACGGCGCGCACGACGATCGAGCTCGCGGTCTCGTCGCCGAACCCGTCGAGCGTCACGCTCTCGGAGACCTGGCTGCCGTTGCCCATGTTCTGCTGCTGGGTGCTGGCCGCGAACACCGCGCGATCGCCCACCGGCTCGACCGCGCGCAGGCGCTCGAGCGGCAGCGGCTGACCGATCAGCGCGCTGTCGGCCTCCGGCGCGTCGGTGATCTTCACCTGGAGGCTCGGGTTTCCGGTCGACTGGTTGAAGTCGAGCGTGAAGTCGTTCCAGCCCTGGGCGAGCGCGGCGGTGAGCGTGGTCTTCGCGTTGGTCTCGGTGGTCGCGGCGAACCCCGAGCCGCTGCCCGCGCCGGCGACCGCGAGCTGGTTGCCGTCGGAGCTGTCGACCTCGAACGTGTAGTTGCCGCTGGCCTGCGCGTAGAACTGCCCGACCCAGCGGGCCGACCAGTCGCTCGCCGCGACGTTGCCGCCCGACAGGCCGTTGTTGAAGTTGCTCTGCGCGAGCAGATCCTTGGCGAGCAGCGCGGGGCGCGGCTGCGGCCCGTTGGGGTCCGCGGTCGCTGCCAGCACCTGGTGGTTGCAGTAGATCTGCATGAGGCCGCGCGGGCCCTCGGCACGGCCGCGCATCTGGCTGCGCGACAGCCGCTCGAAACTGCCGCTGCCCGGAGCGGCGTGCGTGATCGACAGCGAGAAGTTGAACGTCGAGTTCGCCCAGCCGGCGCGCAGCTGGTACCAGCCCGGCGCGGTGACGTCGACCTGGAGCGCGGGGCTCTGCCCGCCGCCGGTCGACACGACCTGCGTCCACGCGGTCGAGTGCGGCGGCGCGATCTCGAGGAAGCCGACGTCGGCCGCCGCGATCTTGAGCTGGTGAGTGCCGGTCTGGCCGAGGTAGACCTCGCCGACCAGCCACGCGCTGAACGTCTGGTCGCCGATCCCGACGTAGCCGAGCCCGTTCGTGATGTTGATGTCCTGGCCGTTCCACGCGGCGCCACCGCTCGGCGTCACGGTCGCGGTCCGATCGAACGAGAACGTCGGATCGGTGTCGTGCCACAGCGCCGTGCCGGACAGGCCCTCGATCGTGAGGCCGCCGTAGAAGTAGCCGGCCGGCGTCAGCGATCCCCACGGATCGATCCCGACGTCGACGAACGAGGTACCCTTCGCGAAGTCCTGCGCGGTGTCGATCACCCACGGCACGATCTGGTGCCCGCCGTCGTCGAACACCGGCGGCGCGTCGACCAGCGAGTTGCCGTCGAGCGGTGCCGCCCCGTGATGGAAGCTGCACGCCCCGCAAAGCACGGCGACGAGCGCACGCCGCATGACACGATCGTACTGCGCGTCGCGGAACGGATCGATGTAGGTCGATCGGCGCTATCGCGGTCTGCCAGCTGCTAACGCCGCGTCATTCCGCCTTGACGAACGACGTGATCCGCCAGGCGTCGGCGCGCGGCTCGAGCACGAGCTGGTACGCGCCGGCCTCGGCCGCGCCCGCCGGGCACGTGACCTTCTTGTCGCCGTCGGCGGCGCACGCGGCGAGCAGCCCCGCCATCGCGTCGAGCTGGGCCGGATCGGCCTGCCACATCGCGAGCGCCGCGTCGGCGCCGGTGCCGCCGCCCAGGCTCCACACCACGTTGTCGTCGAGCAGCGGGCGCAGCGCGGCGTAGTCGCGCCGGGCGAGCACGTCCTTGAGCTGCGCGAGCTGGCGCGCCGCCGCCGGCGGCACGCCCTTGAACGTGCGCGGATCGGTGCGCGGCAGCTCGTCGTCCGCCGATTTCGGCGCGTCCTCCTTCATCGGGACCGCGAACTTCTGGATGCGCTTGTGGATCGCGAGCGTGAGCGCGTCGATCCGCGGCTGCAGCCACGGTGGCTTGTTCGCGCCCTTCATCTCGACCGGCATCGCCGCGCCCGGATCCCACTCCGACGCGTGGCCATTGACCTTGAGCCGCCACGGCCGCCCGCCGGTGATGGTGACGTCGAACCGCACGTAGTAGCGCTTGGTGGTGAGCTGGGTCGGCATCCCGGTGGCGGCCGGCGAGTTGCCCATCCCGGCCATGCCGCCGCCCGGCCCGAGCGCACCGCCCATCGCGCCGCCGCCACCCATCGTGACGGCTTGTGACGTCGGATCGTTGCCCTGATCGGCGTACGCGACCTGGTGCCACGCCGTCTGGATCTTGCCCGGACCGGGGTTGTCGTCGAGGTTCGGGTAGAGCTCGCGGGTGGCCTCGACCGCCGCGCTGTACACCGAGGCGAAGTCGGTGTCGTAGAGCGAATGCTTCGCGGTCTCGACCTCCTTCTTGGTCCCGGCGCACGCCGCGACGGTCGCGACGAGCGCGAGGATGATGGTACGGTCACCGCGGGTCATGGGAGGCCGCTCACGAAATAGCACAAGGCCGAGGCCGCGGCGGATAAAGAAGCCGACGGCGGCGCATGCCGCCAGGGTTGCCTCGCTGCTGGCGGAATCGTGGCCGGATGCCACGTGCGAGCTCGATCACACGAGCGCGTACCAGCTGCTGGTCGCGACCATCCTCGCCGCCCAGTCGACCGACCGCACGATCAACACGATCACGCCGGCGCTGTTTGCGAAGTATCCCGACGCCGCGGCGCTCGCCCGGGCCGACCCCGCCGAGCTCGAGCCGATGATCGTGAAGAGCGGGTTCTTCCGGATGAAAGCCAAGCACCTCGTCGGGATGGCGCGCGCGGTGGTCGCCGGCCACGGCGGCCAGATCCCCGACACCATGGAGGCGCTGGTCGAGCTACCCGGCGTCGCGCGCAAGACCGCCAACGTCGTGCTCGGGACCTGGTTTGGCAAGAACGAGGGCGTGATCGTCGATACCCACGTGATCCGGCTGTCGCAGCGGATGGGGCTGACGACGCACACCGATCCGGTCAAGATCGAGCAGGATCTGATGAAGCTCGTCCCGCGCGACCAGTGGACCGCGTTCGCGCACCGCATGACCATCCACGGCCGGCGGGTGTGCAACGCCCAGCGCCCCGATTGCGATCACTGCAAGGTCGCGCCGGCCTGCCCGAGCGCGTTCATGTTCGCAGCGATCAAGCGGAGGCGAGCGTGACCCCGCGGGTCGCGGTCGGCGCGTTCGTGTTCGACGGCGCCGGCCGCGTGCTGCTGATCGAGCGCGGCCAGCCGCCCGGCGCCGGGCTGTGGACCGTGCCCGGCGGCAAGCTCGAGCCCGCCGAGACGCTCGCCCAGGCGGTGGCGCGCGAGGTCCGCGAGGAGACCGGGCTGGTCGCCGAGGTCGGCCCGCTGGTGTGCGTGGTCGAGCGCATCGCCGAGGGCTACCACTACGTGATCCTCGATTACCTCGCGCGCGTGATCGGCGGCGCGCTCGATCCGGGCAGCGACGTGCGCGCCGCGAAGTTCGTCGCCGACGCCGAGCTCGATGCCCTGCCGCTCACCGACGGCCTCGTCGCCGTGCTCGCGCGCGCCCGTGCTACACACGCGACGTGGGCCTCCCGGTAGTCAGCCACTGGCACGACTGGCGGTGGCAGCTCGCGAACATGCTGACGACCGCCGACGAGCTCGCCGCGCAGGTCGAGCTGTCGCCGGCCGAGCGCGCCGGGCTCGCCGCGTCGGCGTCGCTGTTCCGGGTCGGCGTGACGCCGTACTACGCGAGCCTGATGGATCGCGCGCACGACAGCTGTCCGATCCGCATGCAGGTCATCCCGCGCGCGGCCGAGGGCCAGATCCGCGCCGAGGAGCTGCGCGATCCGCTCGGCGAGGACAGCCACAACCCGGCGCCGTCGATCGTGCACAAGTACCCCGACCGCGTGCTGTTCCTCGTGGTCGATCGCTGCGGCATCTACTGCCGGCACTGCAATCGCCGGCGGCTGGTCGGCGGCGACGAGCCACCCACCACGGCCGAGCTCGAGGCCGGGCTCGACTACATCGCGCGCACGCCGCGGGTGCGCGACGTGCTGCTGTCGGGCGGCGATCCGCTGCTGCTGTCGACCCGCCGGCTCGGACATCTGCTCGGCCGGCTGCGCGCGATCCCGCACGTCGAGACCATCCGCATCGGCACCCGGCTGCCCGTGGTGTGCCCGATGCGGATCGACGACGAGCTGTGCGCGACGCTGCGCCGGCATCATCCGCTGTTCGTCAACACCCACTTCAACCACGTCAAGGAGCTCACGCCCGAGGCGCGCGCGGCGTGCGAGCGGCTGGTCGACGCCGGCATCCCGGTCGGCAACCAGACCGTGCTGCTGCGCGGGGTGAATTCGTCGGTGCGATCGCTGCGCGCGCTGATGCGCGGTCTGCTGCGCGCGCGGGTCAAGCCCTACTACCTGTTCCAGGGCGACACCGTGATCGGCACCGACCACCTGCGCACGCCGGTCGAGGACGCGCAGCGGCTGTACCGCGGGCTGCGCGGCTGGATGAACGGCATGGCCGTGCCGATGCTCGTGCTCGACGCGCCCGGCGGCGGCGGCAAGGTCCCGATCGTGCCGGACTACATCGAGTCGCTCGATCGCGAGCGCGTCGTGGTGCGGACCTACCGCGACACCCGCGTCGAGTATCCACAGCCGCGCGAGCGCGACTGCGGCGTCCCGTACGACGCGATCTACTTCGCCGGCGAGCCCGACGACGACGATCGCGAGGGCAGCGCGCCGGACTCGGGTGACGAGCTCGGCTGACATCGCCGCGCTCGCGCGCGAGCTCGGGTTTCATCGCGCCGCGGTCGTGCCGATCGAGCCGCCGCGCCGCCACGAGCTGTACGCGTCGTGGCTCGCGCGCGGGCTGCACGGCGAGATGGCCTACCTCGCGGCGCCCGATCACGCCGGGCCGCGCGCCGATCTGCGCGCGCTGCTCGCGTCGGCGCGCGCGCTGATCGTGGTCGCGCTCGCCTACGAGCGGGCGGATCCCGTGCCGCCGGATCGCCTGCTGCGCGGCAAGATCGCGCGCTACGCCCGCGGCGAGGACTACCACCTGGTCGTGCGCGACAAGCTCGCCGCGCTGGCGACCCGGCTGTCCCGCGAGCTCGCGCGCCCGGTCGCGGCGCGGCCGTGCGTCGACTCGGCGCCGGTGCTCGAGCGCGAGTGGGCCGAGCGCGGCGGGCTGGGCTTCGTCGCGAAGAACACGATGGTGATCGCGCCCGGGCTCGGCAGCTACGTCGTGCTCGGCGAGCTGCTGGTCGACGTCGAGCTCGTGCCCACCGCGCCGGACGCGCCGCCGCGCCCGCGCTGCGGCACCTGCCGCGCCTGCCTCGACGCCTGCCCGACCGGCGCGTTCGCCGACGCCTACGTGCTCGACGCGCGGCGCTGCATCTCGTACCTGACGATCGAGCATCGGGGCGCGATCCCGATCGAGCTGCGCCCCGCGATCGGCACGTGGGTGTTCGGCTGCGATGTCTGCCAGGAGGTCTGTCCGTTCAACGCCGGCGCCGGCGAGCCGGCCGATCCGCGGCTCCGGCCGCGCTCGCTCGACCACGCGCTGCCCGATCTGCTCGCGCTCGCCGCGATGGGCGCCAACCAGCTGCGCCAGCGCGTGCGGCGCACCGCGCTGCGCCGCGCGTCGCGCGACACGCTCGTGCGCAACGTCTGTGTCGCGCTCGGCAACACCGGCTCGCCCGACGCGGTGCCCGCGCTCGCCGCGCTGCTGCACCACCGCAGCGCGCTGGTCCGCGGTCACGCCGCGTGGGCGCTCGGCGCGATCGCCGGCGAGGCCGCGCGCGCCGCGCTCGACGCCGCGCTGCCCGCCGAGCGCGACCCGAGCGTGATCGCCGAGCTCACTTCGGCGCGACGAACTGCGGCGACGCCACGTACGCCGCCACCGCCCGGATCTGCGCGTCGTTGAGCGCGCCCTCGAACGACGGCATCAGCCTGTTCGACGAGCCGGCGCGCACCTGGTGCTCGACCAGGCCCGGCGTGATCTTCGCGCGCAGCGCCGGCGCGGTCAGATCCTTCACGCCGAGCCGCACCACCATCGCCTCGCTCGGCTTGCCGGTCGGGCCGTGGCACGTGACGCACACGCTGTGGAAGATCGCGGCGCCGTCCTCCGTGCCGCCCGCGAGCGGATGCCCCGCATCGCACGCCGCCGCGGCCAGGATCAGCGCGATCGCGAACAGCTTCACGCCGCGGACATGCCATCGGCGGCGCCGGATGGCAAGCCCGTGCTATCGTCCATCGCATGAGGCGGGTTGTCCTCGCGCTGATGCTGGTCGCCGCGTGCGGCGGACCGCAGATCCCGGCGCACAATGGCTACCGGAGCGACAAGGCCAAGCCGTGGAAGAAGGCCAAGGTCCTCAAGTTCAACGATCAGATGGAGGCGAAGGCCGACGGCGACCTGTCGTATCCGGACATGCGGCGCGCCGCGTGGTTCGACATCGGGCTCGACCAGCCGAGCGAGCTCGATCTGCTGGTCGAGATCACGCCGCCCGGCGACGGCGTCAACGACAACTTCGATCTCGGGTTCGAGGTGCTCGATCCCGGCAACCGCAAGATCATCCGCAAGGACCTCGACGAGGGCGACCAGCAGAGCGAGGACAAGAAGAGCGCGCAGCTCAAGGACCTCGCGCCCGGCCACTACCTCGTCCACCTGTACCTGCAGTCGCGGCTGGACACCGCCGACTACGTGCTGCACGCGACGATCAAGCCGGCGCCGCCGCAGCAGGTCGCGAGCGACTTCCCGGCGGAGGTGCCGTTCCCCTCGCCGCTGCCGATGGTCCCGGTCAACGACGACACCCCCAAGGGCTACAAGCCGCCGACCACGGTGGTCATCCACACCACCCCGCACCATCCGGGCGTGCACCACGTCGATCCGCCCAAGCCGGTGGTCGAGACCATGACCGCGCGGATCATCGGCGTGTCGGTGGTCCAGGGCGGCACGCAGATCACGGTCGGCCGCGGCACCAGCAGCGGCGCGACCTCGGGCATGCACGGCCAGGTGACCGGCCTGCCCAACGGCAGCTTCACGCTCGGCGCTTGCAGCGAGCGGACTTGCACCGCGCTGGTCGCCGCGACCCCCGACCAGATCAAGGGCGGCAGCGTCACGCTCACCAAGCAGTGACTTGAACGCGCGCGACCGCGCTGCTACCACGATCGGATGCTTCGTCTCGGGGTGGTCTGTCTCGTCGCAGGGTGCGCGCACACCGTTCCGCAGGATCGGGCGACCGGTCCCGACGGCAGGCCGGCGGGCGCGCAGAAGCTGGCGGTCACCGACCAGCAGTCGATCAAGACGCGCGGCATCGTCACCTATCCCGGCGGCGATCGCGTCGACTGGAAGCGGGTCGAGCTGCCCGCCGGCAAGCACGGCACGCTCGATCTCGATCTCACGTGGAAGCCGCCGCGCCCCGGCCTCAAGGTCGCGTTCGACGTGTTCGATGCGTGGAACCAGCCGGTGCTCGAGCACGCGTCGAGCGGCCGGCGCCACCGCTCGATGTCGATCGCGAACGCCAGCGGCGCCTACCTCGTGCGGGTCTACGCGCCCGGCCGCGGCGATGCCGGCAGCTACACCCTGGCGGCGGCGTTCTCGGCCGCGCCCGAGCTCCACGAGCCGAGCCTGATCGACATCCCGGACCCGCCGAAGCTGCCGGCCGTGCCGGTCGATCCGGACCTCTCGATCGCGCCCGCGCCACCTGCGCCGCCGACCCCGCCGATCGCGCCCCAGCCGCCCGCGCCGGTGACCCCGCCGCCGCCGCCGCCCGCGCCGATCGTGTCGCGCATCGTCAAGGCCGATCTCGTCGGCGGCGCGATGCTGGTGACGATCGCCGGCGGCACCGAGCGCGGGATCGAGCACACCTGGCACGGCACCGTGTTGACCGACGCCGGCACGCCGCTGCCCGGCGGCACGCTCACGATCGTGCGCGTGACCAAGACCCAGACGTTCGCCAAGGTCTTGCTCTCGCTCGATGAGCTCGGCCCGAACCTCTCGGTGCGGCTTGAGCCGTAGGCGCTTGTACTTCGCCAGAACTCGGGCATAACATCACAGTTATGCTCGGGAAATCGGCGGAGGTCGGAGCAGGCCTCTGCATCCTGTTCGCGCTGTCGTGCGCGCACAACGTGTCGCAAGACGCGAAGACCGGTGAGGACGGCAAGCCCAAGGGGGCCAAGACGATCACGATCGAGAACGGCGAGGGCAAGGTCACCGGGATCGTGACCTACCCCGGCGGCGATCGCGTCGACTGGAAGCTGGTCGAGCTTCCGGACAAGGTGCGCGGCCAGCTCGACATCGAGCTCAAGTGGACGCCGCCCCGCCCCGGGCTCCAGCTCGCGTTCGACGTGTTCGACGAGTGGAACACGCCGGTCGTCCAGTCCAAGCGCACGAGCCGGCGCGGCCGCATCCGCACCGCGACGGTCACCGACGCCAAGGGCAAGTACTACATCCGGGTCTACGCGGTCGGTCGCGGCGACGCCGGCAAGTACAAGCTGACGGTCGACTTCAAGGAGTCGACTGGCCCGATGACGATCGATCTCACCAAGGTCGACATCCCCGATCCGCCGCGGCTCGCCGCGATCCCGGTCGACGAGCCGACCTGCGACGAGTTCACGTTCGATCCGAAGAACAACGCCTGCCGCACGGTGTGCCCGACGACCGGCGCGCCGCCGGGATGGCCGGCGTGCCGCGGCAAGTGCCCCGATCCGCCCGACGCCAGCAACCCCGCGTGCTGGGCGACCATGCCGTGCCCCAACCCGCCCAAGCGCGAGGTCCGCGCGTGCAAGGCGCGCGACTTCCCCAAGTGCGCCGACATCTCCAACCCCGACCCCGCGAACCCGAACTGCGACCACGCCACCGCCGATCCGGTCACCGCGCGCGTGATCAACATCGCGGTGCAGGGCGCCGACACGATCGTCACGATCAGCGCGGGCACCGACCAGAAGGTGTCGCGCGACTGGACCGGCCACGTGCTGCGCGGCGACTCCGACACGCCGCTCGACGGCGGCGACGTCGTGATCTTCCGCGTCACCAAGCGCGAGACGTTCGGCAAGGTCCACCTGACGACCGACGTGATCAGCGCCAACCCCAAGGTGAAGCTAACCCCGCCGCCGAAATGAGGAGTCATTGAACCAGGACCCGTTCGTCGGGAAAGTGATCGACGGCCGCTACGAGATCCAGGCGAGGGTCGGCGAAGGCGGCATGGGTGTGGTGTATCGCGCGCGCCAGATGTCCATCGATCGGGTGATCGCCCTGAAGATGCTCAACCAGCAGATGCAGGGCGATCAGACCTGGGTGCAGCGCTTCTACAACGAGGCCAAGGCGTGCTCGCGGCTGCAGCATCCGAACACGATCCGGATGTTCGACTTCGGCCAGACCCAGGACGGCCGGCTGTTCATGACGATGGAGTTCCTGGACGGCATCTCGCTGCGCCAGGCGCTCCAGACCGGCCCGCTCGCACCGCAGCGCGTGGTGAAGATCCTGATCCAGTGCTGCGCCTCGCTCGCCGAGGCGCACTCGATCGGCATCATCCACCGCGACATCAAGCCCGACAACGTGTTCCTGCTCAACATGGCGGGCTCGCCCGACTTCGTGAAGCTGCTCGACTTCTCGGTCGCCAAGCTGCTCGAGGGCGACCGCATGCGCACCCAGGCCGGCGTGGTGTTCGGAACGCCGCAGTACATGTCGCCCGAGCAGGGCCGCGGCCTGCCGCTCGACGCCCGCAGCGACCTCTACGCGCTCGGCGTGCTCGCGTTCGAGATGCTGTCGGGCAACGTGCCGTTTAACGACGACAACCCGATGACGGTCATCCAGATGCACCTGCACGGTCAGGTGCCGCCGATGCCCCAGACGATCCCCTATTCGGTGCAGCAGATCGTGCGGCGCGCGATGGAGAAGGACGCGGCGCGGCGCTACCAGTCGGCCGGCGAGATGATGGCGCAGTGCCAGCAGGTGTTCGCCGAGCTCACCCAGGGCGCGGGCGGCAGCGTGGCGGTCGGCGCCGGCGGGGTGCCGCGCACCGTGATCGCACCGAACGCGCAGGCGCTGATGGGCCAGCCCGTGCCGCAGGGCATGCCGCCGCAACAGATGTCCGGCCTGGCGACCCAGCCGGGCGGCCCGGGCGGCTACCAGGCGAGCGCGCCGCAGGCCAAGACGATGATCGCGCAGAGCCCGTTCCAGCACGGCGTGCCGCTGCCCGGCCAGCCCGCGCCGCCGCCACCGGGCGGGTTCGTGCAGGCCTCGCCGATGCAGAAGACGATCGTCGCCGGCATGGCGCCTGCGATCATGGGCGGCCAGCTGATGCCGCAGGGCACGCCGCAAGGCGGCCTGCCGCCGACCGCGCCGGGCACCGGCGGCCCGAACAAGACGGTGCTGCTCCAGCCGAGCGAGGGCGTGGTGTCGATGGCGCGCGCCGGTGGCGCGGTGCAGCCGGCGGGCACCGGACCCGTTCCACAAGGCGCCTCGACGCTGTACTGGGTGATCTGCCTCGCCGCCGGCATCGCGGTGGGCGTCCTGGGCTACGTGATCGTGCTGCAGCTGTGAGCCATGGCGCCCGACGACGATGAGCCCCCGCGCGATCCGACGGTCAAGGACCTCCTGACCGGCACGCCGCTCGACGACGTGGTCGACGCCGCGACGCGCGCCGAGCTCGAGCGCTGGTTCGGGCTGCCGTCGTTCACCGAGCTCGACGAGCAGGGCGCCGCGCCGCCGCCGCCGCCCGACGAGGAGCTCGAGCAGCTGCTCGCGCGGCGCGCCGCCGCGACCGCCGCGGTCGATCATGCGCTGCTCGAGGCGATCTACGCGCGGATCGATCTCGATCCCGTGCGGTTCATCAAGTTCACCCCGCAGATCGATGTCCGCGTGCGCGACGACGTGGCGCTGCTCGACATCGCGATGATCGATCGCGCCGCCTCGATCGCCGATCCGCGCGAGGTCGAGATCAGCGACGAGCTCAAGGAGGACCTCAAGGACCTCACGCCGCAGGCCCTGCTGCGCGACCTGCACCGCCCCGAGCTCGACTTCGAGAAGCAGTTCGAGATCGTCGACGTCGCGGTCGAGCGCCGGTTCAACCTCGCCGAGGAGGTCACGGCGGTGATGCGCGGCAGGTGGACGTTGCCGCCCGCCGAGCGGTCGGCGATGGCGGTGTCGTCCGACGTGCTCGCCGAGACCCGCGCGCTGCGGCGCCGCAAGTGGGTCGAGGTGTTCGCCGAGCTGCCGCTCCCCAACCGGAGGGTGCGCGAGTGAGGAAGCTCCCGCCGCGGCTCGCCGTAGACCGTACGATGGGGGTCTGCCCTGCACGATGGGGGAAGCGATGACCGAACCGCGCCCGGTTCCGGCCGAACGCTACCTGCTGCGCGCGGTGGGCCGCACCGACGTCGGTGCCCAGCGCACGCAGAACGAGGACGCGATGTACTACGACGACTTCCTCGGCGTGTACGTCGTGTGCGACGGCATGGGCGGCCACGCCTCGGGCCAGGTCGCGTCCGACATTGCAATTCGCACGATCGTCCACTCGCTCAAGACCGGCGATCCGCCGGCCGCGCCGGGCACCGATCCGCTGGTCGCGGCGATGAAGGCCGCCAACGCGGCGGTGTTCCAGCGCTCGCTCACCGATCCGGTGTGTCACGGCATGGGCACCACCGCGGTCGGGCTGCGCTTCGAGGAGGCGGTCGTCCACATCTGTCACTGCGGCGACTCGCGCGCGTACTTGCTCCGCAACGGCATGCTGCAGCAGCTCACGCGCGATCACTCGCTGCGCAACCTCTACCAGGATCGGCCCGACCTGATCGGCACGCTCGGCCCGGCGACCTCGAACGTGATCATCCGCGCCGTCGGGCTCGATGCCACCGTCGAGATCGAGCACAACCAGATGGTGCCCGAGCACAACGACGTGTTCCTGCTGTGCTGCGACGGGCTGTCGGACCTGGTCGACGACTGGATGATCCGCGAGATCATGACGTCGGGCGACTCGCTCGAGTCGGTCGCCGAGAACCTGATCCGCGCCGCGAACAACAACGGCGGCACCGACAACATCACGGTCGTGCTCGCCCAGACGTTCGTCGATCCGCTGTGGTTCCCGGCGCAGGCCTATCCGCAGCAGATGCAGGGCTACTGATCGCCGGCCTCCAGCGCGCGCTCGTACGCGGCGCGCTCGAACTCGAAGCGTAGGTCGTAGCGCCAGTCGCGGCGATGAAACTGACCGAGCTCGGACCACACGAC
>DATJAE010000385.1:0-23883 GCA_035516595.1 Kofleriaceae bacterium | reverse complement strand
GCAGGAGCGCACGCCGACCCTCGCCGAGCTGCGCCGCCAGCTCGACCAGCTCGATCTCGGCGGGCTGCCGCGCGTCGGGCCGCGGCCGCGCCGCGCGACCGGCCCGCATTCGATCGCACAGCTCGCGCAGGAAGGCGAGGTCGGACCGCGCTATCAGTTCGAGACGCCGCTCGGCCAGACCGCGATCTCGCAGCTCGCGCGCGCGGTCGACACGGTGCTCGATCGCTCGGTCGTGATCGAGCGGTTCGACGCGAGCGAGCAGGCGCTGCGCGCGCTTGAGCGGGCGCGCACGCTTGGCCGTGCCCAGAGCCCGTTCGTGCAACGCGCGCTCGGGCTCGATCGCGGCGCGCGCACCGCGGTGTTCGAGGCGCCGTCGGGCGCGTCGCTCGCCGACGCGACGCCACAGCTGCCGCCGGCCGAGGCGGTGCGCCTGCTCAAGCGGCTCGCCCGCGCCGCGGCCGCGATCCACGAGGTGTCGGCCAGTCACGGCGCGATCGCGCCGAACACGGTCGCGATCGACGACGGTGCGGTGCCGACCGTGCTCGCCGCGGGGCTCGGCCCGGTGGTCGAGGCGGCCCCCGCCGACGACGTCGCCGCGATCGTGGCGCTGGTCGCGTCGATCGTCGGGTGCGAGCCGACGCTCGCCGCGTTCGCCGCCGCGGTGTGCAGCCAGGTCGGCGCGCGGCCGCCGGCGCTCGGCACGCCCGGCGACGGCGAGGAGCTGTACGCGGCGGCCGATGCGATCGACATCGCCGTGCTGGGCGCGCTCGGGGCACGCTAGCCTCGAGCCTGTTGGCGGCTCGGCGCGCGAAGCGCGCCGGTCACGGCGGCCGGCGAGTCCGCCCGAGCCCGCGACGAGGACTGCGCGAGCTCCGACGTGCGACGCGACCGCGTGGCATGATCGCAGCCGGCCACGGATCCGGCCCCGCGACGAGGCGTCGGGGCTAGCGATGCTTCGGCGCGGGAAGATCGCGACGCGACAGCTCGGCGCCGGACAGCGCGTACGCGGTGCCGCGCTTGGTGGGATCCCACGGCAGCGCGATCGGGTCGGCGTCGTCGGCGGGCTGCTCGTTCCAGCTGTCGGCGGACCAGCCGATCGCGGGGCGCGGCTCGACGAGCAGCTCGGGCCCCTTCCTGCCGCGCGCGATCTTCCACGTCGATTCGAGCACGTTCCCGGCGTCCTGCTTGCGCACCTCGATGCTGCCCAGCGGAGACAGCTGACCGCTCCACACCACCCACAGCATGAGCAGGTCGCGCGAGCCGCCGTTGCCGTGCTGGCGCACGACCGCCGAGACGATCTGCTGGCCGCGCGGGCCGAGCGGCAGGAGCTCGACCTTCAGCACGTCGGCCGGCGAGGCAGCGGGCAGCGTGACGAAGGCGTAGCGATCGGTGAGCACGCCGATCACCGTGCCACCTGCGACCAGCCGCTCCTTGCCGCGACGTTCCGGATCGAGCTCGGCGAGCGTGTCGAGCTTGAGGTCGCCGCGGCGCAGCTGCACGGTCGACAGGAAATCGTCGAGCAGCTCCTTGCGATCGGCGAGCTCGATCGTGGCGTCGAGCGCGACGTCGTGATCGGCGCCGCCGGTCGCGCGGTCGGAGTCGTGGAACACGAGGTGGAGCTCGAGCGATGGCGTCGAGGCCGACAGCCCGGCGATCGCAGCCGCGGGCACGCGCAGCTCGAGCGAGAAGCCCGCGGGCTGCAGCGAGTCGGCGACCGCGACGTGCGCGGGCGCCGCGAGCTTCGGCCTGGCGACCGGATTACCGGGATACGCGGCGATCCGCACCGGCCGCGCGCCCGCGGCGATCGCGATGTCGACGTGGTCCTCGTGGCCGCGGCCGCCCGCCACGCGCACCACGCGATCGTCAGCGATGTCGAGCGCGACCGCGAGGGCGTTGCCATCCCACGCGCAGCGCAGCGCGATCGCGCCGTTCGGCGGGTCACCCGCGCGCGCCGCGACGTGAGCTGGCTTCCAATCGTCGAGCATGCCGTCGATCGTCAGCTCCTCGGTCGACAGATCGTCACAGCGGATCGTCCCGGCGTGTGCCCGTGCGGCAATCAGCGCGACCGCGATCGCGAGCCACCTCACCGCACGAGCGTATCCGGGAATGCGCGGGGGTGCGAGCGCTGTCTTGACGGTGCCCCGGGCCATGCGCACGTTGCCCCACGAGCAACCCGGCGGCACCACGGGAGTCCAAGTCACATGCGCAAGATCTCGCTCCCCCGCGTGCTGTCCCGGCTGACCGTGCTCGCGCTCGCGTCGAGTGCGGCGGCCACCCCGGCGATCGCGGCGGCGTCGAGCGCGCAGAGCTCCGAAGACGACGCCGAGCTCGACGCCGACGTCTCGATCGATCGCGAGCAGCTCGATCCGCGCGACGCCGCCGCGATCCTCGGCCGCGGCCTGGCGTGTGCGCTCGGCGAGATGAAGCCGATCGCCGCGACCTACCTCGCGACATCGTGGGCGCTGTCGGAGGACGCGCTGCACCGCGCCGCGGTGGCCAGCGCGCTCGAGTGGGCGTTCCCGCTGTCAGCCGACGGTGCGGTGATCGAGCACCTGTCGCACGACACCGATCCCCGGATCCGGATCGCGTGCGCGCGCGCCGCGTGGGTGCGGCGAGCCAGTGGCGGCGACCACGGCGTGCTGGCGCGGCTCGTCGACGACCCGGATCCGGATGTCCGCGCGGTCGCCCGGTCCGCGAGCGTGCTATAGGGAAGCGTGCTTGAGACCCTCGCCAAGGGATTCCGCGCCGCCCGCCAGCGGCTGACCGGCGTCGCCGAGCTGTCCGACGAAGTCATCGACGAGGCCCTGCGCGACGTCCGGCTGTCGCTGCTCGAGGGCGACGTCGAGTTCCGCGTGGTCAAGCGCTTCCTCGAGCGCGTCAAGGAAGCCGCGCGCGGCAAGCAGGTCGAGCTGCGCGCCAAGAGCCAGGAGTACGGCGCGCGCACGATCACAGCGGAGCAGGCGTTCATCGCGATCTGCCAGGACGAGCTGATCAAGATGATGGGCCCGGTCGACACCGAGCTGCGCTGGGCCAAGAAGGGCGCGACCGGCATCATGATGTGCGGCCTGCAGGGCTCGGGCAAGACGACCACGGTCGGCAAGCTCGCGCGCTGGCTCGAGAAGACCCACAAGAAGAAGCCGATGCTGGTCGCGGCGGACATCTATCGGCCGGCCGCCGTCGAGCAGCTCAAGACGCTCGGCCGCCAGCTGTCGATGCCAGTGTTCTCGCTCGACGGCAAGGATCCGGTGACGATCTGCCGCGAGGCGGGCACCGCCGCGGCGCGCGAGGGCTGCGACGTCATCATCTACGACACCGCGGGCCGGCTCGCGATCGACGAGCCGCTGATGCAGGAGCTCGAGGACATCGACAAGGCGGTCACGCCCGCCAACATCTTCCTCGTGCTCGACGCGATGACCGGTCAGGACGCGGTCAACGTCGCCGAGACGTTCAACAAGCGGCTGAACCTCGACGGCGTGATCATGACCAAGCTCGACGGCGATGCGCGCGGTGGCGCGGCGCTGTCGGTCAAGGAGATCACGACCAAGCCGATCAAGTTCCTCGGCATCGGCGAGCAGCTCGACAAGCTCGAGGAGTTCCGGCCCGAGGGCCTGGCGTCGCGCATCCTCGGGATGGGCGACATCGTCGGCCTGGTCAAGGACTTCGAGCAGGTGGTCGACGCGGAGAAGGCGGAAGAAGACGCCCTTCGCATGCTCAAGGGCAAGTTCGACATGCAGGACTTCCTCGAGCAGATCCGGCTGATCCAGAAGATGGGATCGCTCAAGGATCTGTTCGAGAAGCTGCCGTTCTTCGGCGGCGGCCTGCCCGAGGGCGTCAACCTCGACGATCGCGAGCTGGTGAAGATCGAGGCGATGATCTCGTCGATGACCCGCGAGGAGCGGATGAACCCGCAGGTGTTCGTCGCGACCACGTGGGAGGACTTCACGTCGACCGCGGGCAAGAACGCCAAGCGGCGGCGCGCCGACTTTCACGCCGGGCGCGTGAAGCGGATCGCGGCGGGCTCGGGTCGCAAGGAGCAGGAGGTCAAGGAGCTGCTGCAGAAGTTCGCGCAGATGCGCCAGATGATGGTGCAGCTCGGCGCGTCGACCGGCCTGATGGGCAAGATCCCCGGGTTCAAGCAGTTCCAGCAGATGAAGCGGCTCGCCAACATGGATCTCAACGCGCTGATGGGCGCGGGGGGCGGCATCCCCGGGATGGCGGGCGGCGCGATCGGCGACGGCGCCGGGCTGCCGAACATGCCGGCGATGCCGGGCGTGCCGACCGGGAACGTCCCCGGCCTGCCGAAAGGCTACACGCCGCCGGGCACCAAGAGCCTGGTCGGTCAGGCGCGCCACAACGACAAGCAGAAGGCGCGCGACAAGCGCAAGGCCGAGAAGGCCGCGCGCAAGAAGAATCGCCGGTAGCTGCGGCGCCCGTGGCGCGCTCCGCCGACTTCGATCTCGCCGCGGCGATCGCGCAGCCGAGCTTCACGCCGGCGCAGCGCGACGCGCCGGCTCTGGCCGAGCTGGTCGCGGCGGGCGACGAGCGCGCTCCCGGCGTGCTCGCGAGGCTCGGCGAGGTGGCCCGCGCCGCGATCGCGGCCGCGCTGCCCGGCTCCGACGACGGGGCGCGCGCTCGGCTCGTCGGCGTGCTCGGCCGGATCGGCGGCGAGGGCGCGATCGGCGATGCGATCGCCGCGCTCGCGGATGCGAGCCCGCGCGTGCGCCGCGCGGCGGCGCTGGCGCTCGGCAAGCTCGGCGGCGACGACGCGGCGGCCGCGCTGGTCGCGCGCTGGGACGCCGGCGATGCGCCACCGGACGAGCGGCGCGCGCTCGCCGAGGCGCTCGGCAAGGTCGGCGGCGAGCCGGCGCTGGCGCGGCTGCGCGCGCTCGAACCGGGCGGCGACGCCGAGCTCGCGCGCCGGCGGGATCGCGCGCTGCTGATCGCCGAGCGCAGCGCGCAGCGCGACGCGGCGTCCGCGATCGCGACCGACGTCGCGCCGCCGGCGCCGCTCGCGGCGCGGCTGCACTGCAAGCCCGGGCTCGGCACGCTGCTCGCCGACGAGCTCGCCGAACGCGGGCTGACGCCACGCGCGACGAGCGATCGCGCGGTCGACGTCGCGCTCGATCGCCCGTGGTCGGCGCTGTTCGCGTCGCGGCTGTGGATGACCGCGGGGATCCGCGTGCCGCTCGCGGCCCACACGCCCGAGGCGATCGTCGCCGCGCTGGTCGCGCCACCGGTCCGCGCGCTGCTCGCGGCCTGGACGCGCGGCGCGATTCGCTGGCGGCTCGGCTTCGCGCATGGCCATCGCCGCGCGCTGGTGTGGCGGGTCGCGCGCGACGTGACCGCCGCGGCGCCCGAGCTGGTGAACGACCCGACGCGCACGACCTGGGACGTGCTGGTCGACGACGACGCGCTCGAGCTCGTGCCGCGCCGCGCCGACGATCCGCGGTTCGCCTGGCGGGTCGCCGAGCTGCCCGCGGCGTCGCATCCGACGGTCGCCGCCGCGCTCGCGTTCGCGGCGGGCGCGCGCGCCGGCGATCGCGTGTGGGATCCGTTCTGCGGGTCGGCCGCCGAGCTGATCGAGCGCGCCCGGCTCGGTCCGGTCCGCACGCTGCTCGGCAGCGACGTCGACGCCGCCGCGCTCGCGGCCGCACGTGCGAACCTCGCGGCCGCCGGCATCACGGCCACGCTCGAGCAGCGCGACGCCCGCGAGCTCGCGCCCGGCCCGCTCGACCTCGTGATCACGAACCCGCCGCTCGGCAGCCGGGTCCAGCTCGACGCCGCGGCGCTGCTCGCCGGCATCTTGCCGCACCTCGTGCGCCAGCTCGCGCCGGGCGGCCGGCTGGTGTGGATCACGCCGGCGCCGCGCCGCACCGGGCCGATCGCGGAGCGGCTCGGGCTTCGTCGCACGCTCGCCCTGCCGGTCGATCTCGGCGGCGTCCGCGGCCAGCTCGAGCGCTGGTCCGTGTAACATCACCGCACGTGTCGATCGCCAGGCTGACCGCGCGCTCGCTGCGCCACTTCGGCCCGCTGGTCGCGATCTCGGCGATCGCGATGGCGCCGATCGCGTGGATCGCGCTGCGCGCCGCGCGGCCGGCCACCGGGCCGCAGATGCGCGAGCTCGCGCAGCTCGCCACCGTGCTGATCGCCGCCGCCGCGCCCGTCCAGCTGTTCCTGGTCGCCGCGGCCGCCCCGATCGTGCGCGCCGCGGCGCGCGGCGAGGCGCTCGGCCAGCTCGCCGCGCTGCGCGCCGGCCTGCGCAACCTGGTGCGCGGCATCGTGCCCTGCGCGATCGCGATCTGCGCGATCGCGCTCGGCGGCATCGCGCTGGTCGTGCCCGGCCTCGCGCTGCTGGTCGGCCTGGCGATGACCGGTGCGAGCGAGCGGCTCGGCGAGCGCCTGCCCGCGCCGCTGGTCGACAGCACCGCGGTCGCCCGCGCCCGCCCGCCGGTCGCGCTCGCGCTGGTCGCGCTCGTGCTCGCGCTCGATCTCGCGATCGGTGGCGCGGCGCGGCTCGCGATGCTCGCGCCGCTCGCCCGGCGGCTCACGCTCGACGACTTCGCGCGCGCGCGCACGATCGTCCGCGGCGTCGCGCTCGCGCTGATCGTCGCGTCGCCGATCGCGGCCTGCGCGCTCGCCGCGGGCTACTCACACGCCGAACGCAGCTAGCGCCGCGCGGGTCTCGGCGGCGTCGCGCGCGATCGCGACGCCGTCGCTCGCCGCCCCGCGCCCGCCGTACCACACCGCGCGCCAGCCCGCCGCACGCGCGCCGGCGACGTCGGCCGCCCACGAGTCGCCGACGTGGACCGCGCGATCCGGCGCGCCGCCGAGCAGCTCGAGCGCGTGCGCGAAGATCCGCGGATCGGGCTTGGCGATGCCGAGCCGTCCCGAATCGATCACCGCGGCGAACGTGTCGGCCACCCCGATCGCGCCGAGTAGCTCGGCGAGATGGCCCTCCGAGTTCGACAGCACCGCGACCCGCACGCCGCGCGCCGCGAGCTCGCGCGCGAGCGCGACCATGCCGGCGATCGGCCGCCGAAATAGATTGCGGCGCGGCTGCTCGTGGAACAGCCACTCGGCGAGCGCGCCGGCGTCGGGCACGCCCGCGCCGCCGATCAGCGCCGCCATCAGGCCCTGCCAGGGATGGTGCTCGCCGGCCTCGACCAGCGCGTCGTGGTGCCGCCACGCCGCGGGCATCGCCGCCGCGAGCGCCGCCGACGGCACGACGCGGCCGCGCTCGGCAAGCCGCGCCGCGAGGAAGTCAAGGTCGAGCTCGACCAGGGTCTGGCCCGCGTCGAACGTGACGACGTGCGGCACCGCGGGCATGGGCCGCGTTGTACCAGGCCGGGACCTGCCGGGGGTATACTGGCCGAGCCATGGCTGACGCTGCCGATCACGCGCCCGTCCCCGGCGTGGTGGTCGTGTGGACCGGATCGCAGCCGACCATCCAGGCGTTTCGCGTGGCCGCGGCCGGCCTCGTGCTCGGCCGCGAGCTGCTCGCGGCGACCACCGACGATCGGATCAGCCGGCAGCACGCGCGCATCGTGTGGAAGGACGCGCGGTTCGCGGTGACCGATCTCGGCAGTCGCAACGGCACGTACGCCGGCGGACACGCCCTGATCGATCGGGAAGTCACGGTGACGCCGCCGTCGGTCGTTCGCACCGGCCGCACGGTATCGGTGCTGCTCGACGACGTCCGCCGGTTCGAGAACATGACGATCGAGACCCGCCACGACGCGATCGTCGGTGCGAGCACCCACGCGCTGTGGCTCGAGCTCGAGGCCGCGGCGGCGCGCGGCGTCAACCTGATCGTGCTCGGCGAGCCGGGCAGCGGGAAGGGCCGGATGGCGCGCGGCTACGCGCGCGTGCGCGGGCGCCCCGAGGCCGTGTTCAACCCGACGATCCAGGCGGTGCCGCTCGAACGCGTCGTCGGCCCGCAGATCGAGACCTTGATCCTCGAGCAGACCGGCAAGCTCGGCGCGCAGAACCTCGCCGCGCTCGCCAAGCTGCTCGACGCGCGCCCCGCGCTGCGCGTCGTCACCACGGCGGTCATGGCGCTCGAGCACCTCGGCATGCCGGCGGAGGTCGCGGCCAAGCTCTCGACCGCGACGATCCACCTGCCGCCGCTGCGCGAACGCCCCGACGAGATGGCGTTCCTGGTGCACGACGCGGTGCGCGGCGCCGAGCCGGGCCTGCAGATCCACTCGACGCTGGTCGAGGCCTGCCTGCTCCGGCCATGGCCCGGCAACTCGCGCGAGCTGGTCGCCGAGGTCAGCCGCACCGCGCACACCGTCGCCGCGCAGGGCAAGAACAACATCCGCGGCGAGGATCTCGATAACGACGCCGGCCACCTGATGGTCGGCGCCCCGACGCTCAACGCCGCGGTGCAGCCGACCGCGGTCGGCAAGTCGCCGCGCCGGCCGCAGTCGCGCTCGAATAGCCAGGAGGACTAGCGCCGCCGCCGGCGCACCAGGCCGACGAGCGCGAGCGCGAGCGCCGCGCTGCCGCCGCCGCCCGCCGCGCACCCGCCGCCGTGCTTGCTCTGGCCGCCGCCGCCGTCGTCGTCGCCCCCGCCGCCGTCCCCGGAGCCCGATCCCGACCCGGAGCCCGAGCCCGAGCCCGAGCCCGATCCGCTACCGCTTCCCATCCCCGCCGGCGTCACCCGCACCGCGTCGAACACCAGCTGGATGTTGTCCGCGCTCGGCTCGCCGGTGTTGTCGCCGAGATGGATCTGCTGCCCGCCGCCCTGTGCGAACGTGAACGTGCCGAGCGACTGCCAGCCGTCGACCGCGGTCTGATCGATCGTCACGTCGTGGCTGACGCCGCTCGCGGTGACCTCGTACATCGCCTGCTTGGACTGCGCGTATGCCGCCGAGGTGTAGACGTCCACCTCGTAGTCGCCGGCCTGCGCGAAGTTCAAGCTCCACTGCGCGTAGTTGGCCTCGGTCGCGTCGCTCGTGGTGTGCGTCCAGTCGAGGTTGTCGTTCATGCCGGCGTCGGTGACATGGCGGATGTACGCGGCCGGACCTCCGGCGAGGTAGCACGGATCGCCGTTGTCGATCATGCCGCCGGTGGCGTCGATCGTGCCGCACGGCGTGCCCGCGCCGAGCAAGCCGTCGAACGCGTTCAGGTCGCCGTTGAAGCGATCCACGTCCATCCCGCCCGAGATCCCGGAGATCGATCCGCTGTCGGTGTATTGCCAGAACGTCCAGGTCGGCCAGGTCGACGCGATGTCGGGACACGTCGCGCTGGTGTACTGGGCGTGCCACAGCGGCGAGGTCGAGTCGTCCGGGTTGCCGACGTTGTCCTGCCAGAAGTACATGCCGGTGTAGATGATCGGTGGCCGGCCGATCGCGGCCGCGACGTGATCGACCCAGGTCTTCACGCCCGCCGCGAGATCGCTCGCCGACACGCCGTCTGCGACCTCGACGTCGATCACCGGCGGCAGATCGTCGGGCGCGAGCGCCCCGCCGATCTTCGACAGCAAGTAATCGGCCTGTGCGGTCGCGTCCTGCTCGGGACGGAAGAACTGATACGCGCCGTGCTTGACGCCCGCGGCGCGCGAGCCCGCCCAGTACGTGTCGAAGTCCGGATCGTCGAACGTCGTGCCGTCCGAGACCCGGATGAACGCGTACACCACGCCGTCGCCGGCGACCGCGTTCCAGTCGATCGTGCCCTGGTAATACGACACGTCGATGCCTTCGACGGTCGGGCCGACGCCACACACCGTGGTCGGCTGCTGGAGGTCGGACAGCTTGGAAGGCGCGCCCGACGGATCGGTGCACGCCGCGACGAGCGCGACGAGTAGTCCCCTCTTCATCGCCGTGCCGCATCAGCAAGCCATGGACCACACGTCCAAGTACGCGGCGCGTGGTGACGACGGCGCGTTACCGCTGCAAACGATCGTGCTCAGTGCTCGTGGTGGTGCGCAGCCGGTTGTTCGACATGCTCGTGATGCTCGAGCCCGCACTGATGGATCTCGATCGTCAAGTGCGCGATATCGAGCGCGCCGAGCACGGCGTCGCGGTAGTACGACACGTCGCGCGGACGCGAGGTCACGATCGACACGATGCAGCTGCGCCGGCCCGGGCCGAGCTCCCACACATGTAGGTCCGCGATCCGCACGTCGTCGATCGCCTCGAGCCGCTTGCGCACCGCCTCCTCGTGGGTCGGCGACGACACCACGTCGAGCAGCTGGCGGCTGGCCTGCGCGGCGAGGCTGACCGCCCACCACAGGATGACCCCGCCGCCGATCACGCCCATCGCCGGATCGCAGAACCACAGCCCGGCGAACTTGCCGAGCGACAGCGCGCCGATCGCGAGCAGCGAGGTCATCGCGTCGGCGAAGATGTGGATGTACGCCGCGCGCAGGTTGAAGTCGAGCGTGCCGGCCTTCGGCTTGTCGTCGTGGTCGTGGTCGTGGTCGTCGTGATCGTGCGAGTGGCCGTAGTGGTGCTGGCTGCCGAGCAGCACGACGGACACGATGTTGACCACGAAGCCGAGCGCAGCGACCGGCAGCGCGTCGCCGTAATCGACCGGCGGGTGCTGGATCAAGCCCTCGATACCCTCGATCGCGATGCGAAATGCCACGATCGCGAGCAGCACCGCGCTGGTGTAGCCCGCGAGCGCGTAGATCTTGCCGGTGCCGAAGCTGAACGTGTCCTGCGTCGCTCGCGTGCGCGCGTACCAGTACGCGATCAGCGTCAGGCCGAGCGCGAACACGTGCGTGCCCATGTGCCAGCCGTCGGCCTTGAGCGCCATCGAGCCGGTCAGCCAGCCGACGATCAGCTCGCCGACCATCATGCACGCGGTCAGCAGCACGACCCAGCGCGTGCGCCGCTCGCCGGATCGGTTGTGCTGGGACTCGCGCTCGTGGTGAGCGTGCGCGGACAGATCGTGGGCCGGCACAGCCCTCGCAGCTTAGCTCAGCCGCCGGTTGCCGTCGTGTGGCAAGCCAGGCAGCCGAAGCCCTTGGGGTTGTCTTGCGAGTACTCGGGCATCTGGACGAGCTTGGCCATCGTCGGCTTGACCTGCTTCTCCATCCACTCGATGTCTTCCTTCTTGAACTTGCTCATGTCCGAGAAGTTGAGCTTGGGCAGCTCGGGGTTGGGCATGTCGAACTTGCCCTGCGCCGCGCCCGGGCCGTGACAGGTCTGGCAGCCGAACTTGGCGAACTTCTGAGCGTCGTGGTTCTGGAAGATCGGCTTCATCGTCGGCACGACCTTCTGCTTCATGAACTCGACCTGCTGGTCGTGATCGAGCTTGTCGAACGGAACATCGGGGAGCGTGGCGGTGGCCTGCGTCGGTTGCGCGGGCTCCGGCGGCTTGGAGCCACACGCCCCGATCACCAGCACGAGACAAACGAGGAGCTTCATGCGCGCACTATCCCCGCGGGGCATTTCGCCGACAAGCCCCCGCGCGGAACAAAGCGTCTAGCCGCACGCCGCGGCGCGGGCGAGCAAGAGATCGCGCTCGCGCGCGTTGCGGGTGAGGGCCGCGGCGCGCTCCAGCTCGAGCTTGGCCTCGGCGAGCCGGCCGAGCTTGACGAGCAGATCGCCGCGCACCGCGGGCAACAGGTGATAGCCGTCGAGCGCGTGGCTCTCGACCAGCTGGTCGACCACCTCGAGCCCGGCGGCCGGTCCCAGCGCCATGCCGAGCGCGACCGCGCGGTTGAGCTCGACCACCGGCGACGGCACGACCATCGCGAGCGAGGCATAGAGCGCGGCGATCCGCGGCCACTCGGTCGCCTCCGCGGTGCGGGCGCGCGCGTGACACGCCGCGATCGCCGCCTCGATCGCGTAGCGGCCGCGGCCGACCGCGATCGATTCGGCGCGCGCCAGCGAGATCAGACCGCGCTGGATCAGTAGATGATCCCAGCGCGCGCGGTTCTGCTCGAGCAGCAGGATCGGCTCGCCGCCGGGCCCGAGCCGCGCGGGCAGCCGCGACGCCTGCAGCTCCATCAGCGCGACCAGACCATGGACCTCGGCCTCGCCCGGCGCGAGCTCGGCGAGGATGCGGCCGAGCCGCAGCGCGTCGTCGCACAGCTCGCGGCGCAGCCACGCGTCGCCCGAGGTCGCGGTGTAGCCCTCGTTGAAGACGAGGTAGATGACCTCGAGCACCGACGCGATGCGCGCGAAGCGATCGGCGCCGCGCGGCACCTCGAACGGCACCTTGGCCTCCGCGAGCGTGCGCTTGGCGCGCACGATGCGCTGCGCGATCGTCGGCTCGGGCACGAGGAACGCGCGTGCGATCTCCTCGGTGGTGAGCCCGCCGAGCAGGCGCAGGGTGAGCGCGACCCGCGCCTCGGTCGACAGCACCGGGTGACACGCCACCAGCATGAGCCGCAGCAGATCGTCGCCGACGTCGTCGTCGGGATCGCGCGGCTCGATCGCGTCGGGGAGATCGGCGGCGAGCTCCTCGTGCTTGCGGACGGCCAGCTTGGCCCGCCGCGCGCGATCGATCGCGCGGTGCTTCGCGGTGGTCATCAGCCACGCGCCCGGGTTGTCGGGTACGCCGTCCCGCGGCCAGCGCTCGAGCGCGATGACCAGCGCGTCCTGCGCGAGCTCCTCGGCGAGCCCGACGTCGCGCACGAACCGGGTGAGCCCGGCGATCAGGCGCGGCGCCTCGATCCGGTAGACCGCCTCGATCGCGCCGCGCGCCGTCGTCATCGCCTGGCGAGCGGCTCGGCGAGCTGCTGGACGTCCGGGGGGAAGTCGGTGAGCTCGTAGACCTGGCGGAGCTCGACCATCTCGTCCTCGCCGAGCGGGATGCGCGACGCCCACGCGATCGCCTCGTCGCGCGACTTGACCTGGATCATCCAGTAACCGCCGACCAGCTCCTTGGCCTCGGTGAACGGCCCGTCGACGACGTCGCGCTTGCCGCCGCGCACGGTGATCCGCGCGCCCTTGGCGCTCGCGTGCAGACCGTCGAGCGCGAGCAACACGCCCGCCTTGGCCAGCTCCTCGTTGTACTTCATCATCGCCGCGACGATCTTGGCGTCGGGCGGGTGACCGGTCTCGGCCTTCGCGCCCGGGTACATCAGCATCATGAATCGCATGGTCGGGTCCTCCTTCTATCCGAGCGACGAACCGCCCCGCCCGCGATCGACAATCAGTGCACTCCCAGGTAAGCCTTGCGGATCTTGTCGTCCCGGGCGAGCTCGGCCGCCGGTCCGGAGGCGACCAGCGCGCCGACCTCGAGCACGTGCGCGGTCCTGGCCACGCCGAGCGCCATGTGCGCGTTCTGCTCGACCAGCAGGATCGTCGTCCCTTCTCGCACGATCGCCTTCACGATCTGGAAGATCACCTGCACGATCTGCGGCGCGAGCCCGAGCGACGGCTCGTCGAGCAGCAGCAGCTTCGGCCGCGCGATCAGCGCGCGCGCGATCGCGAGCATCTGCTGCTCGCCCCCCGAGAGCGTGCCGGCGTTCTGATCGAGCCGCTCGCGCAGCCGCGGGAACAGCTCGAGCGCGCGCGTCCGATCCTGCGCGATCGCCGCGGTGTCGCGCCGCGCGTAGCCGCCGATCGCGAGGTTCTCGTCGACCGTGAGGTTCGCGAAGATGCCGCGCCCCTCGGGGACGTGCGACATGCCGAGCCGGGCGATCTCGTGCGCGCGCTTGCCGGCGAGCGGCGTGCCGGCAAACGTGACGCGCCCGCCGCTCGGCTTGTGCATCCCCGAGATCGCGCGCAGCGTGGTCGTCTTGCCCGCGCCGTTGCCGCCGATCAGCGCGACGATCTCGCCCTGCTCGACCGCGAAGCTCACGCCCTTGAGCGCGTGGATGCCGCCGTAGTGGACGTCGAGCTGTTCGACCTCGAGCAGCGCCATCACGCCTCCGCCGCGTCGGGCACGCCGAGATAGGCCTCGATCACCTTCGGATCGCGCTGCACGTCGGCGGGCTTGCCGGCGGCGATCGTCACGCCGTGGTCGAGCACCGTGATGTGCTCGCAGATATCCATCACCAGCCCCATGTCGTGCTCGATCAGCAGGATCGCCACGCCGAACTGCTCGCGCAGTCCCTGGATCAGCGCGCGCATCGCGAGCTTCTCGTTCGCGTTCATCCCGGCGACCGGCTCGTCGAGCAGCAGCACCTCGGGCTCGGTCGCGAGCGCGCGCGCGATCTCGAGCCGGCGCTGATCGCCGTACGGCAAGCTCTTGGCCTGCTCGCCGGCGCGGTGCGCGATGCCGAGCAGATCGAGCAGCTCGAACGAGCGCTCGACGATCGCGCGCTCCTCGGCGAGGTGAAGCGGCGTGCGCAGCAGGCTCCGCCACAGCCCGCTGCGCGCGCGCACGCCGGCCGCGGTCCGCACGTTGTCGAGCACCGACAGCTCGCCGAACAGCCGGATGTTCTGGAACGTGCGCGCCAGCCCGGCGCGCGCGATCGCCGACGGCTTCTTGCCGTCGATCCGCGCCTCGCCGAGCCGGACCTCGCCGGCGTCGGGCCGGTAGACGCCGGTGAGCAGGTTGAACACGGTGGTCTTGCCCGCGCCGTTGGGGCCGATCAGGCCGTGCAGGCCCCGCGCGGGCACGGCGAGCGACAGCCGATCGACCGCCTTGAGCCCGCCGAACGCGAGCGACAGCGCGCGGGCCTCGAGCGCGAAGCTCACGCGTCCTCCTCGCGATCGCTCGCGACCGCCGCCGGCAGCGGATCGCGCTCGCCGGTCAGCCGGCGCCACAGCGGCAGCACGCGACGGCGCCACCACCGCAGGTCCCACAGCTCCTTGATCCCGAACAGGCCCTGCGGCCGCAGGATCATCGCGACGATCAGCGCGAGCGCGTACACCGGCATGCGGTACTCGGAGAAGCTGCGGAACGCCTCCGGCATCAGCGTCAGCGCGGCCGCCGCGAGCACGACGCCGGTGATCGAGCCCATGCCGCCGAGCACGACCATGATCACGATGTCGATCGACTTCTGGAAGCCGAGCTCGCGCGGGTTGAGCGTGGTGCCGAGCTCGTGCGCGAACAGCGTGCCGCCGATCCCGGCGAAGAACGCCGAGGTCACGAACGCGGTGACCTTGACCCGCGCGGTGTCGATGCCCATCGCCTCCGCCGCGATCTCGTTCTCGCGCACCGCGAGCAACGCGCGGCCCGGTGGCGACAGCTTGAGCCGGTACGCGACCACCAGCACGATCGCGACGAACGCGTAGACATAGAAGATCCGGGTGTAGGTCGGTACGCCGCCGAACCCGAGGCTGCCGCCGAGGTGGCTGGCCGCGCCGAGCATGCCCTCGCGGGAGAACTGCGCGGGATACAGCACGTCGCCGGTGCGCTGGACCAGCACGCGCACGATCTCGCCGAACCCGAGCGTAACGATCGCGAGGTAGTCGCCGCGCAGCCGCAGCGACGGCAGGCCGACCACCAGCCCGGCAAGCGCGGCGAGCACGCCGGCGAGCACGCAGCCGGCGAGGAACAACAGATCGCCGCCGCCGAGGAACCCGCCGTGCAGCGCGGCCGAGCCCCACAGCGCGATCGAGCCGTAGTAGGTGAGCCACGCCGCGCCGTAGCCGCCGACCATCATGAACCCGGCGTGGCCGATCGAGAACTGGCCGCCGAACCCGTTGACGATATTGAGCGACGACGCGAGCACGATCGCGATGCCGATGTCGAGCACGAGCTTGGCGTAGAACGGCCCGATCGCCGGCGCGATCACCTGCTGGAGCAGCCACGCGATCGCGAGCCCGACCGCGAGCGGCCACAGCGAGCGCGCGAGCGCGCGCGGCGCCGAGATCCGGTGCGCGGCGACGCGCTCGGCCAGCCGCTTCATACCTTCTCCACCATCGCGCGGCCGAACAGCCCGGTCGGCCGGACCAGCAGCACGACGATCAGGATCGTGAACACGTAGACGTCGCGCAGCTGGGTCGACAGGTACGCCGCGCCGAACTCCTGCACCGCCGCGATCAGCAGCGCGCCGACCGCCGCGCCGCGCACGTCGCCGATCCCGCCGACCACCGCCGCGACGAACGCGGTCAGCCCGAGCAGGATCCAGGTCGAGTGCGCGGTGATCTGCAGGCTCTCGTACTTGAGCGCGAACAACAGGCCGCCCGCCGCGGCGAGCGCCGAGCCGATCGCGAACGTGATCGTGACGACGCGATCGACGTCGATCCCCATCAGCGCGGCGATCTTGTCGTCGAACGACACCGCGCGCATCGCCCGGCCGAGCTTGGTGCGATAGACCAGCAGCTGGAGCGCGCCGACCAGCACGAGCGCGAGCACCAGCACGATCGCGTCGACCAGGCGGAACTGCACGCCGGCCAGCGCGAACAGCGACTTGTCGGCGACCAGCGGCGGCATGTGCTGTGGATTGGGACCGAACGCCCACGACAGCGTGCCGGTGTTCTCGAGCAGCAGCGATACGCCGATCGCGGTGATCAGCACGTTGAGCCGCGGCGCGCGGCGCAGCGGGCGATACGCCAGGCGCTCGATCGTCACGCCGAGCGTCGCGCACGTGATCATCGCGAGCACGAGGATCGCGGGCATCGCGAACCACGGCGAGCCCCCCGCGGTCCAGCCGAACCAGCTCGCCAGCGTGAAGCTCGCCCACGCGCCGAACGTGAACACGTCGGAGTGCGCGAAGTTGATGAACTTGAGCACGCCGTAGACCAGCGTGTAGCCGAGCGCGATCAGCGCGTAGAGCGCGCCGAGCGCGATGCTGTTGACCAGGGTCTGGAGCAGCTTGGTCCCGATCGACGCCTCGGGCTCGGACGCGCCCGCACCGGTGTCCTTGATCTCGGGCAGCGGCTCGGTCGGCGGCTGGATCGTCGCGGCGTAGTGCGGCTTGCCGCCGCGCATCACCAGCATCACCGCCGACTTCACCGGGTTGCGATGCGCGTCGAGCGTGATCGTGCCGGTCACGCCGGGATAGTCCTTGGTCGCCGCGATCGCCGCCGCGAGATCGCCCGAGTCGAGCGACTTCGCGCGATCCATCGCGTCGAACAGCACGCCGGCGGCGTCGTAGCCGAGCGCCGCGAGGCCGTCGGGCACGCTGCCGTAACGATCGCGATAGCGCGTGACGAAGTCCTGCACCGCGGGCCGGGTCTCCTCGAACGAGTAGTGGTTCGCGTAGTAGCTGCCCTCGATCGCGTCGCCGCCGATCTCGGCGAGCTTGGCGGAGTCCCAGCCATCGCCGCCGAGCAGCGGCACGCGCTGCGGGATGCCGATCTTGCGGGCCTGGCGCGCGATGTTGCCGGCGTCGGTGTAGTAGCCGGGCACGAAGATCGCCTGCGGCGCGGTCTCCTTGAGCGACTGCAGCTGCGCCGACAGATCGGCGTCGCCGCCGGTGTAGGCCTGCATCGTCGTGATCTGCCCGCCGAGCGCGCGGAATGCGTGATCGAACGTGGTGGCGAGGCCCTTCGAGTACGCCTGCTGCTGGTCGTACAGGATGCCGACCCGGTCGGCGTGCAGGTTGTCGCGCGCGAACTTCGCGACGACGTAGCCCTGGAAGTCGTCGATGAAGCACACGCGAAAGATCATGTTGCCGATCGCGGTCACGCCGGCGTTGGTCGACGACGGCGAGATCATCGGCACGCGATACTGCTGCGCCACCCGGCCGCCCGCGAGCGACAGCGACGACGCGACCTCGCCGAGCACCGCGACCACGTGATGCTCCGTGATCAGCCGGGTGACCGTGGTGCCGGCCTCCTGCGACTTGCCGGCGTCGTCGAGCGTGACCAGCTCGATCGGTCGGCCGCGGACGCCGCCGTGCGCGTTGCGCTCCTCGATCGCGAGCCGCACGCCCTTGTCGGTCGACTGACCGAACGTGGCCTCCGAGCCGGTCATCGACCCGAAGTGGCCGATCACGATCGTGCCATGGCCGGTATCGCGATAGCCGGCGCCCGACTGCTGCTGAGGCGACAGCTGATCGCACGACAGCAGCAGCGCCGCTGCGGCGACGATCGAGTGGATCCGGAGCGCCAACCCCGCCGTGCTAGCCCGCGGGCCCGTGGGCTGTCAACTGGCGCGGGCCTGAGCCAGCTCGCGCTGCACGACCTCGGGCACGTAGATCGGCCCCGACGGCTGCAGCATCGCGAGCTGGCGCAGCCGCTCGGTCGCGAACGCGCCTGCGAGCAGCCCGTAGGCCTCGGGCGCCAGCGCCTTGAGCGTGGGCAAGACGTTGCGCTCTTCCCAGCTGGCGTGCTCGGCCACCAGCACGCGCAGGTGCCGCGCGCGATCGCGCCACCCCGGAGTGGCGGGCGGAGCACACATCAGCGACGCGAGCGCACCTTCCTGCGCGAGGTGACCGGCACGGGAGGCCCCGATCAGGGTCTCGAGCTCGCGCACCAGGGACACGTCGGCGAACCCCCGAGCGAGCACGATGTCCTCGGCCTCGGCGTGGGCGGTCAGCCCGAGCCGGATGCCGTCGAGCGCCGTCCGGATCTGGTCGAACGTCGCGGTGGGCTGGACCAGCACCGCGAGCGCGCGCTCGAGATCGTCGTGGTCCCGCCGGAGCAGCGCCAGGAAATCGGTGGCCATGTGTGAACGCGGCGTGCAGCAGCGATGCCGATCTGGTGAGTCGTTGTCAGCTTCACGAGCGGCCGTGCGCGATGCGAGACCGCTTACAACTCGACGTTCGCGAGTGCGGGGGAATCGGGCGATGATCGCACGGTCCCCGGCGCGCGCCGTGGCGCATGCGCTCGCGTATGATCGGCCAGATCATGAAAATCCCGAGGCTCGCGCGCCGGCTGCTCGCGGATCGCGGCGCGATGATCGGGGGCATTCTGGTGCTGGGGCTCGTCGCGCTCGCGACGATCGGCCCGCGCGCCGCGCGCCACGATCCGACGGCGTGCGATATCGACCGCGGACTGTCCGCGGCCGGCGCGCCGCTGCCGCCGTCGGGAGATGCCCTGCTCGGCACCGACGAGCTCGGCCGCGACGTGTGGGCGCGCGTGATCGCTGGCGCGGGCACCTCGCTCGAGATCGCGACGCTCGCCACCGCGCTCGCGCTCGCGCTCGGCCTCGCGATCGGGCTGTGCGCGGGCTACGCCGGCGGCGGGATCGATCGCGCGCTGATGCGCCTGGTCGATCTGGTGCTCGCGTTTCCGTTCCTGCTGGTCGCGATGCTGCTCGCCGCGCTGCTGCACGGCGCCGACCTCGCCGGCACGATCGCGCCGATCGTGATCACGCTCGGCGTGATCGGCTGGACCACGATCGCGCGCGTCGTGCGCGGCAAGGCGATGGTGATCGCGCGCAGCGAGCACGTAGCGGCGGCGCGCGCGCTCGGCGCGAGCCCGGCGCGGATCGTGTGGCGCCACGTGCTGCCGAACGTGGCCGGCGTCGCGATCGTGCTCGGCGCGCTCGGCTTCGCGCAGAACCTGCTCGCCGAGTCGGTGCTGTCGTACCTCGGGCTCGGCCCGCCGCCGCCGGCCGCGAGCTGGGGCCGCATGCTGTTCGAGGGCCGCACCTACTACCAGACCGCGCCGTGGATCGCGCTCGCGCCCGGCATCGCGATCGTGGTCGCGGTGGTCGGCTTCAACCTGCTCGGCGAGGGCCTGCGCGACGCGCTCGCGCCCAAGGATGCGCGGTGAGGCTCGCGCTCGCGCTGTGCGCTGCGTGCGGCGTGCCCGACGTCGCGCCGCCGCTGCCCGCCGCCGGCCACGCCGCGCCGGTCGAGGGCGGCACGCTGCGGTTCTCGACCAAGGATCAGGTCCGCACGCTCGATCCGTCGGTCGAGTATGACGAGGTCTCGGCGTATCCGGTGCACGCGATCTTCGACACGCTGGTCGACTACGCGCCGGGCTCGACCCGGATCGCGCCCCGCCTGGCCGAGCGCTGGACGATCTCACCCGACGGCACGACCTACACGTTCGAGCTGCGGCCCGGCCTGGTCTACAGCGATGGCTCGGCGCTGGTCGCGGGCGACGTCGCGTACAGCCTGTCGCGCGCGCGCACGCTGCCGAGCTCGCCGTTCGGGCCGTTCCTCGCCAACGTCGCCGAGATCACCGCGCCGAGCGCGCGCGAGCTGGTGATCCGGCTCGCCAGGCCCGACGCGTCGTTCCTCGACGTGATGGCGATGTCGTTCACCGCGCCCCAGCGCGCCGATCACGTCGCGGCGGCCGGCGATCAGATCCGCCGCGAGCCGCTCGGCGCCGGGCCGTTCGTGCTCGCGCGCTGGGACGAGGGCCGCGTGCTCGTGCTCGCGAAGAACCCGCGCTACTGGGACGCCGCGCGCGTTCACCTCGACGCGCTCGAGCTGCACGAGAACGTGCCGCGCGACATCCAGTTCCTGATGTTCCAGCGCGGCGAGCTCGACACCGCCGAGCGCCTGTCGGCCCCCGACTACCTGCGCGTGATCGCACAGCCGGCGTGGCGGCCGTACGTGCTGACGCGCGCGACGATGAACGTGTACGGCGTGCGGATGAACGTGCGGCAGAAGCCGTTCGACGATCGCCGCGTGCGCCAGGCGCTGAACTACGCGCTCGACAAGGCTCACGTGATCAAGCTGCTCCAGGGCGCGGCGGTGCCGTCGCACGGCATCCTGCCGCCGGGGGTGTTCGGCCGCGACGACGCGCTGCCGCCCTACCCGCACGATCCGGCGCGCGCGCGCGCGCTGCTCGCCGAGGCCGGCTACCCGCACGGCTTCGACGTCGAGCTCGTGACGACCAGCGACGACGAGGCCGACCGGCTCGGCCAGTCGTTGCAGTACGATCTCGCGCAGGTCGGCGTGCGCGTGCGGATCACCGAGATGGCGTTCGCGAGCTACGTCACCGCGATCGGCTCGCCGACCGGACCGGCGTTCGCGCTCGGCACGTGGCAGGGCGACTACCCCGATCCCACGAGCTTCCTCGACGCGCAGTTTCACTCGCGGATGATCACCGAGCAGAACTCGAACAACGACTGCTTCTACGCCAACCCCGAGCTCGACGCGCTGCTCGACGCCGCGCGCGGCGAGGGCGATCCCGACAAGCGCGCCGCGATGTACCACCGCGCCGAGCGCATCCTCTACGACGACGCGCCGTGGATCTGGAGCTATCACCAGCTCATGACCGAGGTCGTGCAGCCCTACGTGCGCGGCTACGCGCCGCACCCGATCTGGACGCGCGACTACAGCTCGGCGTGGCTCGATCGCTCCGCGCCGCGATCCGGCGGGGATTCCCCCGTCGATCGCGGAGGCGCCCCGTGATCGGCGCGATCGCGCGCCGGATCGGCTGGTCGATCGTCGTGGTGTGGTTCGTCGTCACCGCGACGTTCGCGATGATCACGGCGATCCCCGCCGACCCGGTGCGCGCGATGCTCGGCCCGCACGCCAGCCCCGACACCGTCGCGACCGTGCGCGCGTACTACTGTCTCGACCGCGGGTTCGTCGGCCAGTACGGCTGCTTCGTCGCGCACCTCGCACACGGCGAGCTCGGCAAGAGCGCGCGCAGCGACCGCGCGGTGACCGCGATCATCGCCGATCGGATCTGGCCGACCGCGCAGCTCGCGCTCGCCGCGGTGCTGCTCCAGCTCGCGATCGGCGTGCCGCTCGGCGCGCTCGCGGCAGCGCGACGCGGGCGCTGGCCGGATCGCGCGGCCGGCCTGGTCGGCCTGATCGGCCAGAGCGCGCCGACGTTCGTGATCGCGACCGTGCTGCTCTACGTCGCGGCGTTCGAGCTCGGGTGGTTCCCGATCGGCGGCTACGGCGACGGCGTGCTCGATCGCCTGCATCACCTCGTGCTGCCGGCCGCGACGCTCGCCACCGTCGGGGTCGCGTACTACGCGCGCGTGCTGCGCGGCGAGCTGTGCGACGCGCTCGACCAGGACTACGTGCGCACCGCGCGCGCCAAGGGGCTGTCGGAGCGCCGCGTGCTGGTCCGCCACGCGCTGCGCAACGCGCTCGGCCCGCTGGTCACGCTGGTCGGGCTCGACCTCGGCGTCCTGCTCGGCGGCGCGGTGGTCACCGAGTACATCTTCGCGTGGCCCGGGCTCGGCCGCGAGATCGTCGAGGCGATCGTCGGCAAGGACACCCAGCTGATCGTCGGCGTCGTGCTGGTGTCGGCGATCGCGATCGTGCTCGCGAACCTGCTCGCCGACGTGGTGTGCGTGTGGCTCGATCCGAGGCTGCGCGAGTGAGCGAGGCCGATCGCGCGGCGCGCGCGCGTCACTTCGTGATCCTGCTCGGCTGGGTCAGCCTGTTCGCCGACCTGTGCTACGAGGGCATGCGCTCGGCGGTCGGCCCGTACCTCGCCTTGCTCGGCGCGAGCGCGACCGCGGTCGGCGCGGTCGCCGGCACCGGCGAATTCGTCGGCTACGCGCTCCGGCTGTGGAGCGGCGCGCTGGTCGATCGCACGCACGCGTACTGGGGCCTCACCGTCACCGGCTACGCGTGCAACGTCGTCGCGGTGCCGCTGCTCGCGATCGCCGGCAACTGGCCCGCGGTCGCCGCGCTGGTCGCGCTCGAGCGGCTCGGCAAGGCGATCCGCTCGCCGGCCAAGACCACGCTGACCTCGTTCGCCGCGACCGACCTCGGCGCCGGCAAGGCGTTCGCGATCAACGAGGCGATGGACCAGGCCGGCGCGGTGCTCGGCCCGCTCGCGGTCGCCGGCATCCTCGCGTGGCGCGGCAACACGCTCGCCGGCTTCGGCTGGGCGTTCGTGCTGCTCGGCACGCCGGCGCTCGCCGCGATCGCCGTGCTGCTCCGCGCGCGCCGGCTCTACCCCGATCCGCGCGCGCTCGAGCAGGAGCCGGCCGAGGGCGCCGCCGCGCCGCTCGGGCCGAGCTACCGGCTCTACCTGGTCGGCGTGGCGCTGGTCGCGATCGGGCTCGCCGACTGGCCGCTGCTCGCGTTTCACTTCGAGCGTACCGGCGTGATGACCGCGGCGTGGCTGCCGATCGCGTACGCCGCGGCGATGGGCGCCGACGGCCTGGTGTCGCTGGTCGCCGGGCTCGCGTTCGATCGCGCGCGCACGCGCGGCGGCACCGGCGCCGGCGTGGTCGCGCTGTTCGTGATCGCCGGCGCCGCGTACGCGCCGCTCGCGTTCACCACCACGCCGCTGTTCGCGATCCTCGGCATCGGGCTGTGGTCGCTCGCGCGCGCGGCGACCGAGTCGATCGGCAAGGCGCTGATCGCCGCGATCGTCCCGCGCGCCCAGCGCGGCCGCGCGTACGGCGTGTACTTCCTGGTCTACGGCGGCGCGTGGTGGGCGGGGAGCCTGTTGCTCGGCGCGATCTACGACCGCGATCGCCCGCTGGTCGGCGTGGTCGCGGCGGGAGCGCTCGCGGCCGGCGCGGCGATCGTGGCGTGGTCGGGTGCGAAGGCGCGTACGACCGCGGCATGACCGAACGCCGCCATCCCCACGTGGTGCTCTCGAGGATCGAGTACCTCGTCGCCGCGACCTGCATGCCCCGCCGCGGGGGCGCTGGATCCATGTGACGCAACGTGAACACCACTCGACAGTGCGGGTGGAATCTCTACGTTGCGCCGCATGAACCAAATCGGACTGGTTCTCGCACTGTTCATCGGCGGTTGCTTGTACGCGCCGCCGTCGATCTCGACGCTGCCGCAGCGCCGGCAATACCTCGCGCCGCAGATCGCCGACTGGTTGAACGCGACGATGAAGTGTCCCAGCGCCAACCTCACGTTCGTGTCCAGCGACACCAGGGGCATGCCCTCCTTCCCTCAATACTTCGACTTCTATGTCGCCGAAGGCTGCGGGCAGCGCACCGATTTCGTGACCGTGGTGAAGATGCTCGGAGCAAACGTCGTGGAGCAGCAGGCGTCGCCGGTTCCGCCGCTCGAGCAGTATCGCGCCGAAGCGCACGCGCAGACCGCCAAGACCGCCGCGTTCGATTTCGGCTGCACAGATCTCAGCTACGTCGACCTGAGCGAGCGACTCGCGACGCTACGCGACACGTACGACGCGTCGATCGGCGCTGCGGGCTGTGGCAAGAGGGCGACGTATCACACGCACTGCA
>DATJAE010000384.1:0-4769 GCA_035516595.1 Kofleriaceae bacterium | reverse complement strand
ACGGCATCTGCAAGCGCGACATCCGCGACTACTACGCGCGCGTGGCACCGGCGCTGCTGCCGCACCTCTGCGATCGCCCGGTCGTCGTCCAGCGCTGGCCCGACGGCATCGACGAGTTCGACTGGTACCAGCATCGCCCGCCGCCGCGCGCGCCCGACTACCTGCGCGCCGCGTGGGTCGAGGGCGTGCGCCGCATCGTGCTCGACAACCGCGACGCGCTGCTGTGGATGGTCAACCAGGCCGGGCTCACGTTCCACGGCTTCGCGAGCCGGCTCGCCGCGATCGCCGAGCCCGACTTCGCGGTGATCGATCTCGATCCGGGCGATCGCACGCAGTGGGCCGACACGATCGACGTCGCGCTCGCGGTGCGCCGCACGCTCGAGCTGCTCGAGCTGCCGAGCGTGGTCAAGACCAGCGGCCAGCGCGGGCTGCACGTCCTGGTGCCGCTCGCGCGCGGTCACACGTTCGCCCAGGCGGAGCAGCTCGCGCGCGGGGTCGCGACCCTGCTGCTCCGGCTGATGCCGGATCGGGTCACGCTCGAGCACGAGAAGGACAAGCGCGGCGGCCGGCTGCTGGTCGATCACCGCCAGCACCTCGCCAAGACCCTGGTCGTGCCGTACTCGCTGCGCGGCGCCGACCGCGCGACGGTGTCGACGCCGATCGGCTGGGACGAGGTCGGCCGTTCGCTCGATCCGCGCGCGTTCACGCTGCGCAGCGTGCCGGCGCGGCTCGACGCGCGCGGCGAGCTCGCCGCGCCGCTGCTCGCCGGCGGCGCGCGGCTCGATCGCGCGCTCGCGCGGCTGGCCGGCTAGACCGTGTCGAGCTGTCCGTGACGCTCGCCAGATTGACATTCGCGACACGACGCATCTTCGCCAAGTCCGCCGCGCGCGCGGCCTCGTGGAGGCGTGCCCCTTGCACGCCCGTTTGAATACACTCGGTCCGTCATGAAAGGATCCCGGATGCTGGTCGCTTGTCGCTGCGTGGTGGGGTGCGTGGTCCTGGGGGCCGTGCTTGCTGGGGTCGCGTCTGCCCAGCGCCCCGCGCCGCCGGCACCTGGACGTGCCGGTCAGGAAGCGTCGATGGTGCCCTGGGCCGCGCGGATCGCGAGGTACTGCGACAACCCGCGGCTGGCGATGAAGGTCGACTGGCCGGCGTTCGAGCGCATGGACCTCCAGGCGATGATCGGCGCCGAGGAGGGCGGTCGCGACGGCAGCCGCGCGGCGGATCCGTCGTACGTCACGGCCGAGCGGCTGTGGATGCTCGACGGCGACAAGCGGCGCGACGACGTGTCGACCTCGCCGATCGCGGGCGCGGCCGGCTTCATCGCCGAGCCGATGGAGAAGCTGTGCCGCGATCACAAGGAGCTGCGCGCGGCCGTCGCGCGGATCACCACGATCGTGATCGAGCCGATCTACGACATGAAGTACCTGAGCGACAAGGACGCGATCGGGTACGCCCACCGGACCAACGACTGGGAGGCGGTGCACGAGGCCTTCTACAACGAGAAGCGCGACATGAAGAACGTGTTCCGCGCGTACCGCTGGCGGTGGAAGGTGTCGGGCACGACGCTCTACGTCTGGAAGAACGTGTTCGGCAAGAGCGGCGACGCCGACGACGACGAGCAGGCGCTGGTCGACGCGTTCGGCGGCAGCAGCGCACCGGCCGCCGCGCCGCCCGTCGCGGGCGCCGACGATCCGCCGGCGGAGAGCGCCGGGCCATGGGACGGCCGCTACACCGTGCTGTCCTCGCGCGGCGGCAGCCTGTGCCCGCGCCCCGACGCGTGGCCGCTGGTCGTCCGCGGCGGCCAGTTCAGCTATCCGTGGCGGCTCGGCAGCGGGCTCACCAGGGTCGGCCAGCTCACCGGCGAGATCGGCGCGCGCGGCAAGGCGACCGCGACCACCGCGTTCGACCATCCGTACCCGCGTGCGGTCGCGCCGCTCTCGCCGGCACGGCTCGATCGTGTGCGGTCGGTCGTGGTGACGTTCACCAGCGGCGCCGGTCGCACCGCGACGCTGGCGCTCGACCTCGGCGGCGACCTGCGCTGCAACATCGTGTGGGTGGCGCCGGCCATCGCATCGTCCGCCCCGCCGCCACCGCCGCCGCCACCGCGCCCGCGGCCGACCCGCCGGCCGGCGCCGCCGCCCCCCGAGCCCGCCGAGGAGCCCGCGCCCGCGCCCGCACCGGAGCCGGCGCCGTCGGGGCCGACCCGCGAGCAGCGCGAGGAGGCGCACTCGAACTGCCTCAGCCGGTGCTTTGACACCCAGAATCGCTGCTCCAGTCGCTGCTCGGAGGATGACGACACCTGTCGATCGCGCTGCCCGACCGGCGACGGCTGGGGCGACTGCCTGAGCCGGTGCGGCGAGGACAAGGACACCTGCTCGTCGCGCTGCTCCGACGACGAAAGCTCCTGCCAGAGCAGCTGCCCGGACTGACCATGACGACCACATCTCGCATACTCGCGTGCCTCGCGTGCGCGCTCGCGGGCGTCGCGTCCGCGCAACCCGAGCCCGGCCCGTCCGCGCCGGGGCGCGCCGGTCAGATCGCCGGGATGGTGCCGTGGGCCGAGCGGATCAAGCTGTACTGCGGCAACCCGCGGCTGACCTTCCAGGTCGACTGGCCGGCGTTCGAGCGCATCGACTTCCAGGTGCTGATCGCGGGCGAGGAGGGCGGGCGCGACGGCAGTCGCGCGTCGAGCCCGGAGTACATCGCGAAGTCGCGGTCGTACATCATCGATGGCACGGAGCGCCGCGGCGACCTGGCGGGCTCGCCGGTCGCGGGCTCCGCCGGGTTCATCGCGGCGCCGCTCGAGCGGCTGTGTCGCGACCACAAGGACTACCGCGCGCGGGTCGCCCGGATCACGACGATCAGGATCGAGCCGATCTACGACATGGCGTACCTGCGCGACCAGGACGCGATCGCGTTCGCACGCAAGACCAACGACTGGACCGGCGTGGAGCAGTCCTGGTACGAGACCAAGCGGCGCGACGACGACGCCGACCTCCACGCCTACCGCTGGCGATGGAAGGTGTCGGGCTCGACCCTCACGGTGGCGTTGAACGTGCTGTCCAAGAGCGGCAACACCGACGAGGATGTCGACGCGCTGATCGCGGCGTTCGGCGGCGGCGGTGCCGAAATGATGGCGCCCGACAGCGATGCCCCGAGCGCCGAGGCAGCTCCGGCGCCGGCCGGCGGCCCGTGGGACGGCCGCTACACCGTGGTGTCGTCGCGCGGCGGCAACCTGTGTCCGCGCCCCGACGCGCTGCCGCTCGTGGTGTCGGGCGATCGGTTCGTCTACCCATGGCGGCTCGGCAGCGGGCTGGTCAAGGTCGGCCAGCTGTCCGGCGACGTCGACCTCTACGGCGACGGCCACGCGGCGCCGACGTTCGATCACCCGTATCCGCGCTCGGTCGCGGCGCTCGCGCCGGCCAAGCTCGATCGCGTGTCGACGGTGAAGCTGTCGTTCGCCAACCATCCGACGCGCACCGCGACGCTCGAGCTCGATCTCGGCGCCGACCTGCGCTGCACGATCGTGTGGGTCGCGCCGGGCCGCGCGCCGGCGCCGCCGCCGCGCGTCCACTACGCGTCGCATCCCTCGCACGGTTCGCCGCCGCCGCCGCGCGCCGAGCCGCCGCCCAGCGCCGCGTCGGGTCCGACGCGCGAGCAACGCGAGGCCAGGAGCGCGGCGCACCTCACCTGCGAGAACCGGTGCTACGGCACCCACGAGACCTGCCGAAACCGTTCCGAGCAGGACGAGCGCACGTGCCAGGACAAGTGTCCGTCTTCCGACATCGACCAGGGCCGCCCGTGGGGGCAGTGCGTCGGCCAGTGCACGAGCGACAGGTCGACCACCGATGACCGGTGCGACGAAGACGAGCAGTCGTGCGAGTCCGGCTGCCCCCCGGACTCGGACTAGCTCGTTATACTGGCCGCGCCTTGCACCTGACCGAGCTGCTGGACGTCCTGCTGCGGTGGGCGCACCTGATCGCGGGGATCATGTGGGTCGGCAACTCGATGCTGTTCAACTGGCTCGACCGCAACCTCGAGAAGTCGGCCGAGCTCGCGCCGCTGTCGCAGGGCAAGATCTTCCTCGTCCACTCCGGCGCGTTCTACGACGTCGAGAAGAAGCTGCTCGCGCCGGGCGAGCTGCCGGCGACGCTGCACTGGTTCAAGTGGCAGAACTTCTCGACCTGGATCACCGGGATCGGGCTGCTGGTCGTCGTGTACTACCTGAACGACGCCGCGTTCCTGGTCGATCCGACGCTGCACGAGGTCGCGCCGGCGACCGCGATCTCGCTGTCGATCGGCTCGCTGTTCATCGCGTGGCTGCTGTACGACGCGCTGTGGACGTCGATCGGCGAGTACAATCCGCGGGTCGCCACCGCGCTATCGATCGCGATGCTGTTCGGCGCGATCTACGGGTTCGCGCAGGTGTTCAGCGGGCGCGCCGCGTACATCCAGACCGGCGTGATGATCGGAACGATCATGACCGGCAACGTGAGGATGTGCATCGTACCGTCGCAGCACGCGCTGGTGAACGCGACGCGCGCGGGCAAGCCGCAGGACGCGGCGCTGTCGCTGCGCGCCAAGCAGCGCAGCATCCACAACAACTACCTGACGTTCCCGCTGCTGTTCATCATGCTGTCGACCCACTTCGCGTCGGCGATCAGCCATCACCTGAGCTGGCTGATCCTGATCTTCGTGATGATCGGCGGCGCGGGCGTGCGCCACTACATGAACGTGCGCTACCTCGGCGCCGGGCGGCAGCTCGC
>DATJAE010000383.1:0-7597 GCA_035516595.1 Kofleriaceae bacterium | reverse complement strand
CGCGACCAGCTTGTCGCGCAGCGCGGTCGTGTCGATGCCGCGGCCGTCGTCGGAGATCTCGAGCACGAGCAGGTTGCCGTCCTGGCGCGCGCGGATCGTGATCTGCGCGGCCAGCGGCTTTTGCCGCGCGATCCGCTCCTCGGGCGGCTCGATCGCGTGCGCGACCGCGTTGCGCAACAGCTGGGTGATCGGATCGACCAGCTGCTCGGCGACCGCCTTGTCGAACTCGGTGTCCTCGCCGAGCGTGCGCAGCTCGACCTTGACCCCGGTGGCGCGGCGCAGCGCGCGCAGCGTGCGCGCGGCGTGCGACATCAGGTTGCGCGCGGTGTCCATGCGGATCTTGGTGAGCCCGCGCTGGAGGTCGCCGATCGTCCGGCGCAGCGCCTCGATCTCGTCGAGCAGCGCCGCGGTGGTCTGCGACAGCAGCGCGGCCTGGCTCGCCAGCTCGGTCTCGGCGTCGGCGACCGCGCGCGCGGGTGGGGTCTGCGACGAGATCGCGTCGCGCAGCGCCTGGCGGGTGCGCGCCAGGTCGCGGGCGAGCGTGCGCAAGAGCTGGACACGGCGCTCGATCCGCGTGCGGTCGAACAGCAGCTCGCCGGCCGACGACATCAGCGCGTCCACGCGCTCGGGCTCGACCCGCAGGTAGGCCTTGGGCTCGGGCGCCGCGATGCTGTCGGACGCCGGATCGGTCACGGTCTCGGGCAGCGCGGGCTCGCCGGCCTCGACGATCGTCGGGATGCCGATCAGCGAGTCGCGGCTCGAGTCGAGCTCGACCCGCGGCAGCTCGCGGGTCAGCCGGCCGGTCGCGATCCGCTCGATCTGCTGGCGCAGCCGCGCCGCGGCGCGCTCGGCCGTCGCCGGCTCCGACGCGAGCTGGTCGAGGTAGCCGCGCAGCCCGTCGGTGACCTCGACGATCAGGTCGGCGGTCGCGCCGTTCCACGGCGATGGCTCGCGGCCGAGCGTGGCGAGCGCGCTCTCGAACCGGTGCGCGAGCTCGACCACGCCGTCGAGCCCGACCGTGCCGGCGGCGCCCTTGAGCGTGTGCGTCACCCGCATCATCTCGGTCAGCACCTCGGTGGACGGCCGCTGCGATCCGCTCGCGAGCACGCGCGTGGTGACCGCCTCGAGCGCGTCGTGGGCCTCGCCGCGGAACAGCTGGCGCAGCATCGCCAGCTCGTCGGGATCGAAGTCGATGTCGCGGTCGCTCACGGCCGGGGCGCCTCGGCGACCAGCTCGAGCGCCCGGCGCACCAGCCGCTGCGGGTCGAGCAGGGTGAGCGGGCGGCCGGTCGCGTCGACCACCGCGCCGTCGTTCTCGGCCAGCGAGGCGACATGGTCGACCTGGTCGACGCGGAGCGCGCATACGATTCCTTCGGATTCGAGGACGAGCGCCCCATCGCCCTGGCGGGCCGGCGGGCCCGGCGGCAGGTCGAGCAGCGCGGCGACGTCGAGCACCGGCAGGATCGCGCCGTGCAAGTTGCACACGCCCCCGACGGCGGGAGGCGCGGTGGGAACCTCCGTCACGAAGCCGAGCGTCACGACCTCGCGTACCCAGCGCAGCTCGACCGCGTAGCGCGACGAGCCGAGCGCGAACACGATGACGTTGCGCAGCTCCGGCACGCCGCAAGCATAACGTGAGGCGCGTCACCGCGGACCTGCCGAAAACGGCTGTGCGGGCCACTGCTTTACGTATACTGCGCCCATGAGACCCTGGATTGCGGCGGTGGTCTTCGTTCTCGGCGGGTGTGGCGGGACGGGGATCAACCACAACAATCCAGATGGCTCCACCAAAGGCAGCGACGGCGCGGGCGATGGCAGCGACAACGCCGGCTGGACGACGCTGATCTCGCGCGACTGGAGCATCGGGGCCGGGCAACAGACCTACGACTGCATCCGCATCCAGACGACGCAGGAGTACTGGATCAACGGATTCCGTGCGCTGTCGCCGCTGGGCACCCACCACCAGGTGCTCACGATCGATCCCGATGACTCCCAGACCGGCGAGTACCCGTGCAACGCCGAGACCGGTGACCTCACCGGGCAGATGGTCTACGCCGCCGGAATCGGCACCGGCGATCTGATCTTCCCGACCGGTGACGCGGTGCACTTGCCCGCCGGCACGTGGATCAACTTGAACCTCCACCTGTTCGACGTCAGCGACAACCCGCTGATGGATACCTCGGGCGTGCTGATCCAGACCGTCGATCCGTCGACCGTGGTCAACGAGGTCGACATGACGTTCTCGGGCACGGTCAACATCGCGATCCCGGCGATGACGACGATGAGCGTGAGCGGCGGCTGCACCTCACCCGCCGACTGGCACGTGTTCGCGCTGTGGCCGCACATGCACCAGATCGGCATCCACCAGAAGCTCACCGCCGGGAGCGTGACGATGCTCGACACCGACTACTCGTTCGACGAGCAGAAGGCATATCCGATGGCCGAGATGGAGATCCCGCAGGGCGCGGCGATCCAGACGACCTGCACCTACGACAACACGACGTCCGCGGAGGTCGACTTCGGCCAGAGCTCGACCGACGAGATGTGCTTCACCGGCATCTACAAGTACCCCGCCGGCGGCGGCACGTTCGGCTGCGTCACCGGAATCCCGTAGCGGTTACGACGCGGCCTTGGACTCGAGCACCAGCTCGGGGCGGGCCCGGTGCTCGACGACCTCGCGCGTGACCACGCACTCCTTGACGCCGGTCAAGGACGGGATCTCGTACATCACGTCGAGCATGACTTCCTCGAGGATCGCGCGCAGGCCGCGCGCCCCCGAGTTGCGGCGCGCCGCTTCCTCGGCGATCGCGCGCAGCGCGTCGGGGCGGAAGTTGAGCTTCACGCCCTCGAGCTCGAACAGCCGGTGGTACTGCTTGGCGAGCGCGTTCTTCGGCTTCCACAGCACCTCGGTCAAGGCGTCGACGTCGAGCGCGTCGCAGCTGACGATCACCGGCAGGCGGCCCATGAACTCGGGGATCATGCCGAACTTGATCAGGTCCTCGGTGCGGGCCTGGCGGCGCAGCGCGTCCTTGTCGTCCTCGGCGGTCGAGACCTCGGCGCCAAAGCCCAGGCCGCGCTGGCCGGTGCGGCGGCGGACGATGTCCTCGAGGCCGTTGAACGCGCCGCAGCAGATGAACAGGATGTCCGTGGTGTCGATCTGGATGAGCTCTTGCTGTGGCCGGTTGCGCGCGCCGTCGGGCGTGATCGTCGCGGTCTTGCCCTCGAGGATCTTGAGCAGCGCCTGCTGGACGCCCTCGCCCGAGACGTCGCGGGTCGGCGACGGCGTGCCGCCCTTGCGCGCGATCTTGTCGATCTCGTCGATGCAGATGATGCCGCGCGCGGTCTTCTCGACGTCGCCACCGGCGGCGCGGAACAGCGCCTTGACCACGCTCTCGACATCCTCGCCGACGTAGCCGGCCTCGGTCAGCGTGGTGGCGTCCGCGATCGCGAACGGCACGTCGAGCTTCTTGGCCAGGGTCTGGGCGAGCAGGGTCTTGCCCGATCCGGTCGGCCCGAGGAGCAGGATGTTGCCCTTCTGGAGCTCGACGTCGGACTGCTTGCCGCGCAGGCCGATCCGCTTGTAGTGGTTGTAGACCGCGACCGAGAGCGCGCGCTTGGCGTCCTTCTGACCCACCACGTAGCGGTCGAGCTCTTCGACGATCGCCCGTGGTGGCGGGTACTTGGGACGTTCCGAGGCCTCTTCCTTGGCAAGGATGTCGTTGCACAGAGTCACGCACTGATCGCAGATGAACACGCGCGGGCCGGAGATGAGCTTTCGAACCTCGCGCCGCTGCTTTCCGCAGAAGGAGCAGTGGAACTCTTCCATCCAGATCCAATTCTTACATGTTTGGGGGCCCGGGCAATAGCTCCAATCGGCCGCTTCGTCGGGTCCGTGAAGGGCCCACGTGGTCTTGACGCGCCTCGCAAGACTGGGATCACTCGCGAGGTGCGCGTTGTCGTCATATGCGGCGATCCGGAGCGAGCGGGGCGTGAAGCCGGGTCGGTCGCGACCCTCGTCAGCGAGCTCGGGGCGCGCATCTCGCTCGGCCGGTTCGATCTCGGCGGTCTGGATCTCGACGAGCTCGCCGCGCGCGCGCCGGACGCCGTCGTCGTCGAGGCGGGGGACGATCTGCCGCGCGCGCAGAAGGCGATCCAGAAGCTGCGCGACGGCGGGCCGCTGGTCGAGGTCCCGATCCTGCTCGCCGTGACGGTCGCGCGGCTGCCGGCGCTCGACTTCTCGATCGGGTTCGACGACTTCGTGCTGATGCCGATCGTGCCCGCCGAGCTGTACGCCCGGTTGCGCCAGCTCGACTGGAAATCGGCGACGTTCGGATCCGACGAGGTGATCAAGATCGACGAGCTCGTGATCGACATCGCGGGCTACGAGATCCGGATCGGCGGGCGTCGGATCGACCTCACGCATCAGGAGTTCGAGCTGCTGCGCTTCCTGGCCCAGCACCGCGGCCGGGTGTTCACCCGTCAGGCGCTGCTCGAGCGGGCCTGGGGATATCGCTACGCCGGCGGCACCCGGACCGTCGACATTCACGTGCGCCGCGTACGCAGCAAGCTCGGCACGGTCGGCGAGCTGATCGAGACGGTCCGTAACGTCGGGTACAAGATGCGCGCCTAAAGCTGCGGCCCGTCGGCTCGGTGTATCCTCGGACCGTGGCCGGACGCGCCTCCATCGTCGGTGCTGCCGAGACGCACGTCGGCAAGGTCCGGAACCACAACGAGGACTCGCACTTCATCGATCCGGAGCAAGGCATCTTCCTCGTGTGCGACGGCATGGGCGGTCACGCCGCGGGCGAGGTCGCGAGCGCGCTCGCGGTCGAGACCATCCGGGATCGTTGGGCCAACCCGGCGACCACCGCGATCGCGGAGCGCTGGCTGGCGAGCGGCGCGCCCGAAGCGCACCACGAGCTGCTCGCGGTGCTGCGCGACGGCGCGCTCGCCGCCCACGACGCGATCCTCGCCGAGGCCAAGCGCGATCGCACCAAGGGCGGGATGGGCACGACCCTGGTCGGCGCGATGGTCGTCGGCGGCGACATGCTGTTCGCGCAGTGCGGCGACTCGCGCGCCTACCTCGTGCGCGATGGCATCGCGATGCAGCTGACCGAGGACCACACGTTGCTCGCCCGCCTGCTCGCGGCCGGGGTCGACGTCGACGTCGACGGCGACGGCGCGCGGTTCAAGAGCATGCTGACCAACGCGCTCGGCATCGGCGAGGAGTGCAAGGTCAGCTCGTTCGTCGTGCCGGTGGCCGACGGCGACCGCTTCCTGCTGTGCAGCGACGGCATCACGGAGTACGTCAAGGAGCCCGAGATCGGCGAGGTGCTGTGCAAGCAGCCGAGCCCCGCGCGCGCGGCGCAGCGCCTGGTCGAGCTCGCGCTCGAGCGCGGCGGTGGCGACAACGCGACCGCGCTGGTCGTGCGCGTGCTCGAGGCCGGCGAGACCTCGCGGCCGGCCGAGCTGTTGCGCAAGGACGCGCAGGCGATCGAGGCGTGCCCGCTGTGGGCCAAGGTCACGCCGCAGCAGCGGCTGCGCGCGCTGCGCATCGGGCTGCCGCGCGATCACGATCGCGGCGAGGCGCTGCCGGCGATCGCGCTCGGCGACCGCGTCGCGTGGATCGTGATCGAGGGCGACGTGATGCAGGACGCGAAGGTGCGCGGGCCCGGCGCGCTGATCTACCCCGAGGCGCTGATCGCCGATCGCCCGCTGCCCGACAAGGACTCGCTCGCGGTCGCGCTGGTCGGGGTGCGCGCGCTGGCGTTTCGCGCCGACGACTTCATCGAGCTGTGCGACGACGATCCGGATCTCGGCGAGGTGCTGCTCGAGGCGCTCGCGGCCGAGGTCGCGGCGAAGAGCCCCGAGCGCAACGCCAGGACCGTCGCCGAGCCCGCCGACGAGCCCGATGAGCCCGACGAGCCCGACGAGCGCGACCGCACCGAGCCGGAGCGCCCACCGCCGCCGCTGCGGGCCGAGACCGCGCCGCTGCGCCCGCCGCCGTCGACGCCCGCGGTGCCGGTCGAGCGCTCGCCCCTCGTCCAGACGCTGATCGTGCCGAGGGCCGAGCGCGCCGCCGCCGAGGCGCAGGTCGAGCACGCGCTCGCCAAGATCGCGGGCGAGCCGGAGGACGACGACGCCGAGATGGTGGTCGAGGTCGTCGCCGACGAGCCGTCCGACGCGGAGCGCGCCGCCTACGAAGAGGGCGCGGTGATCGAGGTCGAGGCCGCCGAGCCACCGGCCCGCCCGGCGCCGGTCGAGCGCTCGCCCACGCCCCGGCTCGGCGATCACAGCGAGCCCGAGATCTCGATCGAGCGCGGCGACGACCAGGACGAGCTCGTCGAGCCCGAGCCCGACGATCACCTCGAGCTGACCGTGACGCCGGCCGACGACGACGCGGTCCCGGTCGACGTCGCGGCGATCGTCGACTCCGAGGACGAGCGCAACGACATCTCCGGCCCGACGATCACGATCGCGCTCGACGAGCCGTCCGAGCCGGAGATCGTGATCATCCAGCCCGGGCGGCCGATCACCGCCAACGACGCCAACCAGGTCGCCGGATCGATCGACGGCGGTACGCTCGACGCGCCGCCGCCACGCGCAGGCGCTCGCCCGCGCGCGAAGCGCCAGACCGACCACGACTAGTGGCGGTCGTACTCGGTGAGGTCCATCGTCACGTCGCCGAGCTCGGTGGCCGCGACCATCTTGAGTGGCACGCGATCGGCGTCGTCGGACAGCCACACCGTGAACGTGCGCACCGGGCGCGTCGACTCGAGCCCGAAGTTCGCGCGCGCGCGATACGACGCGCCCTCGAACTTGATCGCGCGGCGGCGGCCGAGCACCGAGCTCACCGTCTCGCTGCCGAGGTAGCGCACGTCGACCCGCCACAGCCGCCGGCCGCCGACCACGTACACCGTGCGGGTCGCGCCGGGCGTCGCGCGCCAGCCGCGCAGCTGCGCCATCGCGGAGTGGGTGTCGAGCACGGTGGTGGTGCCGTACTCGACCTTGAACACGTGCTTGCCGGGCTCGTCGCTGTGGTTGTAGACGACGTCGGCCGAGGTCGGATGAAACGTCGCGGTCGCGGTGGTCGTGGTGTCGCCTTGCTCGACCAGGGTGTCGAGCTGGAGCGGACGGCCGGTATCGAGGTCGATCACCGTGGTCGCCTCGTCCGTGATCTTCTTGATCAGCGCGACCGCGCCGGCGGTGGCGGCGCGCGACTTCACGACCACCGCGCGGTGGCCGTCGAACGTGCCGATCTCGCCGACCGCGAGCTGGGCCTCGCCGGCGACCACGCCGCCGAGCTTGACCTCGAACGCCATGGTCTCGCCCGGGTTGAGCCCGACCTCGTTGTTCGCGGTCGCGGCGGCGCCGGGCTTGCCGGCCGGGGCGGTCATCGCCTCGGCGCTCGAGGCGCACCCGGCGAGCGCGAGCAGGGCCAAGCGGCGCCACATCGATACCTAGGATGGACGAACCAGCCGCGAGAGCAAGCGGTGATAGCGTTCGGCGGTGGCGGACGTCACCCGATTGGGCATCACGCTCGGCGATCCGGCGGGGATCGGGCCCGAAATCGTCGCAGCAGCGCTCGCCGCGCTGGA
>DATJAE010000382.1:0-11614 GCA_035516595.1 Kofleriaceae bacterium | reverse complement strand
GGCGGCGAGCTCGGGCTCGGCGCCGAGATCGGGATCTCGACCACCCGCCTTCACGCCTACGGTCCGATGGGCGCCGAAGGCCTCACCACCACCAAGTTTGTCGTCCGCGGCACCGGGCAGATCCGGACCTGACGGCAAGAGGGGACCGAGCAGCGAAGCATGACCACACGCAAGAGCGCACCGAAGGCCCACCGTTCCGATACGCCGCTGCCCCGCGGCCGCCGCTCGGCGATCGCGGAACCGGCACCACCGCCGAGCACGACCGAGGGCCTCGACGGCGCGATGCGCGCGCTCGCGCTCGCGCTCGACAAGAAGGCGCTCGAGCCGGTGCTGCTCGACGTGCGGCAGCTGTGCTCGTTCACCAACTACCAGCTGCTGCTGTCGGGGCGTTCCGACCGCCAGGTCGACGCGATCGCCGATGCGATCGAGCTCGGGCTCAAGGCCGAGGGCCTGCGCGCGCTGTCGGCGGAGGGCGCGCGCAGCGGTCAGTGGGCGCTGCTCGACTACGGCGACTTCGTGGTCCACGTGTTCCTGCACGCCGCGCGCGAGCACTACGACCTCGAGGGGCTGTGGAACGACGCCTCGCACGTGCCGATCGACGTGCCGCCCGACGCCCGGCTGCCGGCCGGGCCGAGCTACGAATCCGCGGTGACGTGAAGCTCGTCGTCGCGGCGGTCGGCAGGCTCAAGGAGCCCTACCTGATCGAGGCCGAGCGCGAGTACCAGAAGCGCCTGCGCCCGTACTGCACGCTCGCGGTGACCGAGGCCAAGGACGAGGCCGCGCTGATCGCCGCGCTGCCCGCCGGTGCCCACCTGTTCGCGCTCGACGAGCGCGGCGAGCCGATCACCAGCGCCGAGCTCGCGGCGCTGCTCGCCGACGAGGAGATGCGCGGCGGCGGCGCGCCGGTGGTATTCGCGATCGGCGGGCCGGACGGCCACGGCGACGCGCTGCGCGCGCGGGCGCGCAAGCTGATCGCGTTCGGCCGGATCACGATCGCGCACCGGCTCGTGCGGATCCTCTTGCTCGAGCAGCTCTACCGCGGGTTCAAGATCGTCCGTGGTGAGCCATATCACCGCGACTGAACGAGAATGTGACTTCGGGCGGCCGCGCACCGGAGTACAAGACGTCATGTGCCGGATCGCCGCGATCGCGCTCGTCGCCGGATGCGCCGCGCCGCCGGCCCCGCCACCACGGTCGGCGCCCGAGCGTCCGGCCGCCGGACCGCGCGCCCTCCCGGCCGCGACCGGCGAGTGCGACGGCGACTGGTGCTGGGAGAATCCGCTGCCGCGCGACCGCGGCGCCACCGCGATCTGGGGCGCCGCGCGCGACGACGTGTGGGCGGTCGGCAATGCGGGGTTGATCGAACACTACGACGGTGCGCGGTGGACGACCGTGCCCGGCATCGCCAAGCACAACCTGTTCGCGGTCGGCGGGGCCGCGCGCGACGACGTGTGGGCGGTCGGCTACGTCGGGATCGCGATGCACTGGGACGGCACGCACTGGACGCGACACGATCTGGGCGGCGCGCAGGGCTACTGCCCGAACGCGGTCGGCGTCGACGATCGCGGCCGGAGCTGGGTCGTGAGCGAGGTCGGCGTGCTCGGCTGGGACGGCACGCGATGGACCACCGACGCGTCGCTCGAGTCCAGGGCCGACCTGTGCGCGGCGCCGGTGGCTCGCAGCGCGAGCGGCGGCGCGATCGTGGCGCTGCCCCGGGGCCAGTGGTGGGACGGCGAGACCGTCGTGGCGGCGCGGCCCGGCCCGGATCGCCGGCTCGGCGGCACGCGGCCGTCGCGGTTGTGGCTGTGGGGGCTCGGCGTCGAGCGCTGGGAGCTCGGGCGCACGGTCCCGCTCGCCGCGCCGTTCTACGCGTACGCGATCTGGGGAGCGAGCGACGACGACGTGTGGGCCGCCGGCCCGGCCGGCGCGCTCGCGCGCTGGGATGGCGCGCGCTGGCGCACGACCGGGTCTGGCGTGCGCGGCGAACTGCACGCCGCCTGGGGCAGCGCGGCCGACGACGTGTGGATCGGCGGCGACGCCGCGCTGATCCATTGGGATGGCCGCGCGCTGACCAGCGCCACGCGATCGCAGACCGACGCGGATCTGCTCGCGCTGTGGGGCGCGTCGGCGTGCGACGTGTGGGCGGCGGGCGAGCACGGCACCGCGCTCCATCGCGCGTGCGCCCCGTGGGCCGCGGTTCCGACCGGCGTCGGCGGCGCGCTGCGCGGCATCGGCGGCAGCTCGCCCGGCGACGTCTGGCTGGTCGGCGATGGCGGCGCGATCCTGCACTGGGACGGCCACGCGCTCGCCGCGGTCGCCAGCCCGACCGATCGTGCCCTGCACGCGGTGTGGGCGCGGTCGGCGCGCGACGCCTGGGCGGTCGGCGCGAGCGGGACGATCGTGCACTGGGACGGCGCGCGGTGGAGCGCGGTCGCCTCGCCGAGCCAGGCCACGCTGCTGCGGATCACCGGCGACGATCGCCGCGCGATCGCGGTCGGCGAGGCCGCGGCGTACCTGACGTGGGATGGCGCGCGCTGGACCGCGTTCGATCGCGCGGTGTGCACGTCGGATAGCCGCGCCGACGCGATCACCGGGATCGCGCTGGACGGCGGCGACATCATCACGAGCTGCCACAGCAGCGCGGTGCGGGTCGGTCATCCCGATGGCACGTGGTACGATGCGATCGGCACGGAAGGCTTCTCGATGTCGTACGACGACCTCGCGGAGCGCGACGGCGCGATCGCGATCGCCGCGTGGTACGGCACCGTCGCGTACCGGCGCGACGGCACGTGGCGCCAGCTCGACGCGCCGACCGCGTGGCCGCTCGACGCGGTGTGGATCGCGCCCGACGGCGCGGTGTGGGTCGCCGGGGCCCACGGCATGATCCTGGTCTACCGGCCGCGCTTGACCGCGCGATCGATCTCGCGCTGAGCGTCGGCCTCCTTCTTGGACTCGCGCTTGTCGTGTTGCTTCTTGTGGGTGACCAGCGCGAGCTCGACCTTCACGCGGTGGCCCTTGAAGTACAGCGCCAGCGGGATCAGCGTGTAGCCCTTGACCTGGACCTTGGTCGCGAGCTTGCCGATCTCGTGCTTGTGGAGCAGCAGGCGCCGCACCCGCTCGATGTCGTGGCCCCAGCGGTTGGCCTGCGAGTACTCGTTGATCTGGATCTTGTGGAGGTAGGCCTGACCCTTGCGGAACTCGACGAAGCCGTCCGCGATCACGACGCGCGCGTCGCGCAAGCTCTTGACCTCCGAGCCGACCAGCTCGATCCCGGCCTCGATCCGGTCGTGGATCGTGAAGTCGTGCGTGGCCTTGCGGTTGGTCGCGATCACCTTGATCGGCGCCGCGGCGGCGTGCGCGCGCGGCTTCACCATTCGCCGACGTTCGGCATCGTCGACCACGGCTGGCGCGGCGGCAGCGCGGCACCGCGCTGGAGCAGCTCCACCGAGATCAGGTCCGGCGACCGGACGAACGCCATGTGGCCGTCGCGCGGCGGGCGCGAGATCGCGTAGCCGTGGTCGACCAGGCGCTGGCACGCGGCGTAGATGTCCTCGACCTCGTACGCGACGTGGCCGAAGTTGCGGCCGCCGCTGTACGGCTCCTGCTGATCCCAGTTGTAGGTGAGCTCGATCTGCGGCGTGTCGGGCGCGCCGCCTGGTTGGCCGAGGAACACCAGCGTGAACCTGCCCTGCTCGTGGTCGCGTCGCCGCACCTCGTGCAAGCCCAGACCGTCGCAAAAAAACCGCAGCGCGGCGGGCAGGTCGCGCACGCGGATCATCGTGTGCAGGTAGCGCATGGCGTGTGGCTAGCAGGTTATCCTGGCGCCATGAGCGAGCCCAACGTCCTGGTCAACTTCCGCCTCGACAAGGACCGCCCGCTCCGGCTGCGCTGGATGGCGACCGACGGCGTGCCGGGCGACGGCTACAAGGCGCAGGTCACCGCGATCAAGCTCGACAGCGGCGCCCGGCTCGCGATGGATGGCTCGGCGATCCTCGAGCAGACCGCTCCGGATCCGGCGGGCGGGCTCGGCGCGTACCTCGTGACGTTCAACGGCATGGTCGGCTACGCCGCCGACCATCCGGATCGCGCGCAGGTCGAGCAGATCGGCGATCAAGAGATCGACTACGACCTCGAGCTCGTCCACGACGACACCGGCCGGGTCGCGGTCGAGCACGAGGACTTCGAGATCACCGAGCGCCCGCGCGGCTGGGCGCACAAGCTGACTCGCCGCGGGCCGTGAAGGCGGGCACGCCGAGCCGCACCGCCGCGTGGGTCGCGCTCGCGCGCGGCATGGCCGCGAACCTGCCGCGCGACGCCCGGCTCGCCGACGATCCGTACGGCGCGGCGTTCGAGGATCCCGGGCCGCGCCGCCGGCTGCATCACGCGCTCGAGCGCGCCGGCGTGCCGATCCATCGCCTGCCCGGCGTCACGCCGTGGATCCTGTACATGCAGGTGCGCACGCGCGTGATCGACGACGCGCTGCGCGGCTTCGTCGCGACCGGCGGCCGCCAGCTCGTGCTGCTCGGCGCGGGCTTCGATTGCCGCGCGCTGCGCATGCCCGAGCTCGCCGGCACGCGCGTGGTCGAGGTCGACCATCCCGCGACCCAGGCGCGCAAGCGCGAGGTGCTCGCCGAGCGCGGCGCCGCGTCGCCCGCGCGCTACCTCGCGTGGGACTTCGAGCAGCGCCCGCTCGCCGAGCTGCCGGATGCGATCGCCGGCGCGGGGCTCGATCGCGCGGCGCCGAGCTTCACGATCTGGGAAGGCGTGACGATGTACCTCACGCCCCGGGCGATCGACGCGTCGCTGCGGGCGATCCGCGCATGGAGCGCGCCCGGCTCGCAGCTCGCGGTCACCTACTTCGTCCCGGCGCGGCTCGAGCGGCCGAGCTGGCCGTCGCGCGTGGTGCGCGCGGTGGTCGCGCGCGTCGGCGAGCCGTTTCGCTTCGCGTGGGACCCGGCGGAGCTGCCGGGCTACCTGGCCGAACGCGGGTTCCGCGTCGAGCGCGACCAGTCGATCGCCGAGGCCGCGCGCGCGCTGTTGCCGCGCCGCTATTCCCGCCGGCTGCGGATGAGCGATCAGCGCGTCGCGATCGCCACGGTGTAGGGCAAATCCTGCACGTGCGCGGGCGCACGCCGTGCAGCCGGTCTTAACCGTTCGCAGGGGTGACGGGTCCGAGCTTCGTACCTACGGTGTGTACGAAGAAGGAGGTTCCGATGCTTCGATCACTACTGCCCCTGACGTTTCTCGCCGCGGTCGCGGCCGGCGCGTCGGGTTGCTACACGGCAGATGCGGACGTCGGGGTTGCCTACGCTGCACCGGGCCCCGACCTCGTCGACGTGAGCCCCGGCGTGCAGGTCATCGCCGACTACGACTACCCCGTGTTCTTCACCGGTGGGCTGTACTGGCGCTCCTACGGCGGCTTCTGGTACTCGTCGCCGTACTGGAATCGCGGCTGGGCCGTGAACTATCACGCGCCGATCGCGATCCGCAGCATCGCCCGGCCGTGGGCCTACGCCCACTACCGGCCGGTGGGCTGGCACGGACGCGGCTACGTCGGCGCACGTCCGGTCTATCGCGGCGGCGGGCGCGCGTATGTCGCGCCGCACGCGGGCCACGTGGCCGTACGCGGCCACGCGCGTCACTGAGTGATCCAGAAGTCGCGCGGGTAAAGCCGCACCAGCTTGGCGTCCTTGCCCACCGCGGCGTGCAGGTATTCCTCGTACGCCGCGAGCTGTTTTTCGGGCCCGATCACGAAGTACCAGCTGAACCGCTCGAGCGGGCCGAACCCGGGCAGCACCTTGCCGTAGACCTTCTGCAGCCGCGCGAACAGCACGTCGGCGAGGTCCGGGCGCTTGGCCAGCTCGAGGATGCGCGCGCGAAACGCGCGGACGAGGTCGGGCGTGAGGCCATCGACCAGATCGGCGGCCATCGCCGCGGCGCGGCTCTCGTACGCGTCGGCGACCCGCGAGCCGAACGCGGTCGCGACCGCGTAGCGCGCGATGCTGGGGTCGGGCCTGGCGGCGCGCAGCTGGTCGATCACGAACCGGAGGGTCTGCGGCAACAGCGGGCAGCGCTCGGCGTAGTACTCGATCATGCCGTCCGCCGGGCGCGGGTGCAGGCCGTTCGAATACGCGAGCCCGGCGGCCCAGGTCTTCATGAACATCGAGTGCGCGCCGTGGCCGGTGTACAGGTTCGACGCGAGGTAATCGAGCACGGCATCGTCCTTGGTGTCCTTGTACGACGGCGCCTCGGCGAGGTTGTAGAACACGCCCGACGACGTCGCGGGATCGACCAGGCCGACGAAGTGGGGCCAGCCACCCAGGAACACGCCGCGCGTCTTCAGCTGGTGATCGATCGGCGACTCGGACGAGGTGAACGTGTAGGTGTGATGCTTGGTCGGCACCGGCAGCGCCGTGGCGAGCGCGGCGACATCGCCGGCCAGCGCGTCGCGGTTCGCGGTCGACGCGACCTCGACCAGCCGCGCGCGGCCGCGATCGATGATCTGGGCGCGCACGGTCTCGAGCTTGGCGAGCGCCGCGGGCGCGCCGCGCCGGAGGTCGCCCGCCATCTCGCCGCACAGGTAGCGCCAGTCGCCGGCGAGCGAGCTGTCGGGCAGGTCGGCGAGCAGCTCGGCGAGGTCCTTGCCAGCGGCGCGCGCGAGCGGCTTGGCCTTGTCGGACAGCCGGCGCGCGAGCTCGAGGTAGCGGCCCTTGCCGGCGAAGTCGCCCCTGGCGAGCGCGGTCGCGAGCGCCTGGAGCTCGCCGCGCCTCAGCGTGCTCGCGCCGGCGAGCGCGCCGAGGAACGCGCTGGCCTCGGCGGTGACCTTGGCGTCCTCGGGATCGAGCAGCATCCAGCGCAGGCGATGGAGGTCGTGCGCCTGGGTCAGGAACGACGCCGCGTGCAGGTACTCCAGCGCCGACTGCTGCCACCACGCGTCGGTCGGATCGCTCACCCAGCGCTCCTCGGGGCCGAGCATGCGGCGGCGCGTCGCGGTCAGCTGCTGGTCGACCACGTCGCGCAGCCGCGGCAGGTTCTCGATCCGCCAGTCCGGTGCGAGCATGATCCGCTTCATCCACGCGAGCGCCGCGCGGGTCTCGGTGACGCCGTTGCCGGCGCCGACCACCTCGAGCTCGACCCGCCCGGTCGCCGGGTTGGTGTCGTAGTCGACGGACAGGTCGAGGATCTCCTCGCGCATGCGCTCGCGCATCTCGTCGGCCGGGATCGGCTTGCCGTCCTCGATCACGCCGGCGCCCGACAGCAGCGCCGGCAGCGCGGCGAGGAACATCTCGTCCTCGGGCGGCAAGCCGTGCAGCACGTCGAACGCCAGCGTCAGGCGCGCGCTGGTCATCGCGTCGAACGTCGCGACCAGCGAGCGCACCTCGCCGATCTCGCCGGTGTCGTACTTCAGGCCGTCGTCGAGCGTCATCGGCGGGCTCGCGACGAGCGGCGGCAGCTCGACCGCCTGCGCGCTGGCCTCGAGCTGCTTGGTCTGGGCGTCGTAGTCGGCCTGGAAGCGCGCGAGCGTCGCGGCGGCATCGCGGGTGCCGTACTGCGCGCCGAGCCGCGCCAGCTCGGCGTCGATCCGCGCCTTGCGCTCGCGGTCGAGCTGGGCCCGCCGCGCCGGGCTCGGCCGCGCCGCGACGCCGAACGGCGCGACGAGCAGGCCCCAGCGCGCGATCCGATCGCGCCACGGGTTGTGCGATCCGGCGAGCACGCGCTCGACCTCCGCGAGCGCCGGGCGCAAGGTCAGCGACTTCTCGAACCCGGGGGTCTTCGACAGCTGGTGGAGATGTTTGAGCCAGTCCGGTCCGGTGTCGCGAAAGCCGAAGCGCGGCGGCGAATCGAGCAGCTTGGCGTAGCGCCGGCGCAGATCGATCATCCGGCTCGCCATCTTGGCGTCGAACGCGACCAGCTCGGGATCGCCGTCGGGCAGCTTCGCGAGGTGATCGAGCTCGGCGAGCACGATCGCGCGGACCTGCTCGATCGTCTTGTCGTCGAGCAGCTCGGGCTTGACGCCGTCGATCTCGAGGAACACCGGCTGGCCCTGGTCGGTCGACACGGCCGTACCGAGCGAGCTCGCGCCGAGATCGATCGTCCGCGTCTTGCTGTCGATCAGCTGCTTGTAGAGCGGCGTGCTCTCGTCGCCGGCGAGCGCGTCCATGAACAGGCCGAGCAGCGTGCGCTCGGCGTCGTCGAGCTGGCGCGTCGCGGGCCACGCGAGCAGCATCGGCCCGGGGTTCGACGCGGTGTTGTACGGGTAATCGACCACCTTCACCGTGCCGGGCGCCGCCGGCGCCGGCCTGGGCAGATCGGCCTCGGTCATGACCTTGCCCGTGCGCCCGGCCTCCTTGCCGAGGATCGCGCCGGTGTGGTCGAGCACGCTGGCGAGCGACATCGCGCTCGGAAACGCGCCGATCATCCCCATGTTCGCGAGGTGGTAGGCCGCGTCGTGAAACGCGCGGATGTCGGCCGGCGTCATCGTGCGGATCGCGTCGGGATAGCCGCCCGACTCGAGCGCGAGCGGGTGGCTCGCGCCGTAGACCAGCTGGCCCGCGGTGCGATAGAGCGCCGCCTCGGGCGACTCGTAGGTGCGCACCATCTCGTTGTAGACGGTGCCCTTCTCCTCGAGCCGCAGCGTGCCGTCCGGCGCCTTGTCGACGCCGAAGTTGCGCACCTCGCGCCGGATCTCCTCGTCGGTGTAGTCCGGGTTGAGCAGCGCGTCGAGCTGGTTCTCGAACACCAGCCAGAACTCGGCCGGCCCGGCGACGGTGTAGAAGTCGTACGCGGTGCGCCACTGATCGGTGAACGCCGACGACTGGCCGAGCGCCATCGCCTCGATGCTGCCGAGCCGGCGCCCGCGGTTGCCCTTGCCGAGCAGCAGGTGTTCCTGGGTGTGCGGCTCGCCCTTGTCGGAGGTCGGAAACGAGTTGACCCACACGAAGCCCTGCGGCGCGCTCTCGATCCGGAGGTAGTCGAACGTGAAGCCGGTCGCGTCGTGGACCAAGCGCGCGCCCATGCGCTTGCCGGCATCGTCGAGGTAGACCGCGACCGCGGTGAAGCCGTGCACGTGCTCGCCCTGGGCGAGCTGGTCGAGCGTGACCTCGCCCGTGATCTGCGGCACCGGCGATGGGGCGTTCGGCGACGGCGGCGCCGCGACGGGCGCGACCGCGGGTGGGGGCGAGTGGCAGGCGGCGATCGCGAAGATCGCGAGCAAGGTGCGATGCATCGCGGGGAACTCTAGACCGAGACTGGTCCGTCTCGCAGGCGTGATCGCGTGTTTGGCGGCCGCGATCGACAGCGACCACGGTGCGGCTCGACGCTGGTGTCATGAAGCTGGCCGTCGCCGCGCTCGCGATCGTCGTCGCGTGCGGCGACAACCGCAAGCCGGAGCCCGACGGCGGCCCGTTCGTCGAGGCGCCGCACGATCCGGCGCCGGTCGCGCTCTCGCTCGGCGGCCCGATCATGACGGCGCCGAAGGTCGTGCCGATCCTGTTTGCCGGCGACAGCGACGGCCAGGCGCAGCTCGGCCAGTTCCTGCCGGCGCTCGCGGCGTCGTCGTACTGGCCGACCGTGGTGGGCGAGTACGGCGTCGGCGCGCTCGCGATCGAGCCCACCATCATCACGACCGACTCGCCGCCGACCACCGACGACGCGCTCGCGACCTGGATCGCGAGCCAGGCCGACGGCACGCACGCCGGCTGGCCGGTGCCCGACGCCAACACGATCTACACCGTGTTCCTGCCGCCGGGCGCGAGCCTGACGTTCGGCACGAGCGCGAGCTGCGTCGACTTCGCCGGCTATCACAACGAGGGCGCCGCGCTGCAGGGCGGCCGGCTGACCTACGCGCTGCTGCCGCGCTGCGGTGACGGCGGCAGCGCGATCGACACGCTCACGTCCGCCCTCAGCCACGAGCTGGTCGAGGCGTCGACCGATCCGCTGCCGTTCTCCGACGGCGCGTGGCAGATGGTCGATAACGATCACTTCATCTGGACGATCGAGCCCGGCGGCGAGCTCGGCGACCTGTGCGAGTTCGCCGCGGCGGCGCACGTGCGGCTGGTCGACAACTTCGTCGTGCAGCGCACGTGGTCCAACGCATCGGCCGCGGCGGGCCACGATCCGTGCGTCCCGCTGCCGTCGACGCCCTACGTCGCGGCCGAGCCGCTGCTCGACGAGACGCTCACGCTCGATCTCACCGCGCTCGGCGACGGCGTGGTCATGACCAAGGGCATCACCGTGCACGGCACCGGCTCGAAGACGATCGAGGTCGATCTGTTCAGCGACGCGCCGGCGGCCGACTTCACGGTCAAGGCGACCGACGGCGCCGCGCTGCTCGGCCAGCCGGCCGAGCTGTCGTTCAGCTGGGACACGATCACGGGCAACAACGGCTCGAAGCTCCACCTCACCGTGACCCGCGTGATGGACGGCGCGAACGGCGGCAGCGAGTTCGTGGTCGCGAGCCACGTGAGCGGCGAGTCGTACGCGCTGTGGTGGGCCGCGGTGGCGAACTAGGATCGCACGGCCATCGCGCGCTCCCACTCGATCGGATCGCGGGCCTCGACGTCCGCGACCCCGAGCTCGCGCATCACGTCGACCACGGTCTGCCGGCGGATCACCGACACCGTCAGGATGTGGGCGATCACGCTGCCGAACGTGAAGCTGACCGGCGGCGTGCACAGCGCGTCGACGAACACGTCGTCCCATTCGTTGCGATCGCGGAGCCTCCGGATCAGCGCGTCGAACCGGGGCTGCACCGCGGCGAGCCGGGCCTGCTGCCCGGCGATGCTGCGATCGCGCTCGGCCGGAAGCTCGCGGCCCGCGATCGCGGCGGTCCACACCTCCTTGGTGAACACGATGCGATCGAGCATCGTGCGGACGTCGGGCTCGGGCCCCTCGAAGCTGTGCACGATCAGCCCCGGCCGCATCGCGCGATCGAGCGCCTCGTCGGACAGCGTGGCGGCCTGCTCGAGCAGCCGCGCGGTGTGCCAGTGATCGTGCAGGGCGAGCCGATCCGAGAGGTCCATGGCGTCCGTCCTCGCTTGGCCGGGCAGCACCAGGCCGCTCGGCGGGTGAAAGTGGATCGAGTTGGGTGCCGTGATCCGGAAGTCGCGCCGCTCGTCGCCGAACCGGCTCGGCGGCAGGCCGTGCGCCCGGCTGAACGCGCGCGAGAACGCCTCGACCGCGTCGTAGCCGGCCTCGAGGCTGGCCTCGGTGACGCTCGCGCCGCGGCCGATCCGCCAGGCCGCGCGCTCGAGCAGCAAGCGGCGGCGAAACGCGGCCGGCGCCTCGCCGATCCCCGCGCGCACCAGGCGGTTGAAGTGGAACGGGCTGAGCATCGCCCGCGCCGCGAGCGCCGGCCCGTCGAGCCCCTCGTCGAGGGCCTCGAGCACGGCGTCGACGACGTCGCGCAGGCGATCGGGCGGCACCGGCATGACCCGAGCATGCCCGGGCGGCGCGCCGCGCGCATGACCGGGATTGCTACGTCGCGGGAGCGCGCTCGGCGAGCCAGCGATCGGTGGTCTCGGCCGCGCTCACCACCGCGCCGGTCAGCGCGCGCAGCCACGGACCCTGCGGCTTGGTCGGGAACAGGAACTCCTGGAACCGGGCCTGCGCCGTG
>DATJAE010000381.1:0-31827 GCA_035516595.1 Kofleriaceae bacterium | reverse complement strand
CGCGGCGAGCTGCACGACATCTTCGCCGCGCCGATCACGCGCTACAGCGGGTGGAAGCCGGCGGGCGGCAAGCTGTTCGGCTTCCGCAAGCAGCCCACCCACGAGCAGCCCGAGCTGATCGCGATCGACGATCCCGAGAAGGCCGACGCCGCCAAGCTGATCCTCGACCCCGCGGCGTCGGGCGGCGCGCAGGAGGCGATCGACTGGTTCGTGCCGGCGCCCGACGGCAAGAAGGTCGCGGTCTCGATCTCGTTCGGCGGCAGCGAGTCCGGCACGCTCCACGTGCTCGATCTCGACGGCAAGGAGCTCGACACCCCGATCCCGAACGTGCAGCACGGCACGGGCGGCGGCTCGGTCGCGTGGACGGCCGACAGCAAGGCGGTCTACTACACCCGCTACCCGCAGCCCGGCGAGCCGCACGCCGACGAGCCGGACGCGTGGATGCAGGTGTGGTTCCACAAGCTGGGCACGCCGCTCGCCGCCGATCACTACGAGATCGGCAAGGACCTGCCGAAGATCGCCGAGATCCAGCTCGAGAGCGATCCGCGCGGCCGCGTGATCGCATCGGTGCAGGACGGCGACGGCGGCACGTTCCGCCACTACCTGCGCGACGCCAAGGGCTGGCGCCAGCTCGACGACTGGGCCGACGCGATCGTGTCCGTCGGTTTCGGGCCGACCGATGATCTGTGGCTGGTCTCGCGCGCGAGCGCGCCGCGCGGCAAGGTGCTGCGCCTGGCCGGCGGCGCGAAGTCGTCGGCGGCCGCCAAGCTGATCGTGCCCGAGGGCAAGGACTCGATCGTCACCGAGTTCGAGTTCGACGAGGGCCCGGTGCTGACCAAGGATCGGCTGTACCTCACGTACCAGACCGGTGGGCCGAGCGAGATCCGCGCGTTCACGCTCGACGGCAAGCCCGCCAAGTCGCCCGATCTGCCGCCGGTCTCGTCGGTGAGCCACCCGGTGCCGTGGAAGACCGGCGTGCTGATCGGCTCGAGCAGCTACACCACGCCGTACGCGGTGCGCTGGTTCGATCCCAGGACCGGCACGGCGACCGAGATCGCGGCGCTCTCGCCCAGGCCGCCGGTGGATCTCTCCGGCTTCGAGGTGTCGCGCGAATTCGCGACGAGCAAGGACGGCACCAAGGTGCCGCTCAACATCGTGTGGCCCAGGGGCGCGCCCAAGGACGGCTCGGTGTCGTGCGTGGTCTACGGCTACGGCGGCTATGGCATCAACGAGTCGCCGCACTTCCTCGACTACTTCTCGCCGCTGCTCCATCGCGGCGTGTGCCTCGTGCTGGTCAACCTGCGCGGCGGCGGCGAGTTCGGCGAGGACTGGCATCGCGCCGGCGCGCTCACCCACAAGCAGAACGTGTTCGACGACTTCGCCGCGGCGCTGCACTTCGTGATCGACAACAAGTACACGAGCACGCCCCGGCTCGGGATCCTCGGCGGATCGAACGGCGGCCTGCTGATGGGCGCGATGATCACGCAGCACCCCGAGCTGGTCCACGCGGTGGTCAGCGAGGTCGGCGTCTACGACATGCTGCGCAGCGAGCTGTCGCCCAACGGCGCGTACAACGTCACCGAGTACGGCACGGTCAAGGATCCGCAGCAGTTCGCGGCGCTCTACGCGTACTCGCCGTACCACCACGTGGTCGCGGGCACGAAGTACCCGGCGATCCTGATGACGACCGGCGCCAACGATCCGCGGGTCTCGCCGTGGCAGTCGCGCAAGATGATCGCCGCGCTCCAGGCCGCCAACGGCGGCGAGGCGCCGATCCTGCTCCGGACCAGCGACAAGGCAGGCCACGGCATGGGCTCGTCGATGACCGAGCGGGTCGACCTGCTCGCCCACGTCGAGGCGTTCCTGCTCGCGAACATCCGCTGACGCGACTGCCGGCCGGGCCGATCCGTCCGGACCGGCATGCGCTCGCCTTACAGACGCCTTACAGCGCACGCGGTCGAGATCCGGCATGACCGGAGGATGAAGCGTCCCCCGCCGACCATCCGGATCGCGGTGCTCGTCGCGGCGATCGCGTGCCTCGGGCTCGCGATGTGCACGCACGACCGCGGTCGCACCACCACGCCGGCCAACGAGTCCCAGGCCACCCCGGTCGCACGCCAGGCGCCGCCGCCCGATGCGGCGCGTGCGGCACCGCCGCCCGAGTACTTCCCCGCGACCAAGGCGCCGCCGCAGCTCTACCAGCAAGCGCCATGATCGACCGCATCGGCTACGCGGCGATCCAGCTGCTCGCACTCGGGCTCGTGCTCGGCTCGCTCGAGTGGTGCTTCCCCAACCGGCCCGAGCAGCGGCGGTTTCGCCCGCAGTTCGCGACCGATCTCGCGTTCTACTTCGGCCAGCACCTGATCTGGCTCGGCGTCGAATTCGCCGGGCTCGTCGTGGTGCGCGACGCGTTCAGCCACGTCGTGCCCGCGGCGTGGCCCGCGGCGTTCGCGCGCCAGAGCTGGCCGGTGCAGGCGATCGAGCTGATCGCGATCGGCGACGTCGTCGGCTACTGGTACCACCGCGCGTCGCACGACGTGCCGTGGCTGTGGGCGTTCCATCGCGTCCACCACTCGACCCTGCAGCTCGACTGGCTCGCCGCGCATCGCGAGCATCCGGTCGACGGCCTGCTCACCCAGATCGCGGTCAACTTCCCGGCGCTCGTGCTCGGCATCGGGCTGCCCGGGCTGGGCTGGCTGATCGTGTTCCGCGGCGTGTGGGCGGCGTTCATCCACTCCAACGTGCGGCTGCCGATCGGCCCCGCGCGCGTGCTGGTGGGCGCGCCCGAGCTGCACCACTGGCACCACGCCAACGTCGCGCGCACGGAGCACAACTTCTCGAACCTCGCGCCGTGGACCGACGTCGTGTTCGGCACCTACCACTGCCCGAGCCACCAGCGTCATGCGCTCGGCCTTCCCGGCGAGCCGGTCAAGAGCTACCTGGGCTGGTTGCTGCGACCCGCCCGACCATCGCGCTGAGCCCGCCCAGTCCGGAGTCATGGCCGACGCTACCGGTTGTGTCGCGCGGTGGCTTCGAGTAGGCATGCGCGCATGCGCCCGTGGCTGCTCGCGATGCTGTTCGGCTGCAACAACGTGCACCTGGCGACCCCCGACGACGTGGTGGCGTGCCTCGCCGATCACCGGTGCGTGCGCGGCCAGCGCATCGAGAACGTCGACGCGTTCCGCGGCATCCCGTACGCGGCGCCGCCGGTCGGGCCGCTGCGCTGGAAGCCGCCGGCGCCGGCGAGCTGGACCGGCACGCGCGACGCGCTCGCGTTCGGCAAGGCGTGCCCGCAGCTCGACGACACGATCGGCGGCAAGCTCGAGACCGACGAGGACTGCCTGACGCTCAACGTGTGGACGCCCGACGTTCATCCGAGAGCGCCGCGCCCGGTGATGGTGTGGATCCACGGCGGCGGGCTGGTCCAGGGCGGCACCGCGCTGCCGTTCTACGACGGCCACGTCCTGGCCGGCCAGGGCGACGTCGTCGTGGTGTCGCTCGCCTACCGGCTCGGCCCGCTCGGCTTCCTCGCCCATCCGGCGTTTTCCGCCGAGGACGCGCACCATAGCTCCGGCGACTTCGGCCTGCTCGATCAGATCGCGGCGCTGCACTGGGTGCACGATCACGCCGCGGCGTTCGGCGGCGATCCGGCGAAGGTCACGATCTTCGGCGAGTCGGCGGGCGGCGAGAGCGTGTGCGCGCTGATGGCGTCGCCGCTCGCGGCGGGGCTGTTCGAGCGCGCGGTGATCGAGAGCGCGCAGTGCCCCGCACCGGGCAAGGCGGCGCGCCTGCTGCGCGATGCCAGCGCGGGCGAGAGCGCGGAGCAGCAAGGCCTGCGGATCGCGCACCTGCTCGGCTGCGATGGCGCCGCGGCGGCGAGCTGCCTGCGCGCCAAGTCGGTCGATCAGCTCCTGCACGCGAGCCCGGCCGCGTTCGGCTTCCTCGGCAAGGGCGAGCACTACGGCGTGGTGATCGACGGCCATGTCCTGCCCGAGGCGCCGGCGAGCGCACTCGCCGCCGGCCACCTCGCGCGCGTGCCGGTCGTCATCGGCACCAACGCGGACGAGGCGACGCTGTTCACCGCGCGCATGCCGCTGCGCCGCGACGCCGGCTACGACTACCTGGTGCGCAAGATCTTCCCCGACGACGCCGACGCGGTGCTCGCCGCGTATCCGGCGACCGGCTCGCCCAAGCAAGCGTTCGACCGGCTCGTCACCGACGCGGTGTTCGCGTGCCCGACGCGGCGGTTCGCGCGCGCGCTGCGCGGCCGCCAGCCGGTGTTCCAGTACGAGTTCGCGCACGCGACCGCGAAGCTGCGCGCGCGCGGCCTCGGCGCGATGCACGGCAGCGAGATCCCGTTCGTGTTCGCCGACGGGGCCGACTTCACGGCCGGCGAGCAACAGCTGTCGCGCACGATGCTCGGCTACTGGGCCCAGTTCGCGCACACCGGTGATCCCGATCGCACCGGATCGCCGGTGTGGCCGGCCTCCGATCCCGGGGACGCGTATCTCGAGCTCGATCTGTCGATCAGCGCGCGCACCAACCTGCACGGCGCGGGTTGCGACGTGCTCGACCACGCGCGGATCGCGGAAAACTGACGCCGCGCGGCGTGGTTTCGCCGGGTTGGTGCTTGGCGCACGAGTTGCTCGACGCGAGCCCATGCGCACGCTGTACCTCGTGATCGCGGTCGCCGGCTGCTCGCAACCGAACATCCTCGCCGAGCGCCAGCTCCCCGAGGCCGAGCGCGCCGACGCCGCGACCGTCACCGCCGCCAACAACCAGTTCGCGTGCGACGTGCTGGGCAAGCTGCCCGCCGGCAACGCGTTCTTCTCGCCGTTCTCGATGTCGACCGCGCTCGCCATGCTCGACGCGGGCGCCGCCGGCAACACCGACGTGCAGCTCCGCAACGCGCTGCACTACACGCTCTCCGGCGATCCGCTGCAGGCGGCGTACGGCGCGCTGATCAAGAGCATCGACACCGGGCGAAGCTACGGCGGCTACACGCTGGCCACCGCTGACCGGCTGTTCGGCCAGAAGGGCTTCGCGTTCGAGCCGAGCTATCTCGACGTCACCAGGACCGATTACGGCGCCCAGCTGATGCCGCTCGACTTCGCCGACGACCCCGACGGCTCGCGCACCACGATCAACCACTGGGTGGCGAGCCAGACCGACGACAAGATCCCCGAGCTGTTCCCCGAGGGCACGATCCAGCCCGACACCACGCTCGTGCTCGCGAACGCGATCCTGTTCAAGGGCACGTGGGACGCCCAGTTCGACACGCACGACACCCAGATGCGGTCGTTCCACGTCGCGGGCGCCGCCGACGTCACCGCGCCGATCATGTCCCGGACCGGGACCGTCGCGCTCGCCACCATCCCGGGCGGCACGCTCGGCATCCTGCCGTTCCGCGGCAAGGACCTCGCGATGGTCATCCTGTTGCCGAGCGATCCCGACGGCCTGCCCGCGCTCGAGGCGCAGCTCACCGGCCCCGCGCTCGCGCAGTGGATCGCGTCGGCGGTGCCGAGCGACGACGTCGACGTCTCGCTGCCGAGGTTCACGCTCACCGAGTCGTTCGGGTTCAACCAGATGCTACAGAGCTTCGGCGTGACCGACGCGTTCGACGCGTCGCTCGCCGACTTCTCCGGGATCGACGGCCAGCGCGACCTGTTCGTGCAGAGCACGGTGCACCAGGCGACGGTCACGGTCGACGAGGAGGGTGCCGAGGCGGCCGCCGCGACCGGGATCAGCGTCGGCGACGGCGCCGCGTACAACCCGCTCGACGCCACGCACTCGTTCGCATTCCTGATCTACGACCAGGTCACCGGCAGCGTGCTGTTCCTGGGCCGGCTGGTCGATCCGACCGCGCCGTAGCGCCCGTGCCCGGCGTTCGTCGCGCAGGTCGCGGCGCGCCTGGCCGCCGATGCCACTGAACCTCAGTTTGCTGAGGCGGCGCGCGGCGAGGTCGGCGAAACTGCGAGCCATGTGTGATGGCGCGCACCTTGCTTCGCTCGCGCGGGTGATTCGTTCGCCTATTGCTGTTGCGCTGTTTGCCCCGCTGGCCGCGTGCGGCGGCGGCCACTCGATGATGGCCGGGGACGACGCGTTCATTCCCGACGCGGACGTCCCGATCGACGCGCCGAACAACGCGATCGAGCTCGCCAGCGGCCAGGCGCACCCCGCCGATCTCGCGGTCGACGGCACCAACGTGTACTGGCTCGATCTCGATAGCGACACGCTGATGAAGGTGGCGCTCACCGGCGGCACACCGGTCACGCTCGCGAGCGGGCTGTCGTCGCCGTTCGGCGTGACGTTCGACGCGACCTCCGTGTACTGGACCGACTCCGGCACGAGCCGCGTGATGACCGTGCCGATCGCGGGCGGCAACGCGACGATGTTCGCCCAGGGCTCGCTGCCGTGGAACATCACCGCGAACGCGACCGACGTGTTCTTCACCGATCCGGGCAGCGGCAAGATCGAGCGCGTGCCGACCGCGACGGGCACCGCGGTCACGCTCGCGACCGCGACCCAGCCCAACGCGCTCGCGATCGACGCGAACAACGTCTACTACACCGATCAGGCCGCCGGCACGGTCTCGCAGGTGCCGATCGGCGGCGGCCCGATCACGACGCTCGCGACCGGCCAGGGCATGCCGTGGGGCATCGCGGTCGATAGCACCACGGTGTACTGGACCGACAACTCCGCCGGCACCGTGATGTCGGCGCCGATCGGCGGCGGTCACCCGCCGACCACGCTCGCGACCAACCAATCGCTGCCGAAGGACATCGCGGTCGATGGCCACGACGTGTACTGGTACGACTTCGGCGCCGACGCGATCGAGATGATGCCGAAGACCGGCGGGACGGTCCCGTTTCCGCTCGCCGGCGCGGTGATCGAGACCGGGCTGGTGCTGCGCGGCAACTACCTGTACTGGGACGACTCGGTCGGCGGACTGGTGCTCGGGCTCAAGCTGTACTAGAGCGCGGCCTTGGCGGCGGTCTCGTAGTCGTCGGCGCTGCGGGTGCTGCCGAACGAGTAGTTGTCGAGCCGCATGGTCGAGCCGGTGATCGTCGCCTTGACCCGGATCGACTCGTCGTTGGTCGAGCGATAGACGATCGTGCCGATCTTGGCGAGCGCCGCACGGTAGTCCTTGTCGCTGCACAGCCGATCGATGCCCTTGCCGAGCTCGGCGAGGTTGGAGACCTCGCTCGGCATGTACTCGTCCTTGTTGCGTCCCATCTTGGCCCAGTCGAGCCCGTCGTAGGCCTTCCAGTCGAACACCACGGCGAACCTCTTGCCGCAGTCCTTGATGTCGGCGGCGGCCTTGGCGGCCGCCTCGTCGACCGCGGCGCGCTGCTTCTTCTCGGCGACGCCTCCGGCGTGCGCGGTGAGCGATCCGGCGGTCACGAGCACGATCAACGTCAGTCGGTGCATGAGATCTCCTCGGTGGTCATGGGCATTTCTTCTTCTTCAGCACGGTCATCGCGCCGTGGCTCTTCATCACGGCGCAGGCGTTGATCAGGAAGGCCGGGCGCGGCCGGGCGGTCTCGTCGGCCGCGCTCAGCTCGCGCACCAGATCGTTCTCGAGCGCGGCGTAGCAGGTCCCGGCGGCGCGCTGCGCGTCGGCCATGCCCTTGTCGCCGGGCGGCTCGCGCAGCTCGTAGATCACCGCGCTGTCGAGCCGGCCGTCCTGACACGCGTCGACGTCATCGTCGGCGGCGAGCGCCCAGTAGTGGACGGTGCGCGACGGCAGCTCGTCCTCCGAGACGATCAGCGCGATCTGGCGCGCGGTGCCCCTGGGGAACCGGGTGACGCCGCTCCCGAGGTACTGGATGAAGTTTCCGCAGCCGCCGTCCTGCGCGCAGATCTTCACGACCCTGGCGAGCGCGCGGCCCTTGCCGTCGAGGTAGGCCTTGTCGCCGGTGAGGAAGCCGTACTTGTGCTCGGCGGCCGGCACGAGCTCGACGAGCTTGGCCGCGGCGGCCAGATCGGAGCCCGGATCGTTCGCGATCTGATCGAGGACGTGGAGCGCCGCCGCGCGGACCAGCTTGGACCAGTCGGCGGTGCGCTCCGAAGGCCGCACGCGATCGGCCTTGTCGAGCAGCTCGCCGTAGCTGCCTTGCTTGTCGAGGGCCTGGAGATCGGCCATCGACAGCGCGTCGGCGGCGAGCGCGGCCGAAGTGGAGAGCAGGATCGCGAGCATGACGAGCTTCATAGGTTGTCCTCGAGCCAGCGCGCGGCGGTCTCGCGCGGGTTCCACGCGGCGTCGTTGAGCTCGACCGCGAGCTCGCCGGCCTTGACCGACAGCGCCAGGCCATCGCCGCGCAGGCCGACCCGCAGCGCGCCGAGTCCGGCGATCGCCGCGCGATAGTCCTTGTCGGCGCACGCGGCCTCGAGCGCGTCGTAGATCGCGACGGTCTGCTTGGCGAGCGCGAGCTTGCCGGCCTTCGCGAACTCGGCCCACTGCACGGCCGGCGCGACGTGCGCACCGCACGCCTTGTTGGCCTTCGCGGCGCGCGCGGTGATCGCAGCCTCGATCGCCGCGCGACTCTCGCCGGGAGCGCCGACGTGCTCGAACGCGGCGTACTTCGCGGCGAGCGCGGCGGCGTCCACCTTGCGACCGCGCTCGAGCACGAGCGCGAGCGGGTGCGCCGGATCGTCGGTGACCGCCTCGATCACCGGCACCAGCGTGCCGGCGATCAGCGTCGCGCCGCCGCGATCGACCAGCGCGACGAGGCCACCGCCGCCGACCGCGAGGTAGCGGGTCTCGGTGTCGCCGCGATCGCGCCGGAGGATCATCGCGCCCGGCATCGCCGTGCCGGGCAGGTCCTCCCAGCCGACCAGCACCAGGTCGGGATGACCGGGGACGTCGGCGACCTCGACGCGCGCGCGCGACGTGTCGTTGCCGTAGACGCCGGTGAACGCGAACGCGGTGCGCGACAGCGCGAGTAGCAGCAGGAGGATCCTCATGCGTCGCACCGGCCCAGGTGCACCCGGCGTGCCCTCGCGGCCTCGCGGGCTTGCGCGGCGCGGCCGGCGGCGCGCTGTATGGTCGAGCCGACACTCTGCATGGCGCGGCAGCCACTGCTATCGTTTGCGCGGTGGGCGACAAACGCGGCCAGCTCGACGCGCTGCTCGATGTCGAGCTCGTGCTGCCGACCCGGGACGAGCGGCCCGCCCGGCCGGCCGAGCTGGCGCCGGGCGCACGGCTCGGCAAGTACCGGCTCGATCGCCAGCTCGGTGCCGGCGGCATGGGCGTGGTGTGGGACGCGCACGACACCGAGCTCGATCGCAGGATCGCGCTCAAGCTGCTGGCTCGCACCGAGCACGCCGACGCGCGCAGCCGGCTGGTCCGCGAGGCGCGCGCGATGGCACGGCTGCGCCACCCGAACGTGATCACGGTGTACGACGCCGCGACGATCGACGGCCACGACGCGATCGCGATGGAGCTGGTCGAGGGCGAGACGCTCGCGAGCTGGCTCGGGCGGCCGCGCCCGCACGGCGAGGTGGTCGCGAAGCTGGTCGCGGCCGGGCGCGGGCTCGCCGCCGCGCACGCCGCCGGGCTGGTCCATCGCGACTTCAAGCCGCACAACGTGCTGGTCGACGCGCGCGGCCGCGTCGTGGTGACCGACTTCGGGCTCGCGCGCGCGATCGACAGCGGCGCCGCCGGCGCCGAGCCGCCGCGCGATTCGACCGCCGAGGCCTCGCTGCCGCGCCACCAGCTCGGCGCGCTCGATAGCCCGCTCACCGCGACCGGCACGGTGCTCGGCACGCCGGCGTACATGGCGCCCGAGCAGATCGAGGGCCGGGCCGCCGACGCGCGCGCCGATCAGTTCTCGTTCTGCGTCACGCTGTGGGAGGCGCTCGCCGGCACCCGGCCCTACCCGGGGGACACCATGCCGGCGATCGTCGCGGCGCTCCATACGGGGGCGCCGGCCGAGCCCGAACGCGTGCCGCGGCGGCTGCGCTCCGCGATCGCGCGCGGGCTGGCGCGCGATCCGGCCGCGCGCTGGCCGACGATGGACGCGCTGCTCGATCGGCTGATGCGCGCCTGGCGGCGGCCGCGGCGGATCGCGATCGCGTCGGCGACGCTGGTCGCGATCGCGGCCGGCGCGCTGGTCGCGCCGCGCCTCGTCGCACGTCCGCACGCGCACTGGCAGCCCGACATCGTCGACCTGCCCGCGTTCGAGGAGAACTCGGACGGCGCGGCGATCTCGCCCGACGGCAGCTCGATCGCGTTCACGTCCGATCGCGAGCAGGGCGACGTCTATCGCATCTACGTCGCGCCGCTGCGCGGCGGCGACGCGCGCGCGGTCACGCCGGCCGGCGAGAGCTTCCAGTCGCCGCGCTGGACGCGCGATGGCCGCGCGCTGCTCGTCGTGAAGTGGCTGGATAACGCCGGTTATCACGTGCTGCGCCAGCCGCTCGCGGGCGGCATGCCGACCGACCTGGGGCCGGGCGTCGGGGTCGACGACTGCGGCGACGCGCTCGCGATCGTGCGCGACGACGGGCCGGCCGGCGAGCTCGTGCTGCGCACCGCCGACGGCCAGCGCCGGACGCTCGCGAGCTCGACCAGCGAGTACCTGCTGCACCCGCGCTGCGATCCGAGCGGCCAGCGCATCGTCTACACGCGCTCGCCGGCCGCGACGCCCGATCGGCCCGCGGGCCGGCTCTACGTCGTCGACCGCGCGGGCAACGATCATCAGATCACCGAGGGCAACAACGCCGACGACGGCGTGTTCACGCCCGACGGCCGCTCGATCGTGTTCAGCGCGATCACCGGCGACGGCGCGATCCTGCTCTACGAGATGGCGGCGACCGGCGGGATGTCGCATCGCCTGACGTTCGACAACGGCCCGCACCTCGCGCCCGACGTGTCGCGCGACGGCCGCACCGTGATCTTCGACCGCGACGACACCGCGCGCCTGCCGATCGCCGGCGGCGACGGCCCGCCGCGCCGGCTGTCGGGACGGCACGAGACGATGCTCGCGGTCGTGCCGGTGCCCGACGGCACGCACGTGGTCGCCGAGAAGCTCGGCACCTCCGGCTCCCAGATCGTGGTGCTCGACGTGCGCGATGGCAGCGAGCGGCTGCTCGCCGACGGCGGCCATCCGTTCCTGTCGCGCGACGGCACGCGCGTGCTGTTCTCGCCGCGCGCGCCGAAGCTCGCCTCGATCCCGCTGGCCGGGGGCCCGGTCACGATCGTCGCCGAGCTGCCGGGCACGCTCGCGATCGGCACGGACGCGGCCGACGGCCAGCACCTGTCGCTGCGCCGCGGCGACGCGGCGGAAGCGTGGCGGGTCACCCCCGACGGCGCGCTGGTGCGCGACGACCCGGCCGACGGCATCGTGTTTCCGGCGCCGAGCGGCCCCTGGCGCGTCCAGCAGACGCTCGAGACCACCACGGCGCGGTTCCGGTTCATCTCACCCGACGGCAAGGTCGTGCGCGACGTGACCGGCCAGACCGATCGCCCGACCTGGCTCGACGCGCACCGCTTCGCGTACTGCGACAGCGGCGCGTTCCACGTGATCGACGTGACGACCGGCGGCGAGCTCGCGACGTTCCCGGGCCCGCGCTGGTGCGAGCATGCCGTGCTCGCGCCCGACGGCAAGCACTGGTACGACGTCCAGACGGTGGGCCGCGACAGCCGCCACCTGATCGTGAACTTCGACGACCGCAGCTGGCGGTACTAGCGACGATCGCGACCCGGATCGGCCGAGCTGCTACTTCAGGTGATGCCGCTGCAACAGCTCGAGCAGGTGCGAGCGGTTCATCTGCGCCTCGCGCGCCGCGCGCGACACGTTGCCCCGCGCGCGCTCGAGCAGCGCGGTCAGGTAGCGCCGCTCGAACTCGTGGAGCAAGGTCTCGCGCGCGATCCGGTAGCTCTGGCCGAGCAGCGGCGCGATCACGTCGCCCGGCGCGGCCGGATCGACCGCGACCAGCGGCGGCGGCTCGCCCATCGCGAGCGTGGCCTCGATCAGGTTGCGCAGCTCGCGCACGTTGCCCGGCCAGTGGTGGCTGGTGAGCGAGCGCATCGTCGCCGGCGAGATCAGCCGGTCGACCGGACCGTCGTGACCGGCCTCGCGCAGGAAGTGCTCGACCAGCAGCTCGATGTCCTGCGTGCGATCGCGCAGCGGCGGCAGCCGCAGCGTCACCACCGCGAGCCGGTAGTAGAGGTCGAGCCGGAACGCGCCCGAGTTGACGTCGCCGCGCACGTCGCGGTTGGTCGCGCTCACCACGCGGACGTCGAACGCGATGTCGGCCTTGCCGCCGAGCCGGCGCAGCTTGCGGCGCTCGAGCGCGCCGAGCAGGCTGGCCTGCAGCGCGAGCGGCAGCTCGCCGATCTCGTCGAGGAACAGCGTGCCGCCGTGCGCGCGCTCGAACGCGCCGACGTGCTGGGCCTCGGCGCCGGTGAACGCGCCGCGCTCGTGGCCGAACAGCTCGCTCGCGACCAGCGACGGCGCGAGCGCGCCGCAATCGACCGCGACGAACGGCCCGGCGGCGCGCGGCCCGAGATCGTGCAGCGCGCGCGCGACCAGCTCCTTGCCGGTGCCCGACTCGCCGACCACCAGCACCGAGACCTCGCTGCGCGCGGCGCGCTCGATCTCCGACATCAGCCGGCGCATCGCCGACGATCGCCCGACCATGCCGGCGAGCTGATTCTCGCGATGCAGCTCGAGCGTCACCTCGTCGCCGTCCGTGACCCTGAGCTTGCTGCGGCCGAGCTGCAGCATGCAGCCCGCCGGCGCCTCGCCCGCCGCGACCGTCACGCCGTTCACGATCGTGCCGTTGGTCGAGCCGCAATCGATGATCCGCACGCCGACCCGGCCGCGCGACAGCTCGACGTGGTAGCGCGACACGCTGTCGTCGGCGAGCACGAGGTCGTTGCCGTCGGCCGTGCCGATCGCGAGCGTGTCGCCGGCCGCGCGATGGGCCTTGCCGGTGTCGGGGCCCTCGAGCACCTGCACGCACAGCGTGCGGATCGGGATGCCGGGCGCGCCGTGCGGCGTGGTGACCAGCGGCCCGGTCATGCCTTGTCGACGGCGGGGGCGCGTGCAGCGCCGCCCGGCGGCGGCGCGGTCAGATCGAGTCCGAACGCGCGCAGGTGATCGCGCAGGTGCAGCAGGTGCAGCGCCGCGTACTCGTCCTTGCTGCACGCGCCGTACGCCAGGTGCGGCGCGAGCGCGCCCTGGTGCGCGGCGAACGCGCGGATCGCCGCGTCGGCGCGATCGCACGCGGCGCCGAGCGTGACGTCGGCCGGGATGTCCGGCGCGCCCGCGATCGGCGCGGTGCAGTCGTGCGACATCGCGCCGGCGCGCAGGAACTTGCGCTTGACGATCGGCCCGATCGTCGCGCGGAACAGCCCCGAGCGCAGCTTCGGGTAGCCCGTGATCGAGCACTCGATGCTCTGCGCGCAGTGCGCGACCGCCTGGGCGAGCGTCCAGCCGCGCGGCTCGACTGCCGCCGCGTCGCGAAGCGCGGCCACGGTGCGCGCGAGGTCGTCGGTCATGGCCGCATGCTACACCTTGTGCCGTGCGAATCCTCGTCGAGGTCGCCAACGATCGGCTGTGCCGCGAGGTGATCGACCTGCTGTCCCGCGCGGGCCACGCGATCGAGCGCGGCTCGCCCGCGCCGGGCCGCGAGTTCGACCTCGCGCTGGTCGGTAGCCCCGAGGCCGCGGCGCGGCTGCGCCGCGCGCGCCCGACCGTCGCGATCATCGTGGTCACCAGGATCGGCGACGTGCCGGCGCGCGTGCGCGCGCTCGAGGCCGGCGCGGACGACGCGCTCGACGCCGGGTTTGCCACCTCGCAGATCGCGGCGCGGGTCGGCGCGGCCGGCCGGCGCGCCGCGCTGACCCCGCCCGCCGCCGAGCGGCTCGCGATCGACGGCTGCACGATCGATCTTTCGGCCGCGATCGCGACCCGCGACGGCCGCGCCGCGCCGCTCACCGCCCGCGAGGTCGAGCTGGTGCGCTGGCTGGCCCGCCACGCCGGCCGCGTGGTCACGCGCGGCGAGCTGCTCCAGCACGTGTGGCGGGTCGCCGCGGCGAGCGAGACCCGCGCGGTCGACGTCGCGATCGCCGGGCTGCGCGCCAAGCTCGAGCGCGATCCGCGCGCGCCGGCGATCATCCTCTCGGTGCGCGGCGCCGGCTATCGCTGGGGCGCGTGATCCTTACAATCGGCTAACACGGCGCTGGCTAGCGTTCAGGCATGCAGCCTCGCAGCCCCGCCGCCCTCACCGCCTACCTCCGCGAACACGGCAGCTCCGCCGCGCCCGAGCTCGATCGGTTGTGCGCGCAGATCCACGCGCACACCACGCTGCTGTACTGGCACACCGAGCTTCCCGCCGCGCGTGCCGAGGCGGGGCGCGCGGGCCGGCCGATCCTGTCGCTGCGCCTGCTCGGCCGGCTCGACCAGGAGCTGTCGTGCGCGAACAGCCGGTTCTTCCGCCGCCTGCTCTACCCCGAGCCGCGGATCAACCAGCTGCTGCGCGATCACTTCGTGCTGCACTGGCAGTCGCTGCGCCCGGTGCCACGCGTCACGATCGATCTCGGCGACGGCCGCCGGCTCGAGCGCACGATCACCGGCAACAGCGTGCACGTCGTGCTCGACCCGCACGGCCGCCCGGTCGACGCCCTGCCCGGCCTGCTCGCGCCCGACGTGTTCCGCGCGCTGCTCGTGCGCGCGCACGGGATGGCGAGCCGCGATCGCGCCGGGCTCGCGCTGGCCCACGAGCGCGCCGCGCGCCAGCCGATCGCCTGGCCCGAGCCGCCGCCGTCGCGCGCGGTCGCGGCCAGCCGGATCGCGCCGACCAAGCACGTCGTCGAGGCGCCGCTGCTCCGCGCGCTCGCGTACGACGTGGACGCCGACACCCGCCAGAACCTCGAGCTGCACGCCCGCATCCACCGGGCGTTCGCCGCCGGCGCGGCGTGGACCGCCGACGAGCTGGTCGCGTGGATCTACCGCGATCTGTTCCTCATGCCGCCCGACGATCCCGCGCTCGGGCTCGACCTGCCCGAGCCGTTCGTCGCGTGACCGGCAGGTCGAATGGCCGCGGCGGCCAGCGCGGTCGCCAGCGCGCGTGCGCATCGCGTGCAGCGACCGCCGGATTTCGTGTCCTGCGGTAGGCAATGCGCGGCGCGCCATGTCGACTGCGGGTTTCGGAAACGGCGCGGCGCGCGCTGGCACCGCGGCTGCAAAACGTCCTCGCATGACCAGACCCGACACTCTCCTCGAGGACTCGTTCGAGACGATCGACCGCGGCGCACTCGATCGCGTGGCCGGCGGTTACTCCGACGCCCTGTTTTCGGCGATGCAGCACGCCGTCGGCATGGGTCTGACGATCAACTCGACGACCACCGGCGGCCACGCGCCGAACTCCATGCACTACAAGGGCCGCGCGTTCGACGCGATCGGCACCGAGAACCAGATGCAGGGCTTCTACAACTGGGCCGCCGCGAACACCCATCCGCACGAGCTCATCCATCGCAACCACTTCCTGAAGGATGGCAGGCCGCACGCCCCGATCGGCGGACACGACGGCCACGTCCACTTCTCGATCTGAGCCGAGCCGGAAAGGACCACGACCATGACCACGCTCGAAACCATCTCGCTCGCCGCGCTCGACGACGTCACCGGCGGGATCTCGCAGTCGGCGCAGGCCAAGCAGGTCTGCAATCGCCAACAGTACGACTGGATGGCTGCTCACATGGTGCCGGATCGCGGGCTCAAGCCGGGCGTGCAGCGCCACGTCGTCCTCCACGACGCCCAGATGTGCGGCTTCCCGCTGCCGAAGTGACCTAGCGGTCCCGGTAGTAGCGGCGGGTCAGCGACACCATCGCCTGGTGAACGAGATCGCGTGCGGCGTCGCGGCCGTCGAGCGCGAGATCGTGCGCCACCTGATCGAGGCTCTCGCCCTGGACGTAGCGCGCGAGCGCGTCGCTGTAGCCGCCGTGCGCCGTGCACACGTCGCTGTGGACCAGCTGGTGATCGGCGAACACCCGCGCGACCGCGTCCTGGCGCGGATCGTCGGGCACGACGTACTCGACCGCGCCGGCCTGGAAGTGCGCGCCGGCGTCGTCGTGCGCGCCGAGCACGAGCCCGCTCGGCGCGGCCGCGCCGCCGACCGAGGCGCTGCGCGCGTGGACGTCGAGCTGGTTGCCGCGGAGCACGAGCGCGGTGGTCGCGCACTCGTACTCCACGGGGAGGGTCGGGGCCGCCGGGCGGGCCGCGCACGCCGCGGTGGCGACGAAACTGAACAGGATGAGCTTGCGCATGCCGCCGCGTAAGAGCAGGGGCCGCGCCAAGCCGACCGCAACGATTCCAGCGCGTTGTGACGCCCGTCGGAGTGTCCCGGGACGCGGTCGTGTCCCGCGCGAGAATTCGCGCGACCACGGCCGTACAAGGGGCTCCATCCGACATGGTCCCCATGCAACGCTGCACCCGCTGCCAGGTCGAGTTCTACCCGCTGCGCGACAACGCCCGCCGCTGCCCGGCGTGCACGTCGCGCGGGCGCCTGCCGTGGATCGCCGGCGGCGCGACCCTGGTGATCGCCGCGGGGATCGTGGTGGCGACCCGCATCGCCGCGGCCTCGGAGAGCGCCGCACCCGCGGCCGCCAAGCCGGCCGCCCAGAGCCACGAGGCCGCGCCGTCGCCGGCCGAGCTCGACGCGATCAAGGCGTGCGACTCCGTGAAGATCGACGAGGTCGTCAAGGCCTACAACCGCGAGCGCCTGTTCGCGGCCGCGATCCGCGCCGGCGCGACCTACCAGACATCGTGCAAGCGCTCGCCCGAGCTCGACTGGGCGATCCTCTACGCGCACGAGGCGCTCGACCACTGGCTCGAGGCCAGCGCGATCTCGGACCGCCTGGTCCACGAGACCCCGACCGACGCCGACTTCTGGTGGTGGCGCGGCAAGGACCGCGGCCACCTCGGCCAGCACGAGCGCGCGGTGGTCGACATCCGCCAGTCGCTCGCGCACGCCGACAGCTCGTCCAACGGCGTGCAGATCGATCCGCTCGAGATCTCGGCGAACGCGTCGAACCAGCCGTGCGAGACCGCGTTCGCGCTGCGCTGGCTGGTCAGCGCGGGCGTCGAGCTCAACGACACCGCGAAGAGCCAGTACGACGGCGCCTACCTCGGCAACAAGTGCGCGCAGCTCGACGGCAAGGGCTCGCTGAGCTGGCGCGACGGGATCAAGCACCCGAAGATGGCGGGCGAGCTCGCCGGCCATCACGTCGTCGCGATCATCGACCGCGGGCTCGGCACGACCCTGGTCCGCCGCGAGGTCGCGGCGGCGATCGGGCTCGGCGGCGGCGCGGAGGTCGACGTCATGACCCCCACCGGGCTCGGCACGGGCACGATCGCCCGCGCGAACCTCGCGATCGGCCAGGCGAGCGCGCCGGCCGTGCCGGTCGCCGTGGTCGACGAGCTGCCCGGCGGCGTCGACGTCGTGGTCGGTACCAGCTTCCTGTGGCGGTTCGAGCTGACCGCGAACGGCGATCAGCTCGCGGCGGTCGAGCCGAGCGACGACTGATCGCGCGAGAGCGCGTGGTATAGGTAGACGTGATGTCGCCGACGACGACGAGCCTCGCGTTCGGCTGGATCGCGATCGCGTCCTGCGCCCGAACGGAGTACGCCAGGGGACAGGAGCCGTGCGACCCGCAGGTGATCGCGAAGGCGGAGACCGGGTACGCCTGTGTCGTGCAGACCGCGAGCGGCCCGGTCTCGTGGCGGGTCGAAGCGGTGCTGGCCGGAAGCCGCACGTTCCGCGTGGTCAAGGACCTCAAGAGCGGTCTCTACGTCAGCGACGACCTGGGCAAGCACCCCCACGACCCGACCGTGAAGCAGAAGTTGTGCGAGTCCCCGGCGTACTCGAATCAGAGAGGCAACCTGACGTCGGTGACCTGGCGGATGCCGTCCGGATATCCGCGCGCGCTCAACGGCAAGAACGGGTTTCCGGATCGCGACAGTGACTTCGTCGTCCTGGAACAGGACGGGATCCGCGAGGTGGTTCCCGGGCTCGCCAACAAGGTGTTCATGTCCTCGTCCGAGTCATCGGACCCGACGGAAGACGGAGCCGGAGCCTACAGCTACGACGGCGATTTCGGTGGACTCGACACGAGCTGCGGTTTCAACGGCAATATCTCGCTGCGCTGCGTGGGCCAGTAACACCAGCTCGACCCGAGATCGCCTAGTGCGCCGCGCGCAGCGCGAGCACGGCGGCCATGCCCTCGTCGCAGGTCGGCTTGATCTGATCGGGCGGCAGCACGAACCCGGCGCGCCTGGGGCGCAGCTCGATCGCGTAGGAGTGCACGCCGGCCTCGCCGTACATCCAGTCCATGACCGTCCCCGCCGCGGGGTAGAGCTCGACCGCCTGGAGCAGCCGGTAGCGCGTCTCGTGCTGCGCGAACATCGCCGACGCCATGCGATCGCCGACCGCCGCGAGCCGCGCGCGATCGCGCGCCGGCGCCGCGCTGTACGACCACGGGTACATCACGAGCTGGCCGTAGGCGTGGAAGTCGACGTGGAGCACGAAGCCGACCCGCCGCGCGAGGTCGCGCACCGCCTGCGACTCGTTCTCCGAGAACGCGTACGGCCCGCGATAGACCTCGGACCGCGGGTTGTCGCTCGAGCCATCGCCGCCGAACGCGACGCCGAAGTTGCGGTTGAGGTCGACGCCCGCGCCGTTGCGGTTCTTGCGCCAGTAGCGATCGGTCGACCACGTGTACTGGTAGCCGTCGGGGTTGCCGACCGGAATGACCCACAGGGTCGTGGTGTCGACGAACGCGCGGATCGCCGGGTCGCGGTCGTAGTCGCGCACCATGCGATCGGCGACGCAGGTCGCGGTCATCGCCGCGATCCACTCGCGCGCGTGCTGCGTGCCCTCGACCAGCATCGGCGTGCCGCCGTGGCCGATCCGCACCGCCCAGATCGGCCGGCTCTGGATCGTGCTGCCGATCGCCTGCAGCGCCACGCGATCGGGCGCGAGCTCGGCGTCCTCGTGCAGCCGCGCGGTGATCGCGGCGTAGTCGCGATACTCGCCGAACCAGTCGGCCGGGCGCGCGCTGCGGATGCGCGCCGCCTCGGCCGCGGCCGCCGCGTCGACATCGGGAACCAGCACGTCGTAGCGCACGCCCGCGCGATCGAGCCGGTCGAGCACGCGATCGCTGACCACGAGGTCGAGCGGCACGCTCGGGCCCCGGTCCTCGCTCCAGACGTCCACCGCCAGCGACTCGGCGAGCGCGCACGCGCCCGGATCGCACGCGACCCGGATCGCGACCCGCTTCGCCGCGGGCGCGGGCCACAATGCCACGCACAGGGTCGCGGCGGCGGCGAGCGCCGCGAGCCAGCCCAGCCGTACGACCTCGCGCATCCACCGAGCATGCGGCAAGGCTTGCCGGCCGGGCAAGACCTGCCGGCCCCCCGACCCGGCTCCCGGCAAGGCTTGCCGCGAATCGCGCCCCGGCGCGTGGCCCGGGTCGTGCTTCGTGCGCCTGCGACTCACATCGCAAGGAGCGATTCAATGTCTCGATTCTCGATCATCGTGGGCGCGCTCGGGCTGGGTGCGCTGGTGTCGTGCGCCATCGATAACGCGACCGCGCAGCCCGCGGAGCGCGCGACCGAGCAGGACATCTCCGCGAGCGCCTGCCCGCCGAACACGCCGGCCGCGCTCGCGCCCGCCGCCGATCAGGACCTCGCGTTCGTGCTCGACGCGCAGGGCACGCAGCGCTACCAGTGCGTGCAGTCGACCACCGGCTACGCCTGGGTGTTCATCGCGCCCGACGCCGACCTGTTCGACCACGATCGCCGCGCCGCCCATCACTTCGCCGGTCCGACCTGGCTGTACCGCGACTCGAGCAGCGTGCTCGGCGCCAAGACCGCGAGCGCGACGGTCGATCCGACCGCGATCCCGTGGCTCCTGCTCACCGTGTCGAGCCACGGCGGCGACACCGGCCGGCTGTCCGACATCACGTCGATCCAGCGGCTCGCGACCACCGGCGGCAACGCGCCGGCGACCGGCTGCGACGCCGATCACGTCGGCACCGAGGCCGACGTGCTGTACACCGCGCGCTACTTCTTCTATCGCACGCGCGATCGGCTCGACAACGTACGCTGCGGTGGTTGATGCTCGCGGGATGCGCAGCTGGCTCTATGCGGTGATGGTGGTCGGCGGGGTCGCGCGCGCGACTCCGGTGTCCGACCTCGAGGCGCAGTTCCGCGCCGCGGCCGAGAACCCGTACGGCCACGACATGCCGGATCCGCGGTTCGCGCTCGGCAACCTCGACGTGCGCGCCGGCGACGATCTGTCCAGCGCGCACACCGATCTCGCGGGCGGCGACGAGGTGGTCGATCGCGTGACGATCGGCCTGGCCGGCGACGGCAAGTCGGCCTGGCTCGCGGCCGACCTGCGCTACGTCGGCGACTGCGGCGGCGATGGCCCGAGCTGCGGCAAGACGCTCGCGACCGGTCACGTCGGGGCGGTGTTCGAGCGCGGCACGCCGTGGCAGCCGGTGGTGTGGAACGTGTCGAACACCACCACCGCCAAGCGCCAGGCCGAGATGATCGCCGACGGCAAGCAGCTCGCCGCGATCCCGGACCAGATCGAGGGCGCCGACGCCGCGGTCGGGGTGTTCAAGGCCTCGATCGGCGATCCGAAGGCGCTCGCCGCGTCGGTCTCCGAGCGCAAGGACACGCTGCTCTATGGCAGCGCGGACGGCGAGCGCTACACCGGCGCGCAGGTCAAGGCCAAGCTCGCGGCGTGGAAGCTCGCGTTCAAGGTCCACGACGGCATCCGCGCCGGGCTCGCCGCGGGGGGCACGGTCGCGTGGGTCGCGGCGAACCTCGACGCGACCGCGGCGGGCAAGCCGGGCAAGCCGACCCCGTATCGCGCGCTGTTCGTCTACGAGCACGAGGGCACGCGCTGGGCGCTGGTCCAGGCGCAGTTCTCGTTCGGTGGCTGGTAACCGGCGCGGCGTGCGTGAAGATTTCGTGGCCGGGGCGCGCCGCGATGCGTTTTGCCAGCAACGTTTCGCGGCGTCGTGCGTGTCCAACCGGCATGCGGATCATGCTGGCGATCGTGGGGGTCGCCGCGCTCGCCGGTGCCGCGTCGGCGCAGCGCGTCGAGTACGCGGGCAAGGTCACGGCGGCCGAGTCGCCGTACGCCCTGCACCAGGCCGGCGACGCGCGCTACCTCGCGCTGACCCCGCTGCTGTGCCCGAACGACTGCTTCGCCGACGTGCTCGACCTCGCCACGCGCACGGTCCATCGCGTCACCACGCCGGTCGCGACGCTCGAGCACCGGTTCGGTCACCGGGTGGGCCCGGCGTTCTGGCTCGACGGCCAGGTCGCGAGCTACACGCCGGAGCGCACCGGGCTGTTCCTGTCCGACGACAAGGACGGCACGACGCGCTACTCGTACGCCGAGCTCGACACCGCGACCGGGCGGCTGGTACGCGACGTCGAGCTCGGCACGTTCAAGGGCGATGCCGACCAGTACTTCGCCGGCACCGACTCCGAGCGCGGCGTCGCGTGGTTCTACCTCGAGCAGTACCGCGGGCCGCGCCGCCCCGATCACGGCTACCGCCGCGAGCGGTCGGCGAGCTCGATCGCGTTCCGCAAGCTCGACCTGCGCACGCTCGCGCTGTCCGATGTCATCGAGGTCGACCTGCCCGAGCGCGTGCAGTCCGGCCCGCTCGAGATCCAGCTGTTCGTCCATCCCGCAGATGACTTCTCGCACTTCGCGGTGGTCGAGTACTGGGAGAACCCGCACCCGATCACGCCCGCGGCCGGCGTCTACATCGTCGATCCGGTCGCGCGTACGTCGTTCGCGGTCGCGGCGCCGCCGGTGGCCTACGGTGCGGCGTTCTCGCGCGACGGCAAGTACCTGTACATGGCGAGCGACGACGACGGCTCGCTGTCGCGCGTCGATCTCGCGAAGCGGGCGATCGATCGCGTGGTCACCGGCCCGAAGGTCGCGCGCATCGCGGTCGCGCCCGGCGATCGCGGGCTCGTCATGTTCGGCACGTCGAAGCGCTACGTCACGTTCGCGCTGCCCGGCCTGACCGCGCCGCGCGAGCTGCGCCACGTCCCCGAGCTCGCGCCGGCGTTCGACGAGTTGTTCGACGCCGGCGTGATCTCGCGCGACGGCCGCTACATCGTGATCCCGCAGCGGCGTGGCGAGACGCTCGGCGACACCGACGACTACGTGATCGGCCGCATCACCGAGTAGGCGTGGTACGAGTGGCGGGTGAGGCTCGCGCTCGCCGCCCTGCTCGTCGCGTGCTCCGCACCGAGCCGCAGCGAGCAGCCGCGCACGTCGAGCGCGGCGTATCGCGATCCGGCGATGTGGCTGTGCCGTCCGGATCTGCCCGGCGATGCCTGCCGCGGCGACCTCGCGACCACCGAGCTTCTGCCCGACGGCGGCAAGCTCGTGCGCGCGCACGCGCCGGCGACCGACGCGCCGGTCGACTGCTTCTACATCTATCCGACGATCGACCTGAACCTGATCCCGGGCAACCACGTCGACTTCTCGAACCTCGCGAGCTTTCGCAAGACTGCCGGCGCGCAGATCGCGCGGCTGTCCGAGGTGTGCAACATCTACGCGCCGCTGTATCGCCAGGCGACGATCGCGACCTACGTGTCGTCGCGCGGCGACCAGCAGCACTTCTTCGACGTCGCGTACTCCGACGTCGCGGCGGCGTTTCACGCCTACCTCCTGCACTTCGATCGCGGCAAGCCGATCGTGATCGTCGGCCACTCGCAGGGCGCGCAGCACGCGGCGCACCTCCTGCGCGACACGTTCGATCAGAGCGACGCGCTGCGGCCGCGCCTGCTGGTCGCGCTGCCGATCGGGTTCACGGTCGACCTCCCCGACGGCGCGACCACCGGCGGCACGTTCGAGCACCTCGCGCCGTGCACCCGGCCCGACGAGACCGCGTGCTTCGTCGCGTACATGTCGCTGCGCGCCGGCGATCCGCCGAGCGTGTTCGCGGCCAAGCTGCCGCCCGGCCATCACGCCGCGTGCGTCGATCCGGCGACCGGGCCGACCCTGCGCGAGAGCGTGTTCCCGACCGGCGACCGGGCCGGCAAGCTCGGCGTGACCACGCCGTACGTCTCGGTATCGGGCTTCTACCGCGCGGCGTGCGAGACCTTCCGCGACGGCCGCGCGTTCCTCGCGATCGCGGAGGCGCGCGAGCCCGGCGATCGGCGGCCGAGCCTGATCGATCTCGGCAACCCGATCGGCGGGCTCCACATCTACGACATGCAGCTCGCACAGGGCGATCTGATCGAGCTCGTGCGCGTCAAGACCGCGGCGTACCTCGCGGCTCACCGGCGCAGCATGTAGACCAGCTCGTCGCCCTTGTCGAGCGGATGCATCGTGCGGGATCGGCGGTCGGCGGGTCCTCGGCGCGGCACCAGCCGTGCGCGGTCACATGCCCGACCACAACGCGCCGCTGCGGCGCTATCATTCCCGATGATGACGAGGCTCGTCGCGATCGCGATCGCCCTCGCGGGGTGCGGCCGGCTCGACTTCGATCTGATCGGCGGCGGCTCGGGCTCCGGGGCGAGCGACGCGCGTCGCGGCGATGGCAAGGCCAGCCCGCCGGGCGACGGCACCCGGCCGGCCGACGCGGCGAGCACGGCGTGCGACCACGCGATCCCGGTGACCGCGGGCACGCCGCTCACCGAGAGCACGTGCACCGGGCGCGACCAGGTCGAGGGCTGCGGGCCGGCCGGCACGCAAGAGGTCGTGTTCGCGTTCACCGCGCCCGATGACAACGGCTACACCTTCCGCGCGTTCGATCCCGGCACGATGAACGTGTCGAACTCGACCGGCGTGCTCGACGCGACCTGCACGACGGTGCAGAGCTGCTCGGGCATCTACGGCGACTCGCCGGGCCAGGGCAACACGATCTACCTCGTGGTCGAGGCGAGCTCGGGCGGCTGCGCGACGATCGAGTTCTCGGTGATGTGAGGCTCAGTCGTCGTAGCAGTCGACGGTGTAGCCGTCGTCGCCGCAGTAGTCGCCGAACTGGCTGCAGTCGAGGATCCACCACTGGCCCTGATCGCAGAACGCGATGTCGAAGTCGTCGTCGCACCACGCCAGGCCCTCGGTCGAGCCGTCGCACGTGACGCCCTCGTAGGTGTCGCCCTGACTCGAGCCCTGCGACATCATGCTCATCGCGGTGCCGCCGGTCATCTGCCCGGTGCCCATCGCTGCAGAACCCTTCTGGCCGCCGCCCTTCTTGGGGCTACTGCCTCCACACGCGGCGACCAGCACGACGGACACGAGAGTGGTTTTCAACATGCCTAGTAGACGCGAGGCGCGCACGGCGTTGCGCGCTTTCTCGCGACAACTGGCGTTCACTTCGCGCGCGCGAGGTAGCTGCGAACATCTGCGAGCACTTCCGGATCCGGATCGTGCTCGAGCAGCTTCAGCGCACGTTGCAGCTGTGCAACACCGTCGCGTTTGTGACCGGTCATCACCAGCACCGCGCCGGACGTGCGCAGCGTCTCGATCGTCCACGAGCTGTCGGGGCCGTACAGCTCCTCGGTGATCGCGAGCGCGCGCGTCGCGTAGGGCAGCGCCTCGTCCGCCTTGTCGGCGCGCAGCAGGGTGTACGCCGCCTGGTCGAGCGCGAGGCTGACCAGCGGCTTGTTCGACGGATCGGCATCGGCGATCGCGATCGCGTCGCGCGCGGTGCGCTCGGCGTCGGCGGTGCGGTGGAGCTCGAGCTGCAGGTGCGCGAGCGCGGCGAGGATGCGCACGCTGCCCTCGCTATCGTGCTGCTCGTGATAGATGTCGCGCGCGCGCACCGCGTAATCGGCCGCCAGCTCGTAGTGCTTGGACGCGGCCTCGATCAGCGACAGGTCGGCGAGCGCGTCGGCGTACTCGCGGCTGTGCTCGCCGAGCGAGGCTCCGTCGATCTTCTGCACGCGCAGCGCGACCTTGCGCGCCTCGTCGAGCTTGTCGAGGAACAGCAGCGCGCCCGACACCTCGTGCAGCGTGGTCGCGGTCTCGGGGTGATCGGGGCCGAGCGCGTTCTCCGAGACGTGCACCGCGCGCCATCCGGCCTCGACCGCGTCCTTGCCATCGCCCTTCTCCATGTAGGCCGACGAGATGTCGACCAGCACGTGGATGACCTCGATCGCGTTGCCGCCGAGCTCGCGGGTGTAGCGATCGCGCGCGGTCTCGAACTGCGCGAGCGCCTCGTCGAACTTGCCGTGCTGGAGCGCGACCGCGCCACGGTTGGTCGCGAGCCCGGCCTCGAGGTAGTTGCTCGGCACGCGCACGAGCAGCGCCTCGGCCTGGCGGATCGCGTCGTCGACCGCCTCGGGGTGGAGCTCGAGCGCGACGTCGACCAGCCGCACCGCGGCGTCGGCGCGCACCTCGTCGTCGTGGCCGCGCTCGGCCGCGAGCACCGCCTCGTGCAGCGACGCCTCGCCGTCCTGGGCGTGGTGGAGCTCGAGCTGCGCGCCGGCCAGGGCGAGCAGCGCCTTGGCCTGGCTCGCCGGATCGCCCGAGCGCTTGGCGGCGGCGACCGCGTCGGTCAGCGCCTGGAGCGCGCGGCTCTTGGCGCCGATCGCGAGCAGCGCCTTGCCCTCGGCGAGCAGGTTGTTGGTCGCCGGATCGATCGGCACGACGCGCGCGGGGTCATCGCAGTGCTCGGGCCCGACCAGCTCGCTCGCCGCGCGCACCGCGTGCTGCACGGTCGACGCGTCGGCCGCCGCGAACAGCTTGACCAGCGAGCGCAGCTCGCTCGCGCGCGCGTCGAGGCAGCTGATCCGCAGCTGCATCGCCTGCTCGGTCTGGTCGTGGCGGACGCGCGTGGCCACGCACGCCTGCTCGTGGCTCTGTACCCAGCGCCCGGCGTAGTCGTCGAGCCGGCTCGCGACGCGCGCGTAGGTGTCGGCGGCGTACGGCAGGTGGGTCGCGACGAACGCCTGCGCGACCTGGCCGCGCGCGCCGCCGTCCCACGCGCCGGCGAGCTGGTCGGCCGCGCCGGTGCACGGCTCGGGCGCGGCGCTCGATCGCCCGACGAACGCGAACGCGCCGACCGCCACCGCGAGCGCCGGCACCGCGATCCAGCCGCGCGCCTTGCCCGACTGGAGCCGCGCGAGCAGCGCGTCCATCGACGGAAACCGCGCCGCCGGATCGGCCGCGAGGCCGCGCTCGATCGCGGCGGCGACCCGGCCCGAGCGGGCCTTCGCGAGCTTGCCGGCGCGGATCGCGGCGGCGAGCTCGGCGATCGTGTCGCCGGCGAACGGCCGCTGCTGGTACAGCGCGAGATAGAGCGAGACGCAGAAGCTGAACTGGTCCGAGCGCTGGTCGGCGAGCGCGCCCTCGAGCTGCTCGGGCGACATGAACGCCGGCGTCCCGACAAAGCCGCTCGCCTTGCTCGTGGTCACCGCGCGCGCGTCGCCGCCCGCCGCGGCGATCGCCGCGCTCGGCTCGGCGAGCCCGCGCGCGAGCCCGAAGTCGGTGACGCGCGCGCGGCCGTCGCCATCGACCAGCACGTTGTCGGGCTTGAAGTCACGGTGGACGATCCCGGCGCGGTGCGCGGCGTGGAGGCCGCGCCCGGCCTGCACGAACATGCTCGTGATCTCGCGCGCGCTGCGCTTGCCGTCGCGGCACCACGCGGCGAGCGACTGCCCCGCGACCAGCTCCATCGCGATGAACACCCAGTCGTCGTCGCTGCCGACGTCGTGCACGGTGACGACGTTCGGGTGCGAGATCCGGGCGAGCGCCTTGGCCTCGCGCATCAGCCGATCGCGCGAGGTCGCGCCGAACGCGTCGAGCCTCAGCAGCTTGAGCGCGACCCGGCGATCGAGCGACGGATCGAACGCCGCGTACACCGCGCCCATCGCGCCGCGCCCGACCAGCTCGAGCACGAGGTAGCGGCCGATCAGCGTGCCCGGCGAGACCAGGGCGCCGCGCAGGTCGAGCTCGGGCTCGCGCTCGCGGCCGGTGCCGCGGGCGAGCGCGCCGACCAGCTGACGGCAGCGTCGGCAGCCGTCCATGTGACGCTCGAAGTCGAGCCGCGCCGCGCCGTCGAGCAGCGCGCCGGCGAACTGGGCGACGACCGTCTCGGAAGGACATCGTTCGTCGTCCGCAGGACCCGCCACGGCCCGTGCGTAGCACGCGGCGATGCTAACATCACGGAGATTCCCGTGACCCGCGACGTCATCGCACGGACCCTCGGCGCGCACCTGGTGGACGACGTGATCGCCGCGCTCGACCACGCGCGCGCCGCCTGGCCGACCCTCGCGGTGAGCGACGACGCGATGGCCTCCGCGATCGCTCGTGCGATCGATGACTTGACCACGTTCGACAAGCTGTTCGTCGACGATCTCTACTTCGCGCAAGCCTGCGTCGCCGGCGTGCCCGCCGCGACCGCAGAGCTCGACAAGCTGATCGTCGCGACCGTGACGAGCAGCCTGCGCGGGATGGGCCTGCCCGAGGACACCGTTGCCGACGTGTTACAGGACGTGCGCGCCAAGCTGCTGGTCGACGACCGCGGCGCGGCCAAGCTCGCGACGTACTCGGCGCGCGCGCCGCTCAAGAGCTGGGTGCGCACGGTCGCCACCCGCGTCGCGGTCGACCGCATGCGGCGCACCGTGCCGGTCGCGGCCGACGGCGACGAGCTGATCGAGGCGTCCGCGACGGTCGATAGCCCCGAGCTCGAGCTGTTCCGCCGCAAGTACCACGCCGAGTTCAAGCAGGCGTTCGAGCAGGCGGTCGCGTCGCTCGACGTGCGCGAGCGCAACTGCCTGCGCCACTTCTTCGTCGATGGGCTCACCACCGAGGAGATCGGCGCGCTCTACGGCGTGCACAAGTCGACCGCGTCGCGCTGGATCGACGCCGCGCGCACCGCGCTCACCAAGCGCACGCGCAACAACTTCCAGCAGATCTCGAAGCTGTCCACCGTCGAGGTCGACAGCATCATGCGGCTGCTGCGCAGCCAGATCGATCTGAGCCTGAGTCGCAACCTCGCGGCCTAGAAACCGCGAGACGCCGCGCGCGCCTCGCCGTCTCGGGGGTAACCCACGAAAGGCTCCCCGTCATGAAGCGCGTTCTCGCTGCATTCGTTGTCATCGCCACTGCATTCGGTACGGCGGCCGTCGCCGGCAACCACAACCACCGCGCGGCGCACGTCGTGTTCTGGGTGCCCGACAGCTGGTCGATCGAGGGCGACGACGCCTCGCAGCTCACCGTCGCCGATCCCAGGGGCGAGGTCGCGCTGCTGTTCGTGCTCAAGGACCATCACGACATGAAGGCCGCGATCGCGACGATCGACGACACGATCGCGACGATCGCGACCGACGTGAAGGTCGGCGCGCAGCGCGCGGTCAACATCAACGGCATGGAGGGCGTGGCGGTCGACGGCACCGGGCGCGCGGGCGGCAAGCACGTCGAGCTCAGCGTGCTGATCGTCAGGACGCCTGCGAACAAGTACCTCATGATCTTCGGCGTGCTCGAGTCGGCGCACAAGCACGACCACGACGCCGAGCTCGCCAAGATGCTCGCGAGCCTGCGGCCGGTGCGCTAGTCACTCGTGCTCGCCGGCTTCGGCCTTGCCGCGGATCGAGCGGAACAGGTACGCGAAGTAGCCGATCGCGAGCGACACGGCCGGGATCCACCACGCGAGACCGATCGCGAGGCCGTGCGCCTCGTTCGCGCTGGTCGCGACGTAGAGCGAGTACCCCGGGTCGAGCGTCGAGCGCAGGATCACCGGATAGATCGCTCCGGCCGACAGCCCGAGCAGCGACGCGATCGCGAGCGCCGACGCGAGGAAGCCGCGCAGCTCCCAGCCACGCGCGAGCGCGACCAGCGCGACCACGATCGCCGAGGCCGCGAGCACCGGGAGGATCCACAACCCGGGCCGGCCGACCAGCGCGTCCACCAGCTCGGGCCGCACGATCGCGGTCTCGATCGTGACCGCGACCGCGCAGATCGCGACCGCGATCCACAGCCGGCGCGCCAGTCGGGTCGCGCGCGCCGCGAGCTCGCCCGCGGTCTTCCAGCGCAGGAACATCGCGCCGTGCGCCGCGAGCACGACGACCGCGAACGCACCGACCGACAGCGTGTACCAGTCGAGCGCACCGAGCTCGCCGCTCGTGGTGAAGCTCGCGAACAGCGGCGCCGCGAAGTAGCCGTCCGAGCCGATCGGTACGCCGCGCAGCACGTTGCCGAGCGCGACGCCGAGCACGAGCGCGAGCACGGTCGACGAGCCCGCGAACACGACGTCGAACAGCTGGCGCCACAGCGGGTTGGCATGATGCGAGCGCAGCTCGATCGCGAGCCCGCGCAGCACGATCAGCCACAGCACCAGCATCAGCGGCAGGTAGAACCCGCTGAACGCGACCGCGTAGACCCGCGGGAACGCGAACACCAGCAACCCCCCCGACGCGATCAGCCAGACCTCGTTGCCGTCCCACACCGGGCCGATCGCGGCGAGCACGGTGCGCCGCTCGCGATCGTCGCGCGCCAGCCCGAGGTGGAGGATGCCGGCGCCGAGATCGAAGCCGTCGAGCACGACGTAGACGATCAGCATGAAGCCGAGCAGGACGAACCACGCGGTCGCCATCACTCGGTCTCCGGGCCGCGCATGATCTGGCGGCCGACCAGGTAGACGAACACCAGCCCGATCACGAAGTAGAGGCCGAGGAAGCCGAGCGTCGAGAACGCGACGTCGCCCGCCGCGACGCGCGGCGACGAGGCGTCGGCGGTGCGCTGCAGGCCGTAGACCGTCCACGGCTGGCGGCCGAGCTCGGCCGTCATCCAGCCGAACGTGGTCGCGATGTACGGGAACGGAAACGCCAGCAGCAGCATCCAGCGCACCGCGCGCGAGCGATACAGCGTGCCGCGCCACAGCGCGAACGCCGCGATCGCCATCACCAGGATCAGCAGCGTGCCGAGCCCGACCATGATGTGATACGCGAAGTACAGCAGCTCGATGTTGTCGGGCCACTGATCGCGCGGGATGTCGTCGAGGCCGGTGACCGTCGCGCCGAACGAGCCGTACGCGAGAAAGCTCAGCGCGCGCGGCACGACGATCGGGTTCTCGAGCCGGCGCTCGTCGACGTTGGGCTGGCCGACGATCGCGAGCTCGGCCTGGGCGCTGGACTTGAACTTGCCCTCCATCGCGGCGAGCGCGGCCGGCTGGTGCTCGGCGACCAGCTTGCCGCTGCGATCGCCGGTCGGGAACAGCTGGACGAGCGCGGCGATGACGCCCGCGATCACGCCGAGCTTGAGGCAGCGCCGCGCGGCCGCGTCGTGCGTGCCGAGCAACGACCACAGCGCGCCGACCGCGGCGACCACGAACGCGCCGGTGAGCACCGCGGCGCACATCGTGTGCGCGTACTCCCAGAACACCCAGCGGTTGAACAGGAACGCGGTCGCGTCGACCAGGTGGAGGTTGCCGTCGGCACCGAGCGCGTAGCCCTGCGGGTGCTGCATGAACGCGTTGGTCGCGATGATGAAGTAGCCCGACACCCAGGATCCGACCAGCACCATCACCGCGGCGAACAGGTGGCCGCGCGGGCCGAGCCGCTTCTCGCCGAACAGGAACAGCCCGAGGAACGCCGACTCGGCAAAGAACGCGAACATGCCCTCCATCGCGAGCGTCATGCCGACCACCCCGCCCGCGTAGCTCGAGAACCGCGCCCAGTTGGTGCCGAACTGGAACTCCATCGGGATGCCGGTGACCACGCCTACCGCGAAGTTGATCGCGAAGATCTTGGCCCAGAACCGCGCGACCGCGTGCCACGCCGCGTCGCCCTTGCGCAGCGCGACGATCTTCGCGATCACGATCAGGAACGCGAGGCCCATCGTGAGCTGCGGGAACAGGTAGTGATAGGTGACCGTGAACGCGAACTGGAACCGGTCCCACGTCACGCTACCCATGGCGCGAGTCTACTGCGGGCGGCGGCGTCACGGCGAGCGCGCCCGCTGCACGGCGCGATCGCGACGCGCGGCGCCGCTACTGCGCCAGGACGAGCGTCGTGGTGAGCGCGCCGGCGTACGTCTGCACCGCGTGCGACGCGAACGTCGAGCCGCTCTTGGTCGCGCTCACCGTGACGTCGGTGCCGGTCGGCACGCCGAACAGGAACGCGAGCCCGTCGCTGTAGGTCGACGACGTCGAGAACGGCTCGCCGTTGGAGCCCATGTACGTGGTCTTGCTCGCGGCCGGGCTGCTCTTCACCGTCGCGCCTTGCACCGGGTTCGAGGTCGCGTCGAGGACGATCAGGATGATCGTGCCGGCATTCGAGCTCGCGCCCTCGAGCGAGAGCAGCTCGCTGAAGTTGCTCGACGACACCAGCGTGGCGGTCGCGCCGGTGGTGTCGGCCGCGATCGGCGCGGGCGGATAGACGTAGCTGTCGACCATGCCGGACTTGGTGGCCTTCAAGTAGCCGTCGATCGGCTGGCCGCTGGTCGGGACCGTGAGCGAGTACATGCCCTGTGCGTCGCTCGTGGTCATCCCGAGCGGCGTCGTGCTGCCGACCGCGTACGCCGCGACCGCGACGCCTGCTTCGGGCGTCGTGCTGGTCGTGTCCTGCACCACCGTGGTGCCGGAGATCGTGACCATCTGCGGCACTCCGCCACCACCGCCCGCGTCGGTGCCATCGCCCCCGCCACCACCGCCACCCCCGCCGCCGCCGCCGCCGGGGTTGCTGCCGCTTCCGCTCCCGCCGCCCGGGTTGGGCGAGACCTGGGCGGAGCACGCCGCGAGCGCGATCGCGAGACCTAGCCAGAGCTTCATGCCGCCGGACGATGCAAGCCGCGAGCGCGCGCAGGACCGCCACTCGCGCCGTGATTTCGGCATGC
>DATJAE010000380.1:0-5347 GCA_035516595.1 Kofleriaceae bacterium | reverse complement strand
CGTCCATGCACGCCGCGGGATCGCTCGGCGCCGCGCCGGGATAGAGGAAGCCGTTGATCTCGGCCGACAGATCGATCTCGCCGCCGAGCGACGGCGTCGTCCCCGCCATCGTCACGCCGAACACCTGCGCCGCGAAGCTGGCCTTGGCCTGGTTCGAGCCGTGGCCGAGCACGACCGCCACGTCCGGCGTGCCGTTCTCGATCACGCGCGCGAACGACACGTTCGACTGCGCGGCCTTGACGTCGTCGCTGCACGGCAGGTACCCGAACGACGGCGCGCCGGCCGCGGCCTGGTAGTAGGCGATGCACGAGGTCTCGCCGGTGGGCAGCGCGTCGCTGCGAAACCCGAGCGCGAGATCGCCGCCGCCGAGCGACACGGTGACGTAGCGCGCGTCGAGCGCGCAGAACGTGTTCGGGTTGCCGACCGTCTTGCAGGTCTGGAAGTCGGTCTCCCTGGCGCTGTCGAACGTGAACGAGTCGTAGGGCTGGTACGTGAGATCGATCAGCGCGGCGTTGTTCTGGCTGGTCTGGATCTTTCCGGTCGGCGAGCTCTGGAACAGCGCGAGCGCGCCGAGCGCGCCGCCGGCCCCGAACTTGCCGATCAGCACGGCCGCGCCGGCGCCGCGGGTCTGGTTCGAGCCGTTGCCGAACGTCGACTCGAAGTCGAACGGCGCGCCGAGATCGCGATCGGCGGCGCCGAACACGTCGACCAGCTCGGCCGGATCGCTCGGGTCGGTCGGATCGTCGCCGCCGTGCGCGACCACCAGATCCTCGGAGTGATCGAACCCGGGCGGCACCGAGGTGTCGACCAGATCCTGGGTGACGACCTGATCGAACTCGCCGAACCGCCCCACCGGCTGGAGCGTCGCGTAGCCCTCGCTGCCGCCCCACGCCACGCCGAGCTCGGCGGCGCGCGGGTCGGCCGGATCGGCGGTCGCGATCGCGACGTCGACCACGCCGTCGCCGTCGAAGTCGCCGGTGGTCGCGAGCTCCGCGGCCTCCGCGGTCGGGATCCGGAAGTCGTTCCACTGCGGTACGCCGGTCGGGCTCGCGATCAGCTGGATCAGCACCTCGACGTCCTGCGCGGTGCCGAGCGTCACGATGTCGTCGGCGCCGTTGCCGTCGAGATCGGCGACCAGCGCGAACCGCCACGATCGGGTCGGCGGGGTGACGAGCGTCGCGGTGCGCTTGTGGGTGAGCGGATTGGTCGCCACCGTGAAGATGCCGGCGGACGTGATCACGCTCGGCGTCGCGGTCGGGATGTAGACGTGCGCCGACGCGAGCGAGATGCCCGACATGTGGAACACGCTGGTCGGCAGGTCGCTGCCCTCGGGATCGGTGCCGAACGTGCAGGAGCCGGCGCTGCCGGTGCCGGGCAAGAGCAACGTCTGCTCGGTGCCGTCGGTCTTCGCGATGAACGGCACGAACAGGTCGGGACAGCTCGCGCCGGTGACGGTCGCCGCGAACACCTCGCCGTCGGAGTCGGCCTCGTCGCCGCTGAACGAGGTCGCCAGCAGGATGTAGTCGCTCGCGACCGCCGCGTTCTGCACGCACACCGCGATGCCGGCTCCGGACGCGAGCATCACCGGGACCCGCACCGCCGTGCCGTCCTTGTAGGGATGGAGCGCGCGGCCGTGCAGCGCGGCCGATCCGCTCGCCGTGCCGCACAGCGGCACCGGCGGGTTGCCGTCCAGCGACAGCTCGAGGTTGCCGCCGCTGCCGTTCTGCGTGATCAGGTCGAGCTGGACGAGCGACGTGGGATCGAGCGCGGCCAGCCGCAGGTGCTCGACGTACGGCACCGCCGCGGTCGGAAACGCCACCGGCTCGATCGTGCCGGTCGTGGTCTGGTACGCCGCGATCCCGCCGGTGCTGGGGATGACGACGTCGGGCCGGCCGTCGCCGTCGAGATCGCCGAGCGTGGGCGCGCCGGTCGCGAACGGCGCGATCGCCGAGGCGCCCTGCGCGAGCGGCGTGTCGGTCGCGCCGTAGAGCAGCGTGACCGCGCTCGAGCTCACGCCGAGCAGATCGTCGATCTGATCGCCGTCGACATCGGCGACCCGGAACTCCGACACGTCGAACGGCGCGGCGATGTCGGCGGTCGACAGCTTGCCGCTCGGCGCGTGGCACGTGCGATCGACGCCACAGGTGAAGCCGCCGGGACAGCAGCTGCCGTCGATCGCGGTGGGCGAAGCGCACGCCGAGCCGCGCATCGTCGGATCGCACGCGATCCGGCACGCCGAGGTGCAGGCGCTCCCCGGCTGGTCGCAGTCCTCGCCGGGCTCGAGCACGTAGTTGCCGCAGGTCCCGGGCTGGATGGTCGCCGCGTCGGTGCACGCGACGAGAACGAGTAGCGGACACGCGTGGCGCAGCATGCGTCTCCTCTGGGCTAAGGGATGACTAGTGGTGAAACGGATCTTCGATGTCGTGCGAGTCGTGCTTGGTAGGCGATGTGGTGGTCGAAGCGGTCACGCGCTTGAGCGCGAGGTGGAGCGTCTGATCGCGGTCGGGCGTGACGCCCTGCTGGAGCGCGGCGAACCCGGCGTGGCGCAGCACGAGCACCACCGCGGCGCCGCGCGCCAGCCGGACCTCGCCCGGCGCCGCGCCGATCACGCGATCGCCGAGCACGACCTCGGTGCCGGCGGGCACGCCATCGATCGCGAGCGTGATCGTCGCGCTCGCGTCGGCCGGCGCGGTCACGACCGCCGCGGGCGGCGGAGCCGCGGGCGCAGCCGGTGGTGGCGCGAGCGCCGCAGGCGGCGGTGCCAGCGTGGGCTCGTCGTGATGCGCGCGGGCCTGGAGCAGCGCGAACGCCGCGATCCCGGCGATCGCCGTGGCGGCGAGGCCCGCGCCGACGAGCCCGAGCTTGCCGCGCGGCCGCACCACCGGCTCCTCGCCGGCGCCGGTCACGCGCGGGGTCACCACGACCATCGGTGCGCTGGTCGCGCGGCCGTCGAGCGCGCGCACCGCGGTCATCAGGTCGGGCGGCCGCTGCTCGCGATCCTTGGCCATCAGCCACATCACCGCGCGATCGACCAGCGGCGACAGCTCGGCGTTCTTGGCCGACGGCGGCGGCGGATCGACGTTGAGCTGCTGCATCATGATCGCCATGTAGTCGTCGCCGTCGAACGGGCAGACGCCGGTCAGCATCTGGTAGGCGAGCACGCCGAACGCGTAGTAGTCGGTGCGGTGATCGACGTCCTTGCCGCGGCATTGCTCGGGCGACATGTAATACGGCGTGCCGATCGGGATGCCGGTGCGCGTCTTGATCTTCTTGCCGGTGTCGGTGGGCGGGGATCCGAGCAGCTTCGCGATGCCGAAGTCGAGCAGCTTGGGATACAGCGCGCCCTCGGCGTCGTGCGAGACGAAGATGTTCTCGGGCTTGAGATCGCGGTGCGCGATGCCCTTGCCGTGCGCCGCGTCGAGCGCGCGCGCGATCGGCCGCAGGATCTGCAGTGCCTCGGGAAGCGGCAGCACGCGCCGGTGCTGGAGCAGCACGTCGAGCGGCTCGCCTTCGAGGTATTCCATCACGTAGTAGTGACGGCCGTCGGCGAGCTGGCCGAACGAGAAGATGTCGATGATGTTGCCGTGGCGGATCTGATTGACCGCGCGTGCCTCGGCGATGAACCGCTCGACCATCTCCGGATCGACCGAGAACCGGCGCGCGAGCACCTTGATCGCGACGACCTTGCCGATCAGCGGGTGGCTCGCCTTGAACACCGCGCCGAACCCGCCCTGCCCGATCTTGCTCTCGACCTTGTACTCGCCGACGACCTGACCGGGCTCGAGGTCGGGATCGACCGAGAGACCGTTCAGGATGGACGTCGGATCGGACATGCGCCGATCTCATTGTAGGGGCCGCTCGATCGGCTCGCTCGCCGGAAAAAGGTTAAATGGGCGCAAGCGCACAACCGGAACCCCGAGGTTCCGGCCGTGTCACTTCGCGACAGCGATCACCCTGCGATCACTCGACCGCTTCGGCGGGCTCGACGTCGCGTGGCGCCGGCTCGGGGCTGACATAGCTGCCGTCCTGCCCCTCCTCCATCGCGTCTTCCTCGTCGAGGGCGACGTCCACCGTGAGGCGCTTGTAGGCACCCAGGCCGGTGCCGGCCGGGATCAAACGCCCCATGATGACGTTCTCCTTGAGGCCGCGCAGGTAGTCGACGCGCCCGTTGATCGACGCCTCGGTGAGCACCTTGGTGGTCTCCTGGAACGAGGACGCCGAGATGAACGACTCGGTCGACAGCGACGCCTTCGTGATCCCGAGCAACAGCGCGTCACCCTTGGCCGGCTGGCCTCCGGCGACGATCACCCGCTCGTTCTCCTCCTCGAAGATGTGCTTCTCGACCTGCTCGTCGACCAGGAAGTTGGTGTCGCCCGGGTCGGTGACGGTCACGCGACGCAGCATCTGGCGAACGATCACCTCGATGTGCTTGTCGTTGATGCGCACACCCTGGAGCCGGTACACCTCCTGGATCTCGTCCACCAGGTACTTGGCCAGCGCGCGCTCGCCGAGCACCTTGAGGATGTCGTGCGGGTTGGCCGGGCCGTCCATCAGCGCCTCGCCGGCGCGCACGCGGTCGCCTTCACGCACCGAGAGGTGCTTGCCCTTCGGGATCAGGTACTCGGCCGGATCGCCGACCTCGGGGACGATCAGCACCTTGCGCTTGCCCTTGGTGTCCTTGCCGAAGTGGACGACGCCGTCGATCTCGCAGATCACGGCGTGGTCCTTCGGCTTGCGCGCCTCGAACAGCTCCGCGACGCGCGGCAGACCGCCGGTGATGTCCTTGGTCTTGGTGGTCTCGCGCGCGATCTTCGCGATGATGTCGCCGGCCTCGATGTAGTCGCCGTCGTTCACGAAGATGTTGGCGTCGACCGGCAGGAAGTAGCGCGCCTCGCCGGTGTCGTGCGTCCCGCCCGGCAGCTTGACGGTGTTGCCGTCGGCGTCCTTGAGCGTGATGCGCGGACGGCTGTCGGCGTCCTTGCTGTCGGTGATCGTCTTGCGCGACAGGCCGGTGACCTCGTCGAGCGACTCGGTCATGGTCACGCCATCGACGATGTCGCCGTACTTCACGTAGCCGGAGACCTCGGTCACGATCGGCATCGCGAACGGATCCCACTCGGCGAGCACCTGGCCGGCCTTGACCCGCGTGCCGTCCTGGACCATCAGGCGCGCGCCGTACTGCAGGCCGTAGCGCTCGCGCTCGCGGCCGATCTCGTCGACGAGGACGAGCTCGCCCTGGCGGTTCATCACGACCGAGTGTTCCTTCTTGTGGACCAGCTGGACGCTGTTGAGCTTGACCGTGCCGTCGTTGCGCGCCTCGATCGAGGATTGCTCGGTGCGGATCTGA
>DATJAE010000379.1:0-8395 GCA_035516595.1 Kofleriaceae bacterium | reverse complement strand
ACTGGTACGAGCTCGTCGATCTGCTGCGCGGCGCGGTCGCGCAGGACGCGCTGCGCCACGCCCGGCCGTGGTACGCGATGGCCAAGCTCACCGACACGCTCGCGCCGTCGCCCGAGCCGGCGATGGATCGCGCGCTCGCCGATCGCGCGCGCGCGCGCGGCCTCGCGATCGATCACCTCGAGACCTGGACCGATCAGCTCGCCGCGCTCGATCGCTCGGTCGGCGTCGCCGATCTCGAGCAGGCGATCCACGCGCACGCCGAGATCGCGTGCGATCGCGATCGCTCGCGCGCGCTGTACGACGCCGGCGATGCGGCGACCATGACCCGCCTGCTGCGCATCCCGGCGACCGACGCGCTGGTGGTCGAGCGCGACCGCGCGTGGCTGGCGCAGCTCGAGCGCTACGCCGATGGCGACGGCGCGTTCGTCGCGGTCGGCCTCGCGCACTTGCTCGGCCCGGGCAGCCTGCCGGAGCTGCTCGCCGCGGCCGGCTACACCGTCGAGCGCGTGCGCTAGCGGCTCCCCGGCGGCCAGCTCGTGCCGTCGCTGCGCGTCACGCTGTAGCCGGGCGGCAGGAGATCGGGCGTGACGCCCGACGCATCGAGCGGGATCTTCTTGCCGGCCGCGATCTCCTTCGCGTGCGCGTCGATCAGCTTGCGCCAGCGCGCGGCGAACGCGGCGCGCTGCGCGTCGGTCAGCTCGGACTCCGAGCCGCCGCTGCCGCGCTCGTCGAGCAGGCCGATCAGGCCGGTCAGCGCCTCCTGGAACACCGCCTTGCGCTTCAGCTGGTCGGCGAGCGCGCGGGCGCGATCGAGCGTACCGCCGAGCGTCGCCGCGTCGTTACCGACGATGTCGAGCCGGATGCCGTCGAGCCGCGGCAGCGCCGCGATCAGCGCGGGCTCGAGCGCGGCCAGCTTGGCGCGCGCGGCGAGCTCGGCGGCGGACACCACGACGTCGGGGTCGGCGTCGCGCGCACCGGCGGCGACCCGCGGGACGAGCAGCGCGGGCAGCGCGGCGGGCGCGTGCTCGAACGCGAGCTGGCGGACGTACGCGAGGTCGTGGCGGCTCGCGGCGTCGAGCGTGGCCTCCCAGCCGCGCGGCCGCGCGCCGGCCTCGAGCGCGACGAGCCACACCGCGAGCTCGCCGGGCGAGCGCGGCACCGCGGCCGGGACCAGGCCGCGCGCGACCAGGATCTTGGCGGCGCGCTCGAGCTCCATGCACGCGCCGCGCGGCGCGGGGTAGATGCCGTTCTCGGCGGGCACGCTGCGGGTGCGGGCGATCGCGGTGTCGAGCGCCGCGACCAGCGCGCCGCCGTCGGCGGGCGTGCCGACCGACTCGAGCATGAACGCGCCGCTCGTCACCTCGTCGGGCGAGGCCGCGCCGAGCCGGACGCGGGCCGCGTCGCGCACCGTGTCGGCGAGCGACGGATCCCACGCGTGCGCGATGAAGTACTTGCGCGCGTCGGGCAGATCGTTCTCGAACGGATTGCGCTTGCCCAGCGCACCGCCGAGCGCCGGATCGGGCAGCCGCATCGCGAGCGCGCCGGCCGCGGCCGACGCGACCTGTGGGCTGGGATCGGCGAGCAGCGTGACCAGCGCGCGGGTCGCGGCCGTGGTCGGGATCTCGCCCAGGCCCTGCAGCGCGCGCAGCTCGCCGGCGTGCGCGAGCTTCGCGAGCGGCGCGCTGTAGACGTCGTAGCGCATCGCCGAGAAGTCGGCGAAAGCGCGCGAGGTCTCGCCCGCGCTGGCGTTCGGATCGTCGGGCAGCTTGGCCATCGCGGCGATCACGGCGTCGGCCTGCGCGGGCGTCGGCATCGCGAGCGTGATCGTGGCCATGCCGCTCGGCGCGGTGCCGGCCGGCCAGCCGAGATCGTGGGTCGCGCGGATCGTGTACGTGCCGGCGGCGTCGATCCGGGCGTAGCGCGCGAGCTGGAGCGACTCGCACCACTTCTTGCCGGGCGCGATCTCGGGCTCGTAGCTGAGGCCGCCTTCGTTCCACGGGTTCGGATCCGGATCGTCCTGGACCGCGCCGCTGGCGTCGCGCACCTCCACCTTGAAGCGCAGCGCGCGCGACGAGCCGCGGTAGTCGCCGCCGACGTCGATCTTGAACGGCGCCCGGCCGGTGTTGACCACGCAGTAATCGATCAGCACGTTCTCGCCGAGCAGCGCGTGCGGCGAGCGCGGCGCGAGGTCGATCCGCGCGCTGCCGGGCACGAGCGCCGCCGCTCCGGCGGCGGTCGGGGCGAGCACGATCGCGAGCGCGGCGAGCTTGGTCATGTCGGAGTGAAACGCACGAGGGCGGCGTCCGCGCTTTGCTTCACGTTTCTTCGCGTGCCAGACGGGCTTAACGGGGCGGGCGGCCCGACCGCCGTAGCCCCGTGATACCGTGATCGAGGGCTTGGAGTCGAACGCTGTCACCGCGCCGCTGCGCCTGCTCGTCGTCGAGGATTCCGACGACGACTACGTGATCTTGCTGCGCGAGCTCGATCGCGCCGGCCACCGGGTCGAGTCGCAGCGCGTCGCGACCGCGCAGGCCCTGGGCGACGCGCTCGACCGGGCGTGGGACCTGGTGGTCAGCGACTGGCTGATGCCCGGGTTCGGCGGACTCGAGGCGATCGAGCTGGTCGCGCGCAGCGGGCTCGACCTGCCGTGCATCGTGATCTCGGGGACGCCGAACGAGGAGGCCGCGGTCGCCGCGCTGCGCGCCGGCGCGCTCGACTTCCTGTCGAAGGACAAGCCGCTGCGCTTCGTGCCGGCGATCGAGCGCGCGCTGCGCGAGGCGAAGGAGCGGCGCGCGCGCGTCGCGGCCGAGCGCGAGCTGCGGATCTCGGAGCTGCGCTATCGCCAGAGCTTCCTGGTCGCGCCCGAGGGCCTGCTCACCTACGATCTCGATCGCCGGCGCACGGTGGCTGTCAACCCGGCGATGCTCGAGCTGCTCGGCCGCAGCGAGGCCGAGATGTTCGCGGCCGAGCTCGGTGACTTCAGCGTGGTCGAGACGCGCGACGGCCGCGATCGCGCATCGATGCTCCGCGACCTGTTCGGCCGGCTCGACGCCGGCGCGTACGTGCCGCCGTTCGAGTGGGAGATCGTGCACGCGAGCCGCGAGATCGTGCCGGTCGAGGTCCGCGCGGTGCGCCTGCCCGGCGTCGCCGGCAACGAGGTGCGGCTGACCGTGATCGACCTGCGCGAGCGGCGCCGGCTCGAGGAGGCGCGCGAGCGCAGCGCGGAGCTCGAGCTGCAGAACCGGCGGATCCAGCAGGCCAACCGGCTCAAGAGCGAGTTCCTCGCGAACATGTCGCACGAGCTGCGCACGCCGCTCAACGCGATCATCGGGTTCGCCGAGCTGCTCCACGACGGCCAGGTCGATCCGGCGTCGCCGCAGCACGCCGAGTTCCTCGGCGACATCCTGACCAGCGGGCGCCACCTGCTGCAGCTGATCAACGACGTGCTCGATCTCGCGAAGGTCGAGGCCGGCAAGCTCGACTTCCGGCCGACCCAGGTCGATCTCGGCAAGCTGATCCGCGAGGTCATCGCGATCACGCGCACGATCGCGTCGCACAAGGCCATCGCGGTGACCACCGAGCTCGATCCGGCGATCCGCGAGGTCACGCTCGATCCCAATCGCTTCAAGCAGGTCGCGTACAACTACCTGTCGAACGCGCTCAAGTTCACGCGCGACGGCGGCCGCGTCGCGCTCCGGGTGCTCGCCGACGGCGACGCGCGGTTCCGGCTCGAGGTCGAGGACAACGGGCCGGGCATCGCCGAGGCCGACCTCGGCCGGCTGTTCATCGAGTTCCAGCAGCTCGAGAGCGGCGCGGGCAAGCACCACCAGGGCACCGGGCTCGGCCTCGCGCTGACCCGACGGCTGGTCGAGGCCCAGGGCGGATCGATCGGCGTGCGCTCGACCGTCGGCGTCGGCAGCGTGTTCCACGCGGTGCTGCCGCGCGACGCCAGCGCGATCGCGCAGGCGCCATCGTCGGGCGGGCCGCTGCGGCTGGGGGCGCGCGCCGTGCTGGTCGTCGAGGGCGACCTGCGCGAGCGCGAGTTGCTGGTCGGCCTGCTGCGCGCGACCGGCTACGCGGTCGACGCCGCGCCGACCGCCGCCGAGGCGCTCGCGCGCTGTCGCGACCGCCGCTACGACGCGATCACGCTCGATCTGCAGCTGCCCGACACCACCGGGCTCGAGCTGCTCGCCGAGCTGCGCGGCGCGCCCGGCACGCGCACCACGCCGGTGATCGTCGTGGCGGTCGACGCCGACGCGCAGCTCGCGGCAGGGTTCGCGGTGCACGACGTGCTGCGCCGCCCGCTCGATCGCGGCGCGCTGCTCGCGTCGCTCGAGCGCGCCGGCGTGCGGCCGGATCGCGCCGGCGGGATCCTGGTGGTCGACGACGACCCCGGCGCGCTGCGCCTGATGGACGCGACGCTGTCGCAGCTCGGCTACGCCGCGATCACGCGATCGAGCGGCGCGTCGGCGCTCGCCGCGGCGGCCGAGCTGCGCCCGGCCGCGATCGTGCTCGATCTGGTCATGCCGGAGATGGACGGTGTCGAGTTCCTCGGCCGGCTGCGCCAGCTGCCCGATCTCGCGCGCACGCCGGTGCTGATCTGGACGATCAAGGATCTCAGCGCCGACGAGCACGCGCGGCTGCGCGGGAGCGCGCAGAGCATCGTGTCGAAGACCGGCACGCCCGCGACCGTGGTCGCCGAGCTGCGCGCGCTGCTCGTCGACGCCGGAGCCGCGCCGTGACGCGCGTGCTGATCGTCGACGACAACCCGACCAACCTCAAGCTGGTCGCGTTCGTCGCACGCGCGCACGGCTACGAGGTCGAGACCGCGCCGGACGCGGAGACCGCCGCGGCGGCGATCCGCGCGAACCGCCCGGACGTGATCCTGATGGACCTCCAGCTGCCGGGGCTCGACGGGCTCGAGCTGACCCGCCGGCTCAAGGCCGATCCCGCGACCCGCGACATCGCGGTGATCGCGGTGACCGCGTACGCGATGAAGGGCGATCGCGAGAAGGCGCTCGAGGCCGGCTGCGATGACTACGTGACCAAGCCGATCGACACGCGCGCGCTGCCCGGCGTGATCGCGCAGCAGGTCGCGCGCGTGCGAGGTGGCACGTGAGCGCGAAGATCATGGTGGTCGACGACAACGCCGCGACGCGCCGGATGGTGCGCAACGCGCTGGTGCGCCAGGGCCACGAGGTGATCGAGGCGGCGGACGGCGCGACCGCGCGCGAGCTGATGCGGCGCGAGCGGCCGCGCGTCGTGCTCCAGGATCTGATGCTGCCCGATGCCGACGGCTTCGTGCTGGTCGGCGAGCTCCGCCAGCTCGCGCCCGAGGCGTCGATCCTCGCGTTCTCCGGCTTCGTGTCGAAGCTCGACGAGGCGCGCGCGTCGACCGTCGGGTTCGACGACATCATCCCCAAGCCGATCGCGCCGTCCCGCCTGGTGCCGCTGATCGAGGCCCATCTGCCGGCGCCGGTGCCGAGCGGCGAGCGCTTCGGCGCCGGCCGGCGGCTGGTCGTTGCCGACGACGATCCGATCCAGCTCAAGCTCGCGGCGTTCCGGCTCGGCCGGCTCGGCTTCGCGGTCGAGACCGCCGTCGACGGCGCCGCGGCGCTCGGCGCGATCAAGCGCGAGCCGCCCGACGCGGTCATCTCCGACGTGATGATGCCGGAGCTCGACGGCTTCGGGCTCGCGATGGCGATGCGCCAGGACCCGGGACTGCGCCGCCTGCCGCTGTTGCTCGTGACCTCGAGCTACGTCGAGCCGTCGGATCGCGAGCTCGCGCGGCGCGCCGGCGCGAACGACCTCGTGCTGCGCACGCCCGATCTCGGCGAGCTGATCGACCTCCTGCGCGACACGCTGGCGACGTCCGGCTCGCCGCCACCCGCGGTCGCGCCCGAGCAGCTGACCGAGCTCGAGCGCGAGCGCGGCCGCCGCGTGATGCGCCAGCTCGAGCGCCAGGTGATGCTCAACACCGGCCTGGCCAGGCGCTGCTCGGTGCTGTCGTCGGAGCTGACCGTGCTCACCGGCATCTCCGAGGCGGTGCTCAAGCATCGCGACGTCGAGGTCGCGCTCGACGAGGCGCTCGCGAGCTGCTTCGACGCGTGCGGCGTGTCGGTCGGTGCGCTCTACCAGATCGAGCCCGACGGCGCGTTGCGCGTGCGCCCGCTCGGCGGCGATCCGACGTGGGCGAGCCGCGAGCTGTCGACGTTCTTCGGCCACGAGGCGGTGCTGCGCGAGCTGATGGCAGAGGGCCGGCCGCTGCACTTGCCGTCGGATGACGTCGCGCGCGAGGTCGCGGCCGACCTGCTCGCGCGCTGTCAGGCCCAGGCGCTGATCGTCGTGCCGTTCGCGGGGGCGGCCGGGCCGCTCGGCGCGCTGCTCATGGTGTCGCGCGGCCGCGAGCTCGCCGAGGACGACTGGCACGCGTTCGCGATCGGCGTGGGCACCCAGATCGGCCAGGTGATGACGCTCGCGCGCGCCTACGCCGAGCGCGAGGCCGCGGAGCAGCGCGCCGCGCGCCACGCCGCGCTGCTCGCCGCGGTCGTCGAGAATGCGCCCGACTACGTGATCCAGACCGACGTCGACGCGACGGTGCGGTTCATCAACCGCGTCGAGCCGCCGGGCCGGATCGAGGACGTGATCGGCAGCTGCTGGTTCGATCGGATCGCGCCCGAGCAGCGCGAGCGCGCGCGCGCCGCGTTCGGCTCGGTCGTCACCACGGGCGCGACCGTGATGTTCGAGATCCACGTCGAGCGCGCCAGCGGCCGCGCCGGCTGGTTTCAGTGCCGGCTCGGCCCGGTGCACGACGGTGACGCGATCGCGGGCTGCGTGGTCGTCGCGCGCGACGTCACCGAGGTCAAGCAGACCGAGATGCAGCTCATGCTCGCCGATCGCATGGCCTCGGTCGGCACGCTCGCCGCCGGCGTCGCGCACGAGATCAATAACCCGCTGGCCTCGGTGATCGCGAACGTCGACATGGCGGTGCAGGACGTCGCCGAGCTGGCGACCCGCGCCGCGCTGCCGCCGGATCTCGTCGACGAGCTGCACGACGCGCGCGCGTCCGCCGATCGCGTGCGCGAGATCGTGCGCGATCTCAAGATCTTCTCGCGCGCGCAGGAGGACCGGCGCGGCGCGGTCGACGTCGAGAAGGTGCTGGAGTCGACCCTGCGCATGGCGTGGAACGAGCTGCGCCATCGTGCCCGCGTGGTGAAGGAGTTCAGCGGCGTGCCGCGGGTCGACGCCAACGAGTCGCGGCTCGGCCAGGTGTTCCTCAACCTGATCGTCAACGCGGCGCAGGCCGTACCGGAAGGCAACTTCCAGAACAACCGGATCCGGGTCGCGACCGCGCTGGTCGGCGACAAGGTCGTGGTCACGGTCGCGGACACCGGCGCGGGCATCCCGCCCGACGTGCGCGCGCGACTGTTCACGCCGTTCTTCACGACCAAGCCGGTCGGCGTCGGCACGGGGCTCGGGCTCGCGATCTCGCACCGCATCGTGAGCGCGCTCGGTGGCGCGATCGCGTTCGACTCGGAGGTCGGCAAGGGCACCGAGTTCCGCGTGACCCTGCCGATCGCCGGCGAGACCGTGCCGGTGATCACCCAGTCGCTGCCCGTCCACGTCAAGGCAGCGCGCCGCGGCCGCGTGCTCGTCGTCGACGACGAGGAGTCGCTCGCGCACGCGATCCGCCGCTACCTCGCGCAGGACCACGACGTATCGGTCGCGACCAGCGCGCGGATCGCGCTCGAACAGCTCGCGCGCGGCGAGCGCTACGACGTCATCCTGTGCGACGTCATGATGCCGCAGATCACGGGGATCGAGCTGCACGGCGAGCTCGCCAGGCTCGATCCGGCGCAGGCCGATCGCGTCGTGTTCGTCACCGGCGGCGCGTTCACCGAGACCGCGCGCGACTTTCTCGATCGCGTCGCGAACCGGCGGATCGAGAAGCCGTTCGACCTCAAAGCACTTCGCAGCCTCGTCAACGAGCTCGTCCGCTAGCCAGCGAGCTCGAGGCGCTCACGAGCGGCGATCATCTCGTGTCGCTCGCCCGGGGTCAGCGTGTCTTGGTCGAAAGCCTCCACGAGAGCGTCGTCCGCACGCGTCTTCTATCGTGACGCCGGGCCAGCTCGTAACGTTGGGCGAGACCTACCTGCGAGCAGCGCAGCGGTTTGCAACGAGCGTCGCCAGCTGATCCGCAGCGGTATCGCCGCTGGCATGAGCGTCACGCTGCCCTCGCCGGGGCGCAACGCCCGGAGCATCGAGCTCGCGTGAACGCTTCAGCATCGGACGAGAAGTACCCCGCTCGCCGCCGTCATTGGAGGGTGGGGATCGGGCGGCGGCGAGCGGGGCGAAGCGAGCGGCCGAGCGGCTACGGCGAGCCGGCGACCGGCGT
>DATJAE010000378.1:0-2833 GCA_035516595.1 Kofleriaceae bacterium | reverse complement strand
CCGAGCTGGCGATGGATCTGGCTCTCGGTAGTACGAGCGCCGATCGCGCCCCAACTGACGGCGTCGGAGATGTACTGCGGCGTGATCGGGTCCAGGAACTCGCAGCCGACCGGTAGGCCAAGGTCGAGCACCTCGAGCAGTACGCGCCTCGCCATCCGCAGGCCCTCGTTGACGTCACCGGACCCGTCGAGGTGCGGGTCGTTGATCAGGCCCTTCCAGCCGGTCGTGGTCCGCGGCTTCTCGAAGTAGACGCGCATCACCACCAGCAGGTCGTCCTCGAGCTCGCGCGCGGCGCCGGCGAGCCGCTCGTGTTCTTCGCCTCGGGGTTCGAGACCACCGCGGTCGCGACCGCGGCGGTGCTGCTCGCCGATCCGCCGGAGGGCTTCTCGGTGCTGTCGGCCCACAAGTACATCCCGCCGGTCATGGAGATCGTCGCCGAGATGCCGGGCTCGAAGATCGAGGGCTTCCTCGCGGCCGGTCACGCCGCGACGATCACCGGCTGGGGCGTGTTCGAGCCGTTCGTCGCGCGCCACCACCTGCCGGTCGTGGTCGCCGGCTTCGAGCCGCTCGACATCCTCGCCGGCCTGGTGCGCCTGGTCGAGCTCGTCGCCGACCGCGAGCCGCGGGTCGAGAACGCGTTCCCGCGCTGCGTGACGCGCGAGGGCAACCTCGAGGCCCAGGCGCGGCTGTGGCGCGTGTTCGAGCTCCAGGGCGGACGCTGGCGCGGCATCGCGCACGTCCCCAACGGCAACCTCCGGCTGCGCGACGAGTTCGCGCGGTTCGACGCGCGCCGCCGGTTCGACGACACGATCGCGCGCGGCCTGCGCGAGCTGTGGGATCACGCGCCGCCCGCGCTGGTCGCGCAGTGCCAGTGCGGCGACATCATGGCCGGCATCGCGTCGCCGCACGACTGCGCGCTGTTCGGCCGCGAGTGCACGCCCGACGCGCCGGTCGGCGCCTGCATGGTCAGCGCCGAGGGTGCCTGTCGGATCTGGCACCAGTACGGCGGCCACCCCGACCTGCGTCAGATCCGGAGGCGCGCGCCATGAGGAACCCGCAGCTGGTCGAGGAACGCATCACGCTCAAGTACGGCGCGGGCGGCGGCGCGATGCGCGCGCTGATCGAGCAGATCTTCGCGCCCGGGTTCGGCGCGGTCGAGGGCGGCATCGGCCTGCCCGAGATGGACGACGGCGCGGCGCTGCCGCTCGGCGACGGCCGCTTCCTGGTGATCACGACCGACTCGCACGTCGTGCAGCCGACGTTCTTCCCCGGCGGCGACATCGGCCGGCTCGCGGTGTGCGGCACGGTCAACGACCTCGCGATGATGGGCGCGACCGAGCCGCTCGCGCTCACCTGCGCCGCGATCCTCGAGGATGGCCTGCCGCGCGCCGAGCTCGAGCGGATCTGGGCGTCGATCCGCGCGGCGTGCGCCGAGGCCGGCACCACGATCGTCACCGGCGACACCAAGGTCATGCGGCGCGGCGAGCTCGATCGCATCGCGATCGCGACGACCGGCGTGGCGATCGCGCCGCGCGTCGTGCCCGACCGCGGCCTTGCGCCCGGCGACGTCATCATCGTCACCGGCACGGTCGGCGATCACGGCCTGGCGATCCTCGCGACCCGCCGCGAGCTCGCGCTCGACACGCCGCTGGTCTCCGACGTCGCGCCGCTCAACGGCCTGGTGCGCGCCGCGCTCGCCGCCGGCGGCGACGGCGTGATCGCGATGAAGGATCCGACGCGCGGCGGGCTGGCGAGCGCGCTGCACGAGATGGCCGGCAAGAGCGGCGTCGGGATCGCGCTCGACGAGCGCGCGGTGCCCGTGCGCGACGAGGTCCGCGCGGTCGGCGAGCTACTCGGCATCGACCCGCTGCAGGTCGCCAACGAGGGCAAGGCGGTGATCGCCGTGCGCCCGGGCGCGGCCGGCCGCGTGATCGAGGCGCTGCGCGCGCATCCGCTCGGGCGCGACGCCGCGATCGTCGGCGAGTGCACGGCCGAGCGGCCGGGCAGCGTGATCGTGGACACCGGGTTCGGCCGCCGCCTGCTCGGCGAGGCGGACGGCGAGCTCTTACCGAGGATCTGCTGATGGGCGACCACATTCGCATCGAGCTCCACGGCGCGGTCGGCGTCCTGTCGATCGCGCGGCGCGACCGCTTCAACTCGCTCGACGTCGAGACCGCGCAGGACCTCCGCAAGGCCGGCCTCCAGCTCGCGCGCGATCGCGACGTGCGCGCGGTCGTGCTGCGCGGCGACGGCGGCGTGTTCTGCAGCGGCGCCGACCTCAAGTACATCGCGCGCGGCGGCGACGCCGAGGTCGCGTACCTCTCGCCCGAGGCACGGCCCGAGCGCGCCGGCTACGGCGCGATCTTCAAGCAGATCCTCGAGTACATCCACTCGACGATCTCCGAGATCCGGCGCGCGCCCAAGCCGTGGATCGCGGCGGTCGACGGCCCGACCGCGGCGGGTGGCCTGGGGATCGCGATGGCGTGCGACCTCGTGATCTGCAGCGAGCGTGCGACGTTCGAGTGGGCGTACTTCAAGACCGGACTCACCGGCGCCGAGTCGACGACGTTCCTGCTGCCGCGCCTGGTCGGGTTCCGCAAGGCGATGGAGCTGGTGCTGCTGGGCGAGCGTCAGACCGCGCGCGAGGCGCTCGCGCTCGGCCTGGTCAACCAGGTCGTCCCCGACGCCGAGCTCGACGCCCGGGCGCTCGCGCTGGCCGAGCAGCTCGCCGCCCAGCCGACCGAGGCGGTCGGCGTCGCGAAGCGCCTGATCAACCGCGCCGCCGACATGGATCGCCTCGACGTCCACCTCGACGCCGAGCTCGCCGAGCTCG
>DATJAE010000377.1:0-6376 GCA_035516595.1 Kofleriaceae bacterium | reverse complement strand
TCGATCGCGAGCGAGGCGCCGATCATCTTCGCGCGGGTCTCCATCAGGTGCAATCCCAGGCCGTCGCCGCGCCCGGCCGGCATGCCCGCGCCGTCGTCGCGCACGATCAGCGTGACCCGGCGCGGTTCGCGCTGCACCTCGATCGCGATCGTGCTGGCCTTCGCGTGCTTGGCCGCGTTGACCACGGCCTCGCGCACGATGCGATACAGGTGACCGCGCAGCGTGACCGGGAGCTCGATCGGCTCGGCATCGACCGTGCACGCGACGTCGAACATCCGCTCGGTGTGGGCGGCGAGCTCGCGCAGCGCCACGTCGAGCCCCTCCGTCTCGAGCACGTGCGAGTGCAGGCTGCGCGCGAGGCTGCGGGTCTGCTGGATCGACTCGGCGAGCAGCGCGCCGATCTCGTCGAGCCGTTCGTCGTGCGGCTCGCGCTGGGCCAGCGACTTGACCAGGAACGACACGCCGACCAGGTGCTGCGACAGGCCGTCGTGCAGATCCTGCGCGAGCCGCTCCTGCTCGCGATCGCCGACCGAGACCAGCGCGCGCTGCGCGTCGTCGCGCTCGGCGAGGTACGCGCGCAGCCCGCGCACCGCCGGCCGGAACACGAACACGCCCTCGAGCGCGAGCACGACCAGCACGAGCGCGAGCAGCGCGAGCTCGACCCGGCGCAGCCCGACCACGCGGTCGTGCGCCTCGGCCTCGTAGCTCGCGACGATGCGGTCCATGCCCGACAGGAACGCGTCGGCGTGGCCGAGTGCCTCGGCGGCATGCGACCCCGTGCCGCCGTCGCCGATCGCCCCGCGCGCGGCCGCGAGCATCGCGCGGTGGTCGCCGTCGATCTGCGCGAACAGCGCACGCACGGTGTCGGAGTTGTCACCCTGGCGGAGCGCGCGTTGACTGTGCTCCCACTCGTCGGCGACCGCCGCCAGCTCGGCGAGCCGCGCCGGGTCCGGCGGCGCCAGCAGCAGCACGCACAGCCGCTGGCTCAGCATGCGCTGGCGGCCCGCGATGTTGACGATCCGCGCGTCGCCCTGCTGGTGATCGAGCGCGACCTGGATCGTGATCTGGCCGATCACCAGCAGCAGCGCGACCGCGAGCAACGCGCCGATGTAGCGGAATGTGATCGCGCGCGGGACCTGCGGCTTCGCCACCACGTGCGAGCGTAAGCGAACCGACGGGTTTCGCGCACCGCACGCGTAGTGCATTCCCCGGCACCACGATCAGCGATCGGCCGATTGTGCGCCGAGCCGCCATCCGCGAAGGTTCGCTGGGGGGTCTACCGTGAGTGCCACCGGTATCGTCGAACCCGGCCGCAGCCGGGATGTCGATGCGCAGCTGATCAAGCTCCGCATCCTTCAGCGCGAGCACACGTTCTGGACGAACCCGCTGCTCGCGGGCTTCGCGCAGGGCGCGTTCTCGCGCGCCGACCTGAGCTACATCTACGCGCAGTACCACCTGTACTCGAAGAACTTCACCAGGTTCATCGCGGCGGTGATGGCAAACTGCGAGAGCGATCTGTTCCGCGCGCAGCTGTCGGAGAACCTGTGGGAAGAAGGCGGCGGCTGCGAGCCCGAGCGGCGGCACGCGCAGCTGTTCCGCAACTTCCTGCGCGGCGCGCTCGGGGTCGACGACCCCGGTGCGATCGTGTACGCGCCGTTCACCCGCCACTTCGTGCGCGAGTACCTGGTGCACTGCCTGCGCTCGGAGCCGATGGCCGGCGCGGCGTTCCTGTCGCTCGGCACCGAGGGCATCGTGGCGCGGCTCTACGAGATCATGCTGACCGGCTTGCGCGCCGCCGGGATCGGCGAGGCCGATCTGGAGTTCTTCCACCTCCACATCAGCTGCGACGACGAGCACGCGGTGACGCTCGAGAACATGATGGCGTCGTACGCGCGGGAGCCCGGCTGGTTCGACGCGTGCGTCGCCGCGATGAACCGCGCGCTCGAGCTCCGCGACGAGTTCTTCACCAACCTCTACACCACGCTGCGGCTGCGCCGGCTCGAGCCGATCGTGGCGCGCATGCAGCACCACGAGTCGCTCGCCAGGGGCGTGCCCGACGATCAGCTGCTGCATCGCAACGGCGAGTCCGCGGATCTGCTCTATGCGAGCGAGGTCGAGAAGCTCAACGTCCAGTTCACGGTCGATCGCCTGCCGCTCGCCTCGGAGGTGCTCGATCCGCGCATGGTGCGGATCCCGGCCGGCAAGTTCAACGAGAAGCACAAGCACGCCCACGAGACGTTGATCCACATCCTCGCCGGCACCGGCCAGGTGCTGGTCGACGACCGGATGTTGCCGGTCGGCCCCGGCGATTCGGTGCTCGTGCCGCGCTGGGCGCTGCATCAGACCCAGAACACGGGCGACCACGAGATGCAGTTCCTCGCGGTCACCGACTTCAAGCTCAGCCAGCAGGCCTACCTCGGCGACCCGACCGCGTACCGGCTCCACCCCGACGCCGACGCGCGCCGGCGCCGCTAGTACTAGCCGCTTGCGCCGCGCGGCGGGCCCGCGGTATCAAGCGGCCACCTGCAAGGAGGCCGAGATGCGCCGGATCGTGATCGTGTGTGTGTTCGCAGTCGTGGGATGGATCGGCGGCCGCGCCGCGTACGCCTGCTCGTCGGACTCCGACTGCGGCGGCAACGGCAACTGCTCGAGCGGCAAGTGCGGCGCGTGCAGCTCGGACTCGGACTGCCACGGCCACGGCAACTGCTCGAGCGGGCGCTGCAACAGCTGCAGCTCGGACTCGGATTGCCACGGCAACGGCAACTGCTCGAGCGGCCGGTGCGGCAGCTGCAGCTCGGACTCGGACTGCCACGGCCACGGCAACTGCTCGAGCGGTCGCTGCGGTCACTGCAGCTCGGACTCGGATTGCCACGGCGGCTCGTGCAACAGCGGGCGCTGCGACAACGTCATGTCGGTCTGGGACTGGCTGGCGCCGGTCGACGACTGCAGCGGCGCGAAGCCGCTCGCACTCGACAGCGGCTTGACCTGCCGGGCCAGCGCCGAGTCGCTCGCGCTCGCGAGCCGGCTGCTGCGCTGACGCGTTACTCGATCACGACCAGCGAGTTCACGCCGGCGCCGGCGAACGAGATCGGCTTCTGGGTCGTGGGATCGGTGAACGTGCCGAACACGCTGCCCGCGCCGGTCGTGGTGTCGATCGTGACGACGCGGCCGGTCCCGTCGTGGGTGAAGCCGAACACCTGGTTGTTCGCGAACGCGGTGCCGAACAGCTTGGGATAGCCGCTCGATCCGATCTGGGTCGCGGTGCCGGTCGTGACGTCGACCGTGACCAGGATGTTGTTCATCTGGCTGCCCATGTTCGCCGGATCCGACAGCTTGTACGCGGTGCCGAACACGGTGCCGTTGTCGACGCCGACCATGTCGCCCGCGAGCGCGAGCCCGCCGCTCATCATCACCGGCGGCTTGACCACCGGCGGCGACACCGAGATGTCGAGCTGGCAGATCGCGCCCATGAAGTCGCCGATCCATACGCGACCGTCGGCGGTCGTGGTGAGCGCGACGCCGCGCTGGCCGCACGCCGACAGCGAGCCGACGAACGTGACGTGGCCATCGTTCGGATCGGCGGTGTAGAGCGCGGTCTCGGAGATCACCCAGATCGTGCCGTCGGGCGCGACCGCGAGATCGGTCAGGACGTCGGGCGACGTGCCGCCTCCGGGAGGCGGCGGCGCGTTGAAGTTGCCGACCGTGACCAGCGTCTTGGCCGATAGATCGATCGAGTACAGGACGCCGTCGCTGTGCGCGTAGACGGTGTAGCTCTGGTCGCTGCCGCTGCCGCTGCCGCTGCCGGAGCCCGAGCCGGAGCCCATGTTGCCGGCGTCGCCGCCACCACCGCCGCCGCCTCCGCCGGTGTTGGTGGCCGACGGTCCACAGGCCGCGAGCGCGGCGAGCACGAGAGCAGAGCGCGTGAGCAGTGACATGATGTCCCCCGACAAGACGCGCGTACGATCGCGCCGCGCCGCGCGCGATCGCAAGCGAATTTCTCGTCGCAAGATCCCGTGCGCGCTGTGCAATCCGTGTACAGCGAGTCACTGCGCCCCGAGGAAGTCCTCCCAGCGGGTCGAGAACACCAGGTAGTCCGCGAAATCGAACGGATGCTGTGCAAGCTGCGCACGCTGATCGTCGGTCAGCGAGCTGGTGAAGCGCTGGTTGGCGTGCTCCACCGTGTCGAGCACGTCGCGCGCGAGCCCGACCCCGGTCATCGGCTTGAAGCTCGACGGCGCGAGCTCGCCGCTCATCACCGCGTTCATCACGCGATCCTCGATCGCGGCCGCCGCCTCCTTCGACGCGGCGTCGAGCTCGCCGAGCTGGTGGGCGTCGAGCTTGGCGGCCGCCGCGAAGTCGTCGAGGCTCCGCGCGACGCGCTCGCGATGCGGCGCGAGCGCCGCCTTGGCGAACGGCATCAGCCGGTCGCGATACGCGCGCAGGTCCTCGCCGGGCTGCGGCGCGAACCACATCGCCCACGACGGCACCTGGAGCTGGAAGCCGTTGATCGAGAAGCCGTCGCCCGCCGGCGCCGCGGACGCCGGCGCCGGCTCGTCGCGCTCCGGCGTGGTGTCGGGGAAGTCATGCGAGCGCCGCGGCTCCGGCTCGGGACAGTGCGCGACCGCGGCGGGCTTGGCCGGCGGCGCGGGCGAGCGCGCGCAGTCGCGCCACGCCTGGACGAGCACGATCACGAACAGCGCGATGCACAGGTTTCGCCAGGTCATGGGGCCCCCGTCGGGTAGGGATTGACCGGCGCGCTGGCCGGCGCGGGCGGCGGCGGCGGCGGTGCGGCCGGTGGCGGTGCGGCCGGTGGTGGCGGTGGTGGTGGCGGCGGCCGGTGGGCGTGGCGTGCGAAGCGATACGCGATGCCCACCCGGACCTGCCAGGTGAAGATCGGCCCGCCGAGATCGCGCGCGACCAGCAGATCGAACGAGATCGGCCGCGCCCAGATCTGCCACTGCTCGGACAGCGAGTACTCGGCGAGCGCCTCGGCGCGCATCGTCGTGCCCAGGACGTCGCGGAACGCCGGATCGCGGAAGTTGACCAGGGTCGCGCCGAGCCCGGTGCGCGCCCCGATCCGGAAGCCGCGGCTGGGCTCGCCGGTGAAGCTGCCCGAGAACAGCAGCGTGCCGTGCGACGCGTCGACGTTGCCGTAGCTGTCGAGATCGATCCAGCCGCCGAACGGCCCGCGGTTGCCGCCGATCGACAGCGACACGCCCTCCATCGGCGGGACCTGATCGGATCGACGGTTGAGCGGCGTCGCGTAGCCGACCAGGACGCCGATGCGCAGCGCCTGATCGACCATCGGCGCGGGCTCGGCCGCGACGGTCGCGACCGGTGCCGGCGCAGGGGCCGGCTCGGTCGCGGGCGGCGCGGCCTGCGCGTCGGCGCGCGCCTCGGCCCCGACGATCGCGAGCGCGACCGCCGCCGCCGCCACCGCCGCCCGCGCGACCCGCCGCCGGCGCACGAGCAGGCCCGCCGCGATCGCCGCGAGGACGATCAGCGAGAAGATCTGTCCGCTCGAGAGCCCTGCATACACGCCGCGCCCGGCGTCGCCGCGCACGGTCTCGATCCCGATCCGGCCGATCGCGTAGGTCGCGGCGCCGGCGAGGAACACCCTGCCCTGCCGCCAGCCGCGCCGCACGCACACCAGGCCGACCGCCATGATGACCAGGCCGAGCAGCGACTCGTAGAGCTCGGTGGGATGGACCGGCAGCGACTCGGCGCGATCGCGCGAGATCAGGCCCGCGTTGACGTGATCCCACCACGCCGGGCTGCCGCTCGGGAACCGCACCGCCCACGGCAGCGACGTCACCTTGCCGTAGTCGCAGCCCGCCGAGAAGCAGCCGAGCCGCGCGATCGCGAGCGCGAGCCCGAGCGGCGCGGTGGCGAGATCGCCGAGCCGCGCCAGCGGCAGCCCGTGGTCCTTGCAGACGATCGCGACCGCGCACAACCCGGCGAGGTAGCCCCAGAACGAGGTCATGCCCGACCAGCGCAGCGCGACGTCGCCGGTGGTCACCCGCTGCTGGATCGCGTCGATCAGCATCGGCATCGCGATGCCGGCGGCGACCGCCGCGACGTAGCACCACAGCGCCATCGTCGCGATCGCGCCGCGATCGATGCGGTGCTGGCGCGCGATCACGAGCATCCAGATCATCGCGACCAGGCCGGCGAGCCCGACGCAGGTGAACCAGCTCGGTGCGAGCGCCTGCGCCACCGCCGGCGGAACCATCTGCTCCAGCCAGTGCACGACGTGCGGCCTCACGACGCCACCTCCGCATCGCGCGTGCGCGCGGCGCGCCGCCGGATCCGGCGCCGCACCAGCGCGGCGAACGGTACCGGCAGGAAGCCCCACGCGAGCGACAGCACGGCCATG
>DATJAE010000376.1:0-2165 GCA_035516595.1 Kofleriaceae bacterium | reverse complement strand
ACGCCGCCGAGCGCGAGCGCGAGCGCGACGATCAGCGGCCGGTGCCTCACCGGTACGGATCGATCGTGCCGTCGGGATCGAACGCGAGGTCCCGGCGCGGCGTGACCGGGGCCTTGCGAGCGCGCTTGACGTGCGGCGCGGTCGCGTGGTGCTTGGCGCGCAGCGCGACGCGCACGGGCGCGGGCGCGGGCGCGGGCGTAGGCGTAGGCGCCGGCCGTTCGGCCGCTGCATGCAGCTCGCGTACGCCCACGCCCGTACCCGCGGCCGCCGGCGCCGGCAGCGCCGCGGCAGCCGCCGCACGGGTGTGCGGCAGGATCGTCGCCGCGTCGCTGTCGACGTCGCGGGTCAGCACGAACATCATCGCGCTGGCCGCGAGCGCGAGCCCGCCGACCACGAGCTCCCAGCGGGGGCGGCGGCGCGGCCGGATCGTGACGCTCGGGAACGTCACGCGCAGCGGCGGCGCGAGCACGCGCCGGCGATCGAGCTCCTGCTTGATCCGCTCGAGCGAGTGCGCGACCGACAGCATGCTCGGCCGCGCCTCGGGATCCTTGGCGAGCATCGTGACCAGCAGCGCCTCGAGCTCGTCCGGGATGTCCGGCCACAGCTCGCTGGGCGCGGGCGGCGCCTCGCGCATGTGCATGGTCATCAGCTCCGCCGCGGTCTCGGCGTCGAACGGCAGCTGCTCGACGAACAGCTCGAACGCCATCACGCCGAGCGAGTAGACGTCGGTCTTCTCGGTGACCACCGCGCCGCGCGCCTGCTCGGGCGAGACGTACTGCGGCGTGCCGATCAGCATGCCCTCCTGGGTCGTGCGCTTGTCGCCGCCGATCACCTTCGCGATCCCCCAGTCGAGCAGCTTGGCGCGCGGGACGCTGGGGTCGTCGGCGTTGTCGGTGAGGAACACGTTATCGAGCTTGAGGTCGCGGTGGATCACGCCCACCGCGTGCGCCGCGATCAGCGCATCGCTGATCTGCAGCAGGATGTCGACCACCGTGTCCGGCAAGATCTTGCCCTCGCGTGCGCGCGCCCCCAGCGAGACGCCGTCGAGCCGCTCCATCACCATGTACGGGCGCCCGTCGGGCAGCTCGCCGGTCTCGAAGATGTCGACGATGTTCGGGTGGCCGACCTGGTTGACCACGCGCGCCTCGAGCAGCACGCGCTCGGCGGCGGCCGGGCCGACCCAGCGGTGATGCATGACCTTGAGTGCGGCGCGCTTGCCGATCTCGGCGTGCGTCACCGCATACACCGAGCCCATGCCGCCGCGCCCGAGCTCGTGCTCGACCCGCCACGGTCCGGCCATCGCACCGACCGGCAACTCGTCGGTGGGTTCGGAGGTGGCGACGCCCGCAGTAGCGACCTGGGTCTGCATGCCGAGCTTGTCTCCGTGCAGCGCGTATGCCGGAGCCCAACCGCCGGCCGCGCCGCAGTTTCCGGTGCCGCTCAGTGGCGAATCGGCGCGATGTGACAACGCCGCACGCGGATGAGACGATCGGGTCATGCCGATCGTCACGCGCGAGCAGCACGAGGCCGCCCTCGCCGCGCTGGTGCGCGAGGTGGACGATCCGCGCACAGGCATCCTCGGCCCGCGCTCTGTGGCGTGGCGGCTCGGCGGCGATCTCGCGGTGTTTCTCGGCGGCGGCCGCGCGGCGCTGCTCCAGCTCGCGCATCCGATGGTCGCGTTCGCGATCGATCAGCACTCGCGCACGCGCGACGACGTGGTCGGCCGGTTCCAGCGCACGTTCCGCAACGTGTTCGCGATGGTGTTCGGCGAGCTCGACGACGCGCTCGCCGCGGCGCGCCGCGTGCACCGCGTCCACGAGCGCGTGCAGGGCACGATCCCGATCGCGCTCGGTGCGTGGCCGGCCGGCACGCCGTATCACGCCAACGACGTCGACGCGCTGCGCTGGGTGCACGCGACGCTGGTCGACACCACGATCGTCGTGCGCGAGCGGCTCGATGGCGCGGTGGCGGTCGCCGACAAGGACGCGTACATCGTCGAGCTCAACCGGTTCGCCGCGCTGTTCGGCATCCCGCGCGATCGCCTCGCGTGGTCGTGGGCCGAGCACGCCGCGTACATGGCGCGCATGCTGTACGGCGACCAGCTCGCGGTCGCGCCGTGCGCGCGCGAGATGGCGGGCTTCCTGCTCGGCAGGTCGGCGGTGCAG
>DATJAE010000375.1:0-20660 GCA_035516595.1 Kofleriaceae bacterium | reverse complement strand
CTCGTCGTGGCGCGCGCGGACCAGCGCGAAGAACCGCGCGAGCGCGGCCGGATCGCGCTCGGCGCGCGACACCAGCAGCATGCCGCGGGTCGGCGTCGCGGCGACCAGCAGCTCGCCGCCGAGCTCGTCGTGCAGCGCGCGCATGAACGCGCGGTCGAGCAGCTTCTCGGCGGCGTAGAAGCTGCCCGACACCACGATCACCGGGATCTCGCCGACGTCGAGCGTGTCGCACTGCACCGACTCCTCGGCGAGGTTGCAGAGCGCCTCGGCGAGCGCGACGTCGGGCGGCCGGGCCAGCGCCTCGCGGCGGATCATGCCGAACGTGCTCTCGCCGTCGATCCCGCACACCACGATCGGCAGATCGCTCGGCGCGTGATCGGCCAGCACCGGCCGCCACACGACCTCGTCGAGCTCGACGTCGCGCCGCCGGCGCAGGCTCGGCATCAGCCGGCCGGTCTCGGGATCGCTGGGATGGCGCACCGTCTCGTCGGCGGCGATCAGCAGCTTGAACAGGCTCTCGTCCCGGCCATCCTCGATCACGCGCTGCGCGCGGTTGGTCGGGAACATCACCGCACTGCCGGCCGCGAGCTGGAAGCCGAACGGCACGAGCGCGCGATCGGTCTGCACCCACATCCCGGGGTACTTCGCGCGGAGCAGCTCCCCGGCGAGCGCCGCGAGCTCGAGCACGCGGCTCCAGTAGCCGACCTCGTCGCCGCGCGGCGGCGGGTTCGCGATCGTCTGGTCCTCGAGCATGCGCAGCGCGATCGCGAGATCGCGGCTGCCGACCCGCTGCTTCACGCGCTGCGCGAGCCGCGCGAAGCAGCGATCCGCGATCTCGGCGACCGCGATCTCGGACGCGGGGCCGAGCGCTTCGATCGATCGCCGGCGATCCGCGCGCTCGATCGTGCCGCCGACCGCGGTCAGCGCCTCGCGCAGCGCCGCGGGCGGCTCCTCGCCGATCACGTAGTGCACCGCTGCATCCGGATGGCCGTCGTCGGCGAGCTGGGTGCGCGCGTTGAGCACGCGCGCCATCGCGAACAGCTGGGTCAGCTCGGGATCGGCCTCGATGTCAGCGCGGCCGCGGTGATCGGTCTGCACCGCGATCGGCCTGCCATCGATCTGTGCCGCCAGGTCGATCTTGTCGATCGAGCAGTACACGATCTGGGGATAGCACGCCTAGTGGTCTCCGTCGCCGGGCTTCTTGTCCTCGCCGGCTTTCTTGCGCTTGGCCTGCGCCTCGCGAAAGCGATCGGCCCAGCCCTCGACGTTGACCTGCTTGATCCGGGTGAGCGCGAGCGCGCCGCGCGGCACGTCGCGCGTCACCGTGGTTCCGGAGCCGACGTACGCGTCGCGCCCCACCGTGACCGGCGCCACGAGCTGGCTGTCCGATCCGATGAACGCGCCGGACTCGATCGTGGTCTTGTGCTTGGCGACGCCGTCGTAGTTGCAGGTGATCGTGCCGGCGCCGATGTTGGCCTTCTGGCCGATCGACGCATCGCCGAGATACGCGAGGTGATTCGCCTTCGCGCCCGCCATCAGGTGGGTCTTCTTGGTCTCGACGAAGTTGCCGAGCCGCGCGTCCTCGTCGATCCGCGTGCCGGGGCGGCAGTGGCTGAACGGTCCGATCTCCACGCGCTCGCCGATCGCGGTGTCGGTCATCACCGAGCACGGCTTGATGTACGTTTCGGCGCCGACCGTGACGTCGCTGAGCACCGCGCCGGCGTCGACCCGCACGTGATGGCCGAGCGAGGTCTTGCCGCGCAGGACCACGCCGGGCGCGAGCCACACGTCCTTGCCGAGCGGTCCCACGTCGGCGTCGATGTAGGTCGCGGCGGGATCCACCATGGTCACGCCCGCGCGCATCCAGCCCTCGTTGATCCGCCGGCGCGCCGCGGCCTCGACCGCCGCGAGGTCGACGCGATCGTTGATCCCGGTGACCTCGGAGAACGGCGCGTCGATCGCGGTCGCGCCGCCGCGCGCATAGGCCTGCGCGACCAGATCGGTCAGGTAGAGCTCGCCCTTGGCGTTGTCGGCGCGCAGCTCGCCCAGGCCGCGCCGCAGGTGGCCGAGCCGGATCGCGTAGAACCCGGCGTTGGTGTCGGGGAGCGCGCGCTGCTCCTCCGTGGCGTCGGCGTGCTCGACGATCTTCTCGAGCACGCCGCGCGCGTCGCGCACCAGCCGGCCGTACGGCATCGCGCGATCGGGGCGGGTCGACAGCAGCGCCATGCCGGCCGGCGACGCCGCGCACGCGGTGACCAGCTCGGCGATCCGCTCGCTCGCGAGCAGCGGCGCATCGCCGGTGAGGATCGCGACGATCCGATCGTCGGGCTCGCCGGCCAGCGCGGGCAGCGCGCACTGCACGGCGTGGCCGGTGCCGCGCTGCTCGGCCTGGATCGCGACGTCGATCGCGCCGGCGCCGAAGCTCGCATCGAGCGCGGCCTTCACCGCCGCGTGCTGGTGGCCGAGGATCGCCACGATCCGCCCCGCGCCCGCCGCGCGCGCCGCACCCACCACCCAGTGCAGCATCGGTCGCCCCGCGATGCGATGCAGCACCTTGACGGTGTCGCTCTTCATCCGCGTACCGAGACCCGCCGCCATCACGAGGACGAGTGGTGCTTGACGACTCATGTTTGCGGAAAGGTACACGATCGATTCGTGGCTCGGGCACAATCGGGGCATGAGGCTTGTCTGGCCGCTCGTGCTCGTCGCCGCGTGCGACGCCAGGCTCGGCCAGCACATGAACCAGGTCGCGTCCGACGCGCGCGCGCCCGACGGCGCGGCCGATGCGCGGCCGTGCGGCGGCGGCGACGCCAGCATGATGGAGCCGGGCGGCACCTGCCTCGTGCTGTTCGATGCGCCCAAGATCTACGTCGACGCGAAGGCGGCGTGCGCCGCGATCGACGCTCACCTGGCGTTCCTCAAGTCGGCCGAGACCGACATGGCCGCCGAGACCCTGGCCGGCACCGCCGATACGTTCGCCGGCGCGACCGATCTCGCGATGGTCGGAACGTGGCTGTGGGACGACGGGACGCCGATGGTCTACACCAACTGGGAGACCGGCGAGCCGAACGACGGCGGCGGCAAGTACAACGAGAACTGCCTGGTGATCGCGGCGTCGCGCCCCGGCAAGGGCTGGGACGACCGGCCGTGCGATGCGACGCAGGTGCCGACCAGCGGCAGCTTCCCGTACATATGTCAGTTCTGAACGCACTGCCGCTCGCCGTGATCGCGTGCAGCTCGGCGCAGGCCCCGGCGCCCGCCGCACCCGGCGGTGCGGTGCGCTGGCCGCCGATCGTCGACTCGCACGTCCACCTGGTCTACGCGGGCGCGGGCATCGCCGATCAGCTGGCGGCGCACGGCGTGCTCGCGGTGGTCGATCTCGCCGAGCCCGAGCGCGCGCTCGGCGCGCCGGAGCCGATCGCGGAGATCGCGGCCGGCCCGATGCTCACCCACCGCGGCGGCTATCCGCTCGACGCGTGGGGCCAGGATGGCTACGGCGTGGGCTGCGACGACGCCGCGTGCGTCGCGCGCACGATCGATCGGCTGGCCGGCGAGGGCGCGGGCGTGATCAAGGTGGCGCTCGACGACGACGGGCTCGACCCGCTGCTGCTGCCGGTCGCGGTGGCGGCCGCGCACGCGCATCACCTGAAGGTGGCGGTGCACGCGCTTTCGGATGCCAGCGCGGCGCGCGCCGCGGCCGCCGGGGTCGACATCCTCGCCCACACGCCGGTCGAGCCGCTCGCGCCGGCGACGGTCGCGGCGTGGCGCGGCCGCGCCGTGATCTCGACGCTCGCCGCGTTCGGCGCGCGGCCGAGCGCGATCGCGAACCTGCGCGCGCTGCGCGCCGCCGGGGTCACCGTGCTGTACGGCACCGACCTCGGCAACCTCCAGGTCGACGGGCCGTCGCCCGACGAGGTCGACGCGCTTCGCAAGGCCGGGCTGGACGACGCGGCGATCACCGCGGCGATGACCACGACCCCGATCGCGTTCTGGAAGCTCGACCTCGCCGGCAGCTACCTCGAGCTCGATCGCGATCCGACCCGCGACGCCGGCGCACTGCTCCATCCTCGCAGCGTGCACGGCCGCGCCCGCGTGCGCTAAGACTCCCGCGTGCGCATCGCTGTCCTGCTCGCGGTTCTCGGCGTCGCGCGCGCGGCGTCCGCGCACCAGAGCTCGATCAAATACGTCGACATCACGCTCGACGACGCGGGCGCCGCGGTGGTCGTGCGGGTCTCGCCGGCCGACGTCACCGAGCCGCTCGGCCTCCGGCCCGACGCCCGGCCGACCGCGCTGCAGGCCGCGCAGAACCCGCGGGTCGCGCTCTACGTCGCGCGCTGGATCGCGATCTCGGGCGGCGGCGCGCCGTGCATGACCACCACGCCGGGTGCGCAGCCCGACGAGGATGGCAAGTTCCTCGTCGTCACGTTCCACGCCGCGTGCGAGCGCGCCGCCGACCGCGCCGACTTCGCCGCGTTCTTCGCGCTCGATCGGCGCCACGTCGCGATCGTCCACCTGGTGGCCCCGGGCGCCGAGCCGGTCGATCGCATGGTGCGGGCGACCACGCCGGTGCTGTCGCTCGAGCTGCCGCTGCCGCCGGGGGCGGCGACGCGCGCGGGGATGCGCGGCGGATTCAGCGACGCCGCGTTCGTGGTCGCGCTGCTGATCGTGGTCGTGCTCGCGCGCGGACGATCGGGCTGGACGGTGCGCGCGTTCGTGCCGGCGGTGCGCGCCGGCGCGCTCGTGCTCGCGGCGTTCGCGATCGGCGAGGCGGTCGGGCTCGCGGCGTCCGCGCTGCACTGGGTCGCGCTCGCGCCGCGGCTGTGCGACGCGCTGGTCGCGCTGTCGCTGATCTACGTCGCGGGCGACGACGTGGTCCGCCCCGACGCGCGCGGCCGCCACGCGGTCGCGCTCGGCTTCGGCGTCGCGCACGGGCTGTGGCTCGGCGCGGCGGCGGCGGCCCCGGGCGGCTGGTTCGGGCTCGGTGCCGGGCTCGGCGAGGTCGCCGTCGCCTCGCTCGCGCTGCCGATCGTCTACGGTGCGGCGCGCAGGATCGGCGCGGACCGCTATCGCCGGCTCGCCGTCCTCGGGCTCGGGCTCGTGCTGATCGCGCTGGGATTGCTCGGAATGATCGGCGCGCTGCTCGGGGTGGCCGTCCTCGGCAGGTAGGCCTACCTGAACGCACTGTCACGTCTCGTGTCGAGATGACCGTGCGGGTCTTCACAGTTCTAATGGAAAGGTCGACCTGTCTATACTGGGGTCACATTGGCTGTCTCCGGTAGCGAGTCACCGACCGCAGACGAGCCGCGCAAGCCGATCGTCGTCTGCGTCGACGACGATCGAAACAACTTGCACGCGCTCGGCCGCGTGTTACGCACGCGCTGCACCGTCTTGCTCGCGACCTCGGGTCCCGAGGCGCTCGAGCTGCTCGAGGCCAACGCCGACGTCGCCGCGATCCTCGCCGATCTCCACATGCCCGGCCTGCCCGGCGCCGAGCTGCTCGCGCGCGTCGCGCAGATCCGTCCCGAATGCCGGCGCGCGGTGGTCACCGGTTATCCGGAGTCCGAGGAGCTGATCTCCGCGATCAACGCCGGACACCTGCACTACGTGATCACCAAGCCGTGGAAGCTCGCCGATCTGCTCCAGGTGGTCGATCAGCTCGTCCACACGTTCCGGCTCGAGCGTGACAACGCGCGCCTGCTCGACGAGCTGCGCGGGGTGAACTCGCAGCTGCGCGAGCACGAGCGCATCCTCGAGGATCAGCTGTCGGCGCGCGGCCGCGAGATCTCGGCGGCGACCGAGCAGCTCGCGCAGATGGGTCACCAGCTCGACGCGCTCACCTTGCGCGATCCGCTGACCGGGCTGTACACCCACCGCGCGTTCCAGGAGCGGCTGCGCGAGGAGGTGGCGCGCGCGCTGCGCTACAGCCAGCCGATGTCGCTGCTGATCGCCGACATCGATCAGTTCGCGAGCGTCAACTACGACCTCGGGTACCAGGTCGGCGACGAGATCCTGCGGAGGATCGCGGTCGTGCTGCAGGAGGACGACGCGCCCGATCGCGTGCGCTCTTCCGACGTGGTCGCGCGCTATTCCGGCGAGGAGTTCGTGCTGCTCCTGCCCGAGACCGCCAAGCCGGGCGCGCTCACCAAGGCAGCGCGGCTGCGCGACGCGGTCGCGCTCACCGACATGCCGGGCGCGCGCAAGATGTCGCTGTCGATGGGCGTGGCGTGCCTGCCCGAGGACGCCGCCGATCCGGAGGGCCTGCTCACCGCCGCCGAGGCCGCGCTGCGCGGCGCCAAGCGCGGCGGGCCGGGACGCATCCACTTCTTCTCGTCGGGCGAGAACAGCCCCGCCACCGCGAGCGCCGCGGTGCACAGCCGGCCGTTCGGCCGCATGCGCGAGGCCGAGATCGATCGCTTCCGCCCCTACCAGGAGCGGATGAACGAGGTCACGTCGATCCTCAACCGCGATCGCTCGCTGTCGTGCCTGCTGGTCGATCTGTCCCGGCTGCATCGCGTCGAGCTCGACCTCGGCGTGGCGCACCACAGCGAGATCTACGATCACGCCGCCGCGGTGCTCGACCGCCTGCGCGGCGCGGTGCTCGATCCATCCGACCTGATCTGCCGCAGCGGCGACGGCGACGGTTACCTCGTGATCCTCGCGCCGCGCGGCGCGCATCGCATCGACCTCGAGTCGCTCGCGCAGAGTGTCGAGCGCGCGGTCGAGGAGGCGCTCGCGCCGATGGTCAGCGAGGTGCTGCGCGAGCAGCCGCGGATCACGGTCGGCCACGCGCGCGTGCTGGGCAACTCGCTGCTCCGCCCCGAGCGGCTCACCGCGCGCCTGGTCAGCGACGCCGGCGACGCCTCGCGCAACCTGCGCGAGCGCAAGGCGCATCGCGATCGCACGACGCTGCAGGACGTGATCCTCGGCGAGGGGCTGACCTCGGTGTACCAGCCGATCGTCGATCTCGGCACCGGCGACATCTTCGCGTTCGAGGCGCTGAGCCGCGGCCCGCGCGGTACCGGGTTCGAGTCGCCGGCGACCTTGTTCGCGATCGCCGACGAGGTCGATCTGACGGTCGAGCTCGATCGCGCGTGCTTCCGCGGCGCCCTGCGCAACGCGATGTCGCTCGAGCCGGTGCACCGGCTGTTCGTGAACCTGTTGCCGATGTCGTTCTACGACTCGGCGTTCATCGAGATCGAGGTCGGGAACCTCCTGTCGGCCGCCGGGCTCACCCCCGCGAACCTCGTGTTCGAGATCACCGAGCGGCTCGCGATCGAGAACTTCGCGTCGTTCAAGCGCGCGCTCGCGACCTACACCGCGATGGGCTTCGGCGTCGCGATCGACGACGTCGGGACGCGCCACTCGAACCTCGAGACCGTGATGTCGCTGCGCCCGCACTTCATCAAGATCTCGGACGTGCTGGTGCGCGGCATCGCGCGCTCGACCGTCAAGCGCGAGATGTTGCGCTCGCTGCGCCACATCGCCGAGACGATCGACGCGGTGATGATCGCGGAGGGCATCGAGCACCAGGACGACGTGGTCGCGCTGCGCGAGCTCGGCCTGCGCTACGGCCAGGGCTATTACATGGCGCGCCCGGGCCCGCCGTTTCCGAGCTTGCCCGACTACGTCCGCGCCGAGCTGCGCTCGGTCAACAACATCCCGGCGCAGAAGCCGGTCGCGGTCACCCACGACGGCGACGACGAGGACGAAGAGGATCGCGATCTCGCCGTGCCGATCGCGCTGCCGGGGCGAACCGCCGCGGTGCCGCGCAACGTGTTCGGCCGTGCCGAGGACGAGATCACCGACGACTTTCCGATGCAGGCGCTCGACAACCGCCGGCCTCGCGCGAGCGAGCCGCCCGCCGAGCGCAGCGGCGACGCGCCGACCACGCCGCCGTGGCAGCCGCTCACCGATGATGAGGCGACCGGCGAGGCGCTGCTGTCGAGCCTGCAGGGCTCGGGCGTGGAAAACGCGCCCGACGGCGAGCCCGGTCCAGGTCGTCCCGGTCTAAACTGAACCGGGCGCATGGATCGCAACGCGTTTCACAAGCTCCTCGCGTTCGGCATCGAGCGCGGCGTCTCCGACATCCACTTCGAGGTCGGTTATCCACCGCACTATCGGCTGCACGGCGAGCTGCTCGGCGCGATCAAGGTGCCGCCGCTCGCCGCGTCGGACACCGAGGCGATCGCGCGGATGATCCTCGAGGACCGCAGCATCACGGTCGACTTCACGCGGCGGTTCGCCGAGATCGACGTGTCGTACTCGCTCGCGCAGCGCGGCCGGTTCCGCGCGTCGATCTTCCGCCAGCGCGGCGCGGTCGGCATCGTGATGCGGCTGATCCCGATCCAGGTGCTGTCGCTCGAGCAGCTCAACCTCCCGCCGGTGCTCGCCGAGATCGCCGACGCGCGGCGCGGCCTCGTGCTGATCACCGGCGCGACCGGCAACGGCAAGACCACCACGATGGCGGCGATGCTGCGCTACATCAACGAGACGCGACACGCGCACATCGTGACGATCGAGGATCCGATCGAGTTCATCCACGAGCCGCAGAAGTGCATGATCATCCAGCGCGAGGTCGGCGCCGACACCGAGAGCTTCCGCGACGCGATGACCGCGGCGCTGCGCCAGGACCCCGACGTCATCCTGGTCGGCGAGATCCGCGATCGCGAGACCGCCGCGACCTGCCTCAAGGCCGCCGAGACCGGCCACCTCGTGATGTCGGCGATCCACACCCCCGACGCGGTCGCGACCGTGCAGCGCTACGTCGGGCTGTTCGAGACCGACGCGCAGGACGTGATCCGCGATCGGCTCGGCGACTGCCTGCAGGCGGTGGTGTCGCTGCGCCTGCTCGCGAGCAAGGACGGCCGGCGGCGGCTGCCGGCGGTCGAGCTGCTCCGCGTGACCCGCACGATCCGCGAGTGCATCCGCTCGGGCCGGCTCACCGACATCCCCGATCTGATCCGCAAGGGCCGCGACCTGTATTCGATGCAGCTGTTCGACCAGCACCTCATCGATCTGGTCAACGCCGGCCTCATCACGATGGAGACCGCGATCTACGCGAGCTCGAACCCCGAGGAGTTCGAGCGCTCGCTGCGCGTCGAGTAGCATCCCGGCGCCGGGCGCGATCGTCTCGGGGTGAACCGGGCTAGCGGTGGCCGGGGTGCGCCGCGGGCGGCGGCGCGCCGCGTGGATGCGCGACCGGCGGTGGAGGCGGCGGCGGCGCGACCGGATGCATGACGGGCGCGCTCGGCGGCGGCGCGCTCGGGCGCTCGACCGGCGGCCGCGTGAGGATGATCGGGCCGCCCGTCGGATCGACGCGGGCCGGTGTCGTCGGCTCGGCGGGCCGATACGGCCCGCCGCGCGGCGGCTCGGGCTCCGGCGTGTAGGTCGCCGGGGTCTGCGGCTCGGCCGGGTTATACGGCCCGCTCGCGTGATGCGGCGGCGGCAGCGGCTCGTGGCCGGGCTCGGCGCCCGGGTACATGTTCGGACCACGGCTCGGCGGCAGCACCGGCGGACGGCCGGGCGGTGTTGGCGTGTGCCAGCCCGGCGGTGGCGCGACCACCGGTGGCCGGCCGTCGCGGCGATCGCCGCGGATTCGCCAGCCCGGCGGCACGTGATCGGGACGCGACCAGTAGCCCGGCGTGTAGACGTACGAGCCGTCGACGTAGTCGTAGTAGGGCTCGACGTAGACGTAGCCGTCTTGCTGGCGCTCCCAGCGCCCGCTCACCCACACCCATTCGTAGCCGTTCCAGTGCCAGTAGCCGTCGATCCACACGTAGCCGTAGCCGGGCGACGCGGTCATCTGTTCGTAGAGCGGCTCGGGCGGCATCGACGACACCGCGTAGGGCGTGGGCGTACCCACGGTCGGCTCGGCGGCGTAGCCGGGCCCGTAGCCATAGCCGTAGCCGTAGCCTGGATTCACGGGTGTTGCGTCGTGAACGACACACGCGGCGAGGACCCCCGCGGCGCCGACCCAGAGCGCAAGCCGTCGCAAATCCATGATCACTCCTCCGAGCTTACGAACTGTAGTTGACGCTACGCACCGCCACAAGTACACAGAACGCCGATGAAAACGGTCTTCTCAGGCATCCAGCCCTCCGGGGATCTGCATCTGGGCAATTACCTCGGAGCCATCCGAAACTGGGTCGCGCTGCAAGACCAGTACCGCTGCATCTTCTGCGTCGTCGATTATCACGCCATCACCCAGGACTACGAGCCGAAGGAGATGGCACGCCGGGTCGACGAGATGGTGATCGACCTGCTCGCGCTCGGCATCGACCCCGAGCGCTCGTTGCTGTTCCTGCAGTCGATGGTGCCCGAGCACACCGAGCTGTGCTGGGTGCTCAACTGCGTCGCGCACCACGGCGACCTCGAGCGCATGACGCAGTTCAAGGACAAGAGCGAGCACCAGCCCGAGAACATCAACGTCGGCATCTTCGACTATCCGGTGCTGCAGGCCGCCGACATCATGCTGTATCGCGCCGAGCTCGTGCCGGTCGGACACGATCAGCTGCAGCACCTCGAGCTCGCCCGCCGCATCGCGCGCACGTTCAATCATCGCTGGGGCCACACGTTCCCCGAGTGCGAGCCGCTGATGACGGACCTGCCCAAGCTGCTCGGGCTCGACGGCGAAGCGAAGATGAGCAAGTCGCTCAAGAACCACATCCCGCTCGGCGTGTTCGGCAACGACAAGGCGCTGTGGAAGCTGCTCGGCCCGGCCAAGACGGATCCGGCGCGCGTGACCCGCGAGGATCCCGGCCATCCCGAGATCTGCAACATCTTCGCGATGCACAAGGCGCTGTCGCCGCCCGAGGACATCGAGTGGTCGCGCCGCGGCTGCCAGACCGCCGGGATCGGCTGCGTCGATTGCAAGAAGAAGCTCGCGGCGAACATGCAGGCGCACTTCGCCGGCTACGTCGAGCGCCGGGCCCGGCTGGTCGCGACGCCGTCGGCGGTGCGCGACGTGCTCGAGGCCGGCGCCGCGAAGGCGCGCGCGATCGCGCAGCACACGATGGCCGACGTCCATGCGAGGCTCGGGCTGTGGCGCTCTCGCTAGGCACGCGGCGCTCGACGATCGCGGCGGTCGCCAGCGCGGCCGCCGCGCTCGCGCTCGCGATCGCGGTCGCGGGGCACAGCTGCCGGGTCGCGCCGCCCGGGCCGGAGATCACGGTGCGCGATCTGTTCCGCGCCGCGAAGGCCGGCGATCGCGACGCCGTGTACGAGCTGCTCGCGCCGGCGACCCAGGCGCGGCTCGACGCCGAGGCCAAGCGCGCGACCGATCTGGTCGGCGGCGCGGTGCGCTACGGCGCGAAGGACCTGATCTCGATCGCCGCGAGCGATGGCGGCGCGCCGAGCGACGTCACCGTGATCGATCGCCGCGGCGAACGCGCGACCGTCGAGGTGGTCTCGCCGGCCGGGCGCGCGCGGCTCGAGCTCGTGCTGGTCGACGGGCGGTGGCGGGTCGAGCTGCCGGAGTACGGCTCGGCGATGTAACGCGGGAGCCGGGGAGCTGCTCCAATGATCATGACCGTCACCGCACGCGCGCTGCTCGAGGCCAGCGACGCCGAGATCGTCGATCTGGTCAACGCCGGTGCGCGCGAGGTGTTCGAGGTGCTGGTCCGCCGCCACAACCAGCGGCTGTTCCGCGCCGCGCGCGCGATCCTGCGCTCGGACACCGAGGCCGAGGACGTGCTGCAGCAGGCCTGGCTCGACATCTATCGCAACCTCGGCCAGTTCCGCGGCGACGCGCAGTTCACCACCTGGGCGACCCGGATCTGCGTGCACGCCGCGATCGCGCACGCGCGCAAGCGGCCGGTGATCGCCGAGGTCGAGGACGCGCCGGGCGGCGACGCGCCGGACGCCGCGCTCGAGGCCGCGCAGCTCGGCGCGCTGCTCGAGGCCAGCCTCGCGCAGCTGCCTCAGGGCCACCGCGAGGTCATGGTGCTGCGCGACGTGCTCGAGCTCGATACCGCCGAAACCGCGGCGTGCCTCGGCCTCAGTCAGGAGGCGGTGCGGGTGAGGTTACATCGGGCGCGCGCTGCGGTGGCAGCCGCGCTGGCCGAGACCATGATCGACAAGGTCTACGCGTTCGACGGCGATCGCTGCGATCGCATGACGCGTAACGTGATGGCCTCGATCATGCTCTAGCGGGCATGAGAAGCTTTCTGCTCGCAACCGCGTTCGCGTCCCTCGTCGTGGCCTACTCGCTGACCGCGTTCACCGCACCGACCACGGTCGATGCGCAGATCGCGCAGGGCAAGAAGCTCTATGGCGAGAAGTGCGCCAAGTGCCACGGCAATGCCGGCCAGGGCAGCAAGGACGGCCCGCCGGTCGTCGGCAAGGACGCGTTCCCGCTCGATCCGCGCAAGGGCCAGAAGCGCGCGGGTCAGTTCCACACGGCGGCCGACGTGTTCGCGTTCGCGAGCAAGAAGATGCCGCCCAAGACCCCGGGCTCGCTGACGACCGATCAGTACCTGGCGATCTTCGCGTTCGACCTGACCGCCAACGGGATCAAGCTCGACAAGCCGCTGGACGCCGAGGCGGCGGCGAAGATCGTGCTGCATCCCTGATCGAACGGCCGACCGGTGCTAGATCCGCGGCATGCGGATCGCTATCGTCCTCGCGCTGCTGGCCAGCTGCGGCGGCCCTCACGGCCCGGTGATCGGGCCGGTGGCTCCCAAGCATCCCGACCACCCGATCGCCGCCGTGCCGCCGCCGCCCCCGCCGTCGCATCCCTGGCCGAACACCCGCCAGGACGACATCGTGGACACGATCCACGACGTCAAGGTCGCCGACCCGTTCCGCTGGCTCGAGGACGAGCACGCCCCCGAGGTCCAGGCGTGGATGAAGGCCGAGGACGACTACGCGCGCGGCGAGCTCGCCAAGCTGCCCGAGCGCGCCGCGATCGCCGATCGGCTGCGCCAGCTGTTCTACTTCGACGCGATCAGCGCGCCGCTCCACCGCGGCAGCAAGTTCTTCTACACCCGCAAGCACGCCGACAAGGAGAAGACGATCGTCTACTGGAAGGAGGGCGAGCACGGCACCGAGCAGGTGCTGTTCGATCCCAACACGTGGAGCGAGGACGGCAGCAAGGGCCTGCACGGCTGGTATCCGAGCTGGGATGGAAGGCACGTCGCCTACCAGGTGAGCGAGCACAACTCCGACGAGACCGAGCTGCACGTGCGCGACGTCGTGGCCGGCAAGGAGCTGCCGGACGTCATTGCGGGGACGAAGTACGCCGACGCGTCGTGGACGCCCGACGGCAAGGGCTTCTACTACACCTGGGTCCCGCCGGCCGGCGCCGGGATCTCGGTCGCGCAGCGCCCGGGCTTCGCCGAGCTGCGCTATCACGCGCTCGGGACCGATCCGGGGAAAGACCCGGTCGTGCGCGACGCGACCAAGGATCCGGAGACGTTCCTCGGCGGGATGATCTCGCGCGACGGCCACTGGCTGTTCGCGGTGGTCCAGCACGGCTGGAACTCGAGCGACGTCTACGTCAAGGACGCGCGCAAGCGCGGCGCGCCGTGGACCACGCTGGTCGCCGGCCAGCCGGCGGTGTTCCAGATCGCCGGCGTGTGGCGCGATCGCTTCTACGTCATGACCAACGACCACGCGCCGCGCTACCGGCTGTACGCGGTCGATCCGCGCCACCTGGCGCGCGACGCGTGGCAGGAGATCGTGCCCGAGACCGACGCGACGCTCGAGAGCGCGAGCGTGATCGGCGAGCACCTCGTGCTCGGCTACCTGCGCGACGCGGCGAGCGTGCTCCAGGTCAACGACCTCGACGGCAAGCTGCTGCGCCGGGTCGACGTGCCGTCGCTCGGCACGATCGAAGGCGTCACCGGCAACGAGGACGAGGACACCGCGTACCTGTCGTACACCTCGTTCACCGAGCCGCAGATCATCTACAAGACGTCGATCAAGAGCGGCGACGTCGCCGAGTGGACGCGGGTCAAGCTGCCGATCGACACCTCGAACATGGTGACCGAGCAGGTGTTCTATCCGTCGAAGGACGGCACCAAGATCTCGATGTTCATCATCCACAACAAGGACGCCAAGCGCGACGGCACGGCGCCGACCATCCTGAACGGCTACGGCGGATTCAACGTCAGCATGACGCCGGGGTTCGCGGGCTCGCGCGTGGTGTGGCTCGAGCACGGCGGCGTCTACGCGATCCCGAACCTGCGCGGCGGCGGCGAGTACGGCGAGGACTGGCACAAGGCCGGGATGCTGCTCGCCAAGCAGAACGTGTTCGACGACTACATCGCCGCGGCCGAGTACCTGATCGCGCAGAACTGGACGTCGAAGGACCACCTCGCGATCAGCGGCGGCTCCAACGGCGGCCTGCTGGTCGGCGCGGCGCTCACCCAGCGGCCGGACCTCTACAAGGCCGCGGTGTGCGCGGTGCCGCTGCTCGACATGCTGCGCTACCACATGTTCGGCTCGGGCATGACCTGGGTGCCGGAGTACGGCTCCGCCGAGGATCCGGCGCAGTTCAAGGCGCTGTGGGCGTACTCGCCGTACCGGGTCGCGGTCGACGCCGGGCCGCGCGCGTATCCCGCCGTGCTGTTCGACTCGGCCGATCACGACGACCGGGTCGATCCGATGCACGCGCGCAAGCTCGCCGCGACGCTCCAGACCATGCAGACCGGCAGCGCGCCGATCTGGCTGCGCATCGAGCGCAACTCGGGACACGGGGGCGCGGACATGGTGAAGGCGCAGGTCGATCGCATTGCCGATCAGCTCGCGTTCCTGCTGCAGCAGCTGAAGTGACGCGCTATCACACCGCCATGCGACTGGCATGGCTGGCTGTGATGGCGATCCTCGCGGGCTGTCCGCAGAGCGCGATGAAGCGGCCGTATCCCGATCCCACGGTCGCGCAGATCGTCGATCGGCTCGGCACGCAACAGGCCGCGCTCACCTCGTTCGTCGCCGACAGCAACATGGACTACTGGCTCGGCGACCAGCGCGTGAAGGGCGAGGTGCTCGTGATGGGCGAGGTCGGCGCGAAGGTGCGGTTCGCGGCGCTGTCGCCGGCGGGCGGCAGCACGATGGCGGAGATGGCGTGCGACGGCACGAACTTCGTCTACGTCGATCACCAGAAGAACTGTGCGCTGGCCGGGCCGTGCGATCAGCGCTCGATCGCGCAGTTCTTCCACATCGAGCTCGCGCCCGACGACTTCGTCCACCTCGCGCTCGGCACGCCGCCGGTGCTGGCCAGCCCGACCGGAAGCGTGACGTGGGACGACAAGAACGGCACCGAGAAGGTCGTGCTGCACGGCGCGGGCGGCACCGAGAGGCTGACGATCGACATGAAGCACGGCCGGTTCGACGTGCTCGACTGCGAGCTGCTCGATCCCGCCGGCAAGGTGCAGTGGTCGGTCGCCAACACCGACTTCGTCGAGGTCGGCGGACATCGCGTGCCGGGCAAGACCCGCTTTCGCTCGCCGGATCAGAAGGAGGATCTGCTGGTCGAGTGGGGCGACCCCGGCAGCCGCAAGATCGACGAGGCGCTCGCGCCGGACAAGTTCAAGCTCGAGGCGCCTGCCGGCCTGCCGTCGTGCTCGAAGTGACGCGAGCTGATCAGTGCACCTCGCGCACGCGGTTGTACGGCATGCCGTCGCCGACGTCGCCGTCCGCGATCACCACCCGCGCGCCGTCCGACGACACGTCGAGGCCCTCGACCCCGTAGAACATCGCCTGCGCCGGCGTGTCGGTGTCGAGCCAGCCGGGCAGCGTCGAGCCCGCGAGCGTCGTCACCGAGCCGCCGGTCAGCTTGCGCACGTCGTGGTTCAGCGCCTCGGTGACGTAGATCGCGCCGGTCGCGTCGACCGCCGCGCCCTTGGGCTGCGCGAACGTCGCCGACGCGTAGACCTCGTCGTCGTGGCCCGACGCGCCGGTGCCCGCGAAGTCGGTGACCACGCCGGTCAGCGTGACCCGGCGGAGCACGTTGTTGTCGAGATCGGTCACGACCAGATCGCCGTTGTACGGCACGACGTCGTACGGCTCGGCGAACTCGGCCGCGGTGCCGGTCGCGTTGACATGGCCGGCGACGTCGCGCATCCCGGCGAGCACCGTGAGCGTACCGGTCGTGACGTCGAGCAGCTCGACCACGTCGTGCATGTGATCGGCGATCGCGAGCCGGCCGTCGGGGATGAACGCCAGGCCGCGCGGCCGGCCGATGTCGCGCACGATCACGGTGGCGCTGCCGCCGGCGGGATCGACCTTCCAGATCGTTCCGGTCTCGGACGAGTGCATGTGCATGTCGTCGTCGTCGGTCTCGACATAGAGGTAGCCGTCGACCGACAGCGTGAGCCCGAACGGCCGCGAGAAGTCGGGGCGCGAGATCAGCGTGGTCGTGGTGCCGTCGGTGTCGATCCGCCGGATCAGGTTCGAGTCGAAGTCGGCGATGTAGGCGAGCCCGCTGTGGGCGAGCGCGACGTTCACCGGATCCGAGAACCTCGCGGTGCCGCGCGGGCCGTCGGCGGTGCCGGCGTCGGCGCAGCCCGACAGCGTCGCGACGTGGAGATCGATCGCCGGCATCTGGCACGGCCCGGCGGGGCCGTCGCTGCCGCTGCCGCCGTCGTCGTCGCCGCCGCCGCCATCGCCGAGCGCGTCGTCACCGGCGTCGTAGTGGTAGCCCGGATTCTTGAAACCGCACCCGGCGCAGACCACCAGGAGCGCGATCGCTCCCCGGCGACGCATCACCGATCATTCTAGCAAAGCCGCGCGTCATGGCGTAATGCCATCTCGCGCCAGGTCGGCGGCGGTCGCCTCGGACGCGATGGTTGCCGGTGGTGCGGCATACCACCCCGGATCCGCGTCGCCGGTCAGCGTGTCGCGGATCTTCACGATCGTGAACATGCCGCCCATCGCGATCTCGCCGTAGGGCCCTTTGCCGCCGAGCATCGCGATCGTGTTGGGCGGCTGGGGCATCGCGGCCATCATCTCGCCCATCCCGGTGGCGCCGATCGCCATCGTCCCCGGCACGACCTGGCCGAGCCGCGCGTCGAGCCCCGCGGTGTCGGCGCCGATCAGGTTCGCGGCGGCGTGCCCCATCTGGTTCATCGCGTGGTGCGTCATGTGGCAATGCAGCGGCCAGTCGCCGGGCGCGCGCGCGCGAAACTCGATCACGCGCACGGCGCCGGTCGGGACCAGCACGGTGGTCTCCGGGTGGCGCGCCCCCGGCGGCACCGGCCCGCCGTCGGTCGCGACCAGCTCGAACGCGTGGCCGTGCAGGTGCAGCGGATGGTGATCCATCGGCCCGAGGTTGCCGAACCGGATGCGCACCAGCTCGCCGGTCCGCGCGACCAGCGGCGAGGTCGCGGGGAACGCCTTGCCGTTGATCGTGAGGACGTTGAAGTCGTTCATCGCGAGCGGATCGGCGCGCCGCGTGCCGGCCGGCACCTTCCACTCGTGCAGCATCAGCGCGTAGTCGCGCGCGGCCGGCTCGCCGCCCCGCGGGTGCACGACGATCATCCCGGTCATGCCGAGCGCGATCTGCGTCATCTCGTCGGCGTGCGGGTGATACATGTACGTGCCGGCGCGCTCGAACACGAACTCGTAGCGGAACGTCTTGCCGGGCGGGATCCCCGCCTGGGTCAGCCCGGCGACCCCGTCCATGCCGTTGGGCACGAGCACGCCGTGCCAGTGGATCGAGGTCGCCTCGGGCAGCTTGTTGGTGACGTAGATCCGCACGCGATCGCCCTCGACCGCCTCGATCACCGGGCCGGGGGTCGTGCCGTTGTAGCCCCAGGCAATGACCTCGAGCCCGGGCACGATCTCGTGGCGGACCGGCTCGGCGCGCAGGTGAAAGATCTTGAAGCCGCCCCTCACCGTGCCCTGCAGCGCGCTGCCGTCGGGGACGCGCACGCCGCGCGCCGGTGGCGGCGACGGGGGCGGCGCGGCGGCGGCGAGCGCCTTGCGGCCGGCGAACGCGGCGCCCGCGGCGAGCGTCGATGACAGGAGCTTGCGGCGGCTGACCGACATGGGACCTCAGCGATCGGTGGGTGAGTCGAGCCGGACGCCGCGGCGCAGCGCCGCGACCTCCGACATCGCGTTGGCGTAGCGGCGGAGCGCGTCGAGGTACTGGTGGCCGGCGTCGGCGAGGTCGCGGCGCGCGACGATGAGCTGGAACGGATCGACGTCCATCGCGTTGTAGTGGCGCAGCGTCTCGTCGACGATCTGCTGGCGCAGCGGCAGGACGACCTCGTGGATGTGGCGGGCCTCGAGGTACGCCGACAGCGCGGCGATCCGCGCGGCGCGGGCGGCGGCGCGCAGCTCGATCGCGTCGGCCTCGAGCTCGTGGCCGGCGCGCGACAGCTCGGCGGCGGCGCGCGCGCGCTGGCCGCGCCGCTGGTCGAACAGCGGGATGCCGATCCGGATCGCGGGGCCAAACTCGAGGTTGTGATCGCGATCGATCGCGCCGACCCCGAGCCCGAGCGCGGGCAGGATCGCGCGGACGCGCTCGTCGCCGAGCGTGTTGGTCGCGGCATCGACGCGCGCGCGCCCGGCGGCGAGCTCGAGGCTGGCCGCGACCGCGCTGGCCTCGAGGTCGTCGAGCGCGGGCGCCGCGCCGGGCGGATCGGCGAGCGCGCCGGCCGCGGTCCACTTCGTCTGATCGCCGGTCAGGCCGAGCAGCGCGTTCACCGCCTCGCGGCGCTGCTCGACCTCGGCCTCGGCGCGCGCGAGATCGATCCGGGTCTGTTCGCGCGCGTCGCGATCGCGCGCCACCGCGAGATCCGACGTGTTGCCGGCGTCGTGCATGCGCTCGCGCAGCGTCGCGGCGGTGTCGGCGGCCTCGAACGCGGTGCGGCGCAGCTCGACCTCCTGCTGCGCCGCGTAGAGGTCGTGAAACGCGATCTCGACCCGCGCGGCGAGGCGCAGCGCGGTGGCGGCGGCGGTCGCGCGGGCGGCGTCCAGCTCGGCGCGCGCGGCGGCGCGCCGGCGCGAGCCCGCGATCAGGCCCATCACGTCCTGCACCGCGCTGTAGTCGTACTCGGTCTCGCCGCCGCCGTGGACGAACTGCGCGTCGACCACCACCGGGCCGAGCACGGTCGCCGCGGCGATCTCGCCGCCCGCGATCCCGAGGTCGTCGAGCGCGGCGCGCATGCGCGGGCTGTGGGCGAGCGCGATCCGGATCGCGGCGTCGGTATCGAGCGGCCGGGCGAGCAACGCGCTCACCCCGGCGTCGTCACCGAGCGCGACCGGCGCGCCGAGCCGCCTCGCGACCTCGGAGTCGACCGGCGAGCGCAGCTCGGAGCGCGACGGCACGCAGGCGGCGACGGCGACAGCGACAGCGACGAGGGCGAGCTTCATGGATGGTGGTGGTGCATCGCCGGCATCTCGGAGTGCGGCGGCGTGGCGTCGGCCGGCGCGCCGGCGCGCAGCGCGTCGGGCGGACCGGCGAGGCGCCCGATCGGCGCGCGCGGATCGGCCGGATGCCCGGCGGGCAGGGGCGCTGCGGGGATCGCGCAGCCGGCGACCAGGACGAGCAACGCGAACCGCACGCCGCGGGTATATCACCCGCGCGCGCACCGTGCGCCGATCGCGAGCTGCGCGATCAACGTGAGGTCGGCGATCAGGAAGATCGCGCCGCCCGGGAACAGGTTGTAGAGGCCGGCCGCGACCGGGCAGGCGAATGGCAGCGCGGCGAGCGCGAACGCGCCGAGCAGCATCGACCAGCGCCACCAGCCCCGGCGGCGCAGCGCGAGCGCGGCGACCGCGGCCGCGGCCAGGATCGCGGCGCCAAATCCGAGCGCCCGGACCGGCGCGCGGTCCTCGATCAGCAAGCACACCACCGGCACGGTAGGCACGCTCGCCGCCCCGATCGCGAGCAGGGCGATGACGACCGAGACCGCGCCGGGGACGGCGTCGCGGCGCGCCGCGACATCGGTCAGCACGGCGAGCACCAGCGCGCCGGCGTAGACGCCCAGAAACAGCTGGTCGCCGTCCCCGAACGCCGAGCTGGGCGCCAGGCCGGTGGAAAGCAGCGGCGGCACGATGTAGCCGATCGCGATCACGGCGAGCGGCAGGATCGAGCGCCGCGCGCGCCGCCGATCGTTCATCCGCGGAGCATGCCTTCAGCGCGCAGCCTGTGCCAGCCGCCCGGCGACCGCCCAGCCGGTCACGCCGCCCGCGGCGAGGCCGACGACCACGCCGATCGCGCCGCCGAGCCCGGTGGTCGTGCAGCCGAGCAGGCCGGTCAGCGCCGCGCTGGCGATCGCGGCGAGCGCAAACCGCGCCGGCGAGCCGTCGCGCGTCGCGGCGTAGCCGACCAGCGCGCCGACCAGCGCGCTCGTGCCGGCGCACGTGATCAGGCACGGCAGGGTCGGGCCGATCGCGCAGCTCGGGCACTGCCCGCCGTGGCCGAGCGCGAACATCACGGCGGGTGCGACCAGCGGCGGCAGCCCGGCGAGCACGCCGGCGAGCGCGCCGCGCCGCCACGCGCCGCCGCGCCAGCCGAGCGTCGCGAGCGTCGCGCCGAGCGTCGCGGCGAGCAGCCAGGTCACGCGGCCGGTCGTGCGGTGCAACGCGAGCGCGACCAGCGTGATCGCCACCGCGATCGCGACGCCGCGCAGCGCCGACGCGACGTGCGCGCGCTCGTACGCGGCGCGCGCGCGGTGAAGGGCGTGGTCAGAGCGTGCCATGGCGGGACCTCC
>DATJAE010000374.1:0-12431 GCA_035516595.1 Kofleriaceae bacterium | reverse complement strand
GACCGCGAAATTCGATCTCTCGCTCACCGCGGACGAGAGCGCGGAGGGCATCGCGATCGCGATCGAGTACCGCACCAGCCTGTTCCGGCGCGCGACGATCGAGCGCTACCTGCGCTGCTTCGCGACGCTGTGCGGCGAGATCGCGGCCCGTCCCGACGCGGCGGTCGAGACCCTGTCGATCCTCGCCGACGACGATCGCCGGCTGGTCGAGGTCGCGTGGAACGCCACCGACGTCGCCTACCCCGACGCGATCGCGGCGCATCGCATGTTCGAGCAGGTCGCGGCGCGCCAGCCCGAGCGGCGCGCGCTGGTCGACGGCGAGCGCGCGCTGAGCTACGCCGAGGTCGACGCGCGCGCGAACCGGCTCGCGCACCGGCTGGTCGGGCACGGCGTCGGCCGCGACGCCGTCGTCGCGATCCTCACCCGGCCGTCGGCCGAGCTGATCGTCGCCGAGCTCGCCGCGCTCAAGGCCGGCGGCGCGTTCCTGCCGCTCGACCATCGCTATCCCGACGAGCGGCTCGAGTACATGCTGCGCGACAGCGGCGCGCGCGTCCTGCTCGCCGAGCCCGGCCTGGGCGGCGCGCTCGACTGGGCCGGCCCGCGGCTCGCGCTCGAGCCGGCGCTGTTCGAGGGCGGCCCGGTCACGCCGCCCGCGGCGCCGGCGCGGCCGAGCGATCTCGCGTACGTCATCTACACCTCGGGCTCGACCGGCAAGCCGAAGGGCGTCGCGATCGAGCACGCGTCGCTCGTGCCGTTCGTCCAGCGCACGATCGACTTCTACGGGCTCACGCCCGACGATCGCCACTCGAAGTACGCCGGCATCGGGTTCGACGTCTCGATCATCGAGACCTTCCCGCCGCTGTGCTGCGGCGGCGAGCTCCACATCGTGCCCGACGCGATCCGGCTGTCGCTCGACGAGCTCGAGCGCTGGCTGCGCGATCACGCGATCACGATGATCGACCTGCCGACCCAGCTCGCCGAGGAGTTCATCAAGCAGCCGCGCGACACCAGGCTGCGCTGGATGACGGTCGGCGGCGATCGCCTGCGCCGCTACTATCCGACGTCGTTCGGGCTCGCCAACGAGTACGGCCCGACCGAGGCGACGGTCTCGGCGACCACGTTCGTGGTCGATCGCCAGTACGAGAACATCCCGATCGGCGCGCCGATCGCGAACACCAAGGTGCTCGTGCTCGATCCCGCGGGCAACCTCGTGCCGCCCGGCGTGCCCGGCGAGATCTGCATCGCCGGCAAGGGCCTCGCGCGCGGCTACCTCGGCGCGCCCGAGCTCACCGCCAGGAAGTTCACCCACGATCCGCGAGTCGGCCGGCTCTATCACACCGGCGATCTCGGGCGCTGGCTCGACGACGGCAACCTCGAGTTCCTCGGCCGGATCGACAGCCAGGTCAAGATCCGCGGGTTCCGCATCGAGCTCGGCGAGATCGAGCAGGCGATCCTCGAGGTGCCCGGCGTGTCGGCGTGCGTCGTGATCGATCGCGACGATCCGGCCGGCGACAAGTTCCTGTGCGGCTACTACGTCGGGGCCGGCGTGACCGTGCAGGCGATCCGCGATCGGCTCGCGCGCCGCCTGCCCGACTACATGGTGCCGACCGCGTTCGTGCGGCTCGAGGCGATCCCGTTCACGACGAGCGGCAAGGTCGATCGCAGGCGCTTGCCCGAGCCCGAGCTCGAGCGGCGCGAGCGCGTCGCGACGCCGCCGGCGAGCATGGCCGAGCAGCTCGTGCTCGACGCGTTCGTGCGCGCGCTCGGCCGCGCCGACCTCGGCGTCGAGGACGACTTCTTCGACTTCGGCGGCAACTCGATCAAGGCGGTCGCGGTGGTCGGCGCGCTCGCCGGCGACTTCCGGATCGGCGCCAACGACCTGTTCCGGCTGCGCACCGCGCGTGCGATCGCGCGCGATCTGCCGATGCGGCGCGGCGACCTCCAGGCCCGGCTGTCGGCGCTCGCGCTCGAGATCCGCGACGACACCGCCGGGGATCCGCTCGCGGCGCTCGCGCCCGAGCTCGCGGCGTATCGTCAGCGCTGGCGGCCGTACCAGGCGATCGATCTCCACCAGCGCCAGAGCTACCGCGACATCCTGCTCACCGGCGCGACCGGCTACCTCGGCGCGTACTTGCTCCGCGACCTGCTCGTGCAGACCGACGCCAGGCTGCACGTCCCGGTGCGAGCGCGCGCCCGCGGTGACGGCTGGGAGCGCCTGGTCGCGCGCACCGCGCATCACTTCGGCCCGGACTTCCTCGACGGCTACCGCCGGCGCATCCACGTCCTGCCGGGCGATCTGTCGCTGCCGCAGCTCGGGCTCGACCGCGGCACGTACGACGCGCTCGGCCGCACGCTCGATTGCGTGATCCACGCCGCCGCGCTGACCAAGCACTACGGCGATCGCTCGCAGTTCGTGAAGGCCAACGTCGACGCGACCCGCAACGTGATCGAGCTGGTGCGCCGCGCCGGCTGCGATCTGAACGTGATCTCGACGATCTCGGTGGGGCTCGGCGACATCCCGGGCAAGCCGCGCGCGCTGTTCACCGAGTTCGATTGCGACATCGGCCAGACCGCCGGCAACCTGTACGTCCGCACCAAGCTCGAGGCCGAGAAGGCGGTGCAGGCGCTGCGCGACGAGGGCCTGGCGTGCTCGATCTTCCGGGTCGGCTTCTTGACCGGTGACTCGCACACGCTGCGCTTCCAGGAGAACGCGAGCGACAGCGGGTTCGTGCAGACGCTCGCGAGCTACGTCGCGCTCGGCAAGATCCCGGTGACCGCGCTCGCGCAGTCGTTCTGCCCGGTCAACGAGGTCAGCCAGGCGATCCTGCGTCTGCTGGGCGCGAGCGCGCTGCTCAGCGAGACCCACCACATCGATCGCACGATCGATCCGGACACCGCGCGCCGCATCTTGCTTGGCAATCCGCGCTGCGAAGCGCTCGGAGACGCCGAGTTCTACGACTGGCTCGCGCGCAACGTCGCCAACCCCGCGATCGGCCAGGCCGCCACCGCGATGTTGCTTCACGAGGGGCTACTCGACGAGCGGATCGAGACCCACACGGTGACGCTGCGCGAGAAGACCGATCGCTTGCTCGAGCGCGCCGGCTTCGCGTGGAGCGAGGTCCGGCCCGAACAGGTGTGGAGTCTCGTCGGCAACTGAGTACGATGCGCGGATGAGATACGCGCTCGTGTTCGTCGTGCTGCTCGGCTGTACGAAGTCCGACCCGGTCGCCAAGAAGGACGACCCGCCGGCACCGGCGGTGAAGTCGGTCGAGCACACCGCGCCGGCCGGCGCGCCCGGCTGGATCGATGTCGACACCACCGCACCGCTCGACACCACGCTCGCGAGGTTCGCGAAGGAGGCGATCGCCGCCGGCAAGAAGCCGTACGCCTACCTCCACGCGGGCTGGTGCGAGCCGTGCCAGGCGATCGACAAGACCCACGCGACCGACGCCAAGATGATCGACGCATTCGCCGGAACCGCGATCGCGCGGATCGACATCGACGCCGCGAAGGACGACGCGCTCGCGGCGCTCGGGCTGTCGGCAGGCGCGATCCCGGTGTTCTACAGGCTCGACGCCAGCGGCAAGCCGACCGGCGACAAGATCGACGGCGGCGCGTGGGGCGAGAACATCCCCGACAACATGGCGCCTCCGCTCAAGGCGTTCTTCGCGAAGTAGCCGTCACAACGGCGTCGTGCCGAGCGCGAGCGAGACGATCGCGGTCAGCGCGGGGCTGTCGAACGTGTCGAGCATCGGCATGTCGATCGTCGCGCCGCTGGTCGCGCGCACGTTGAACGTGAGCGACGACAGCCGGCCGAACTGGATCGTGGTCGTGAGCTGCGCGACCGCGCGGCCCGCCACGCTGTCGGCCTCGAGCAGCAGCGTGGTCTTGGCGAGCGGGGTGTACGAGTAGCCGGCGCTGAGCGAGAAGTCCTGGCCGTACAGGCTGCGGTAGACCGGCTGGTCGGGGAACTTGAGGATGTAGACGTTGTAGCTGGTGCGCGCGGTGAACCGTCCGAGGTTCAGGCCGAACGTCACGCCGGGCGCGCGGCGCGTGCCCTCGAACAGGTCGCCGCCCTGGTAATGCACGCCGAACACGATCTCGCGATCGGGCGGGCTCGCCAGATCGAACTGCGTGCCGAGCACCTTGTACGTGCCGGGCATGACGTTGATCTTGCCGTTGCCGATCGGAAACGCGGTCGCGACCACCTCGGTCGACGGCTGGATCGAGGCGCCGATCACCGCGCCCTCGACGGTCTGGAACGACGCGACGATCACGCCGCGCTGGTAGATCAGCGCGTCGCTGTCGCGGTCGCGCACGATCGATAGCTGGCTGTCGAGGAACACCTGCTGGATCAGATCGCCGCGCACGACCGGGGTGTAGCCCGCCGCGATCGTCTCCGAGCGCACGCCGGTGAGCTCGAAGAAGCCGAGCGGCGCCTGGAAGCCCTTGCCGATGTCGAGGTAGGTCGCCTTGGCGTAGACGTCCTGGCTCTTCCAGCCCGCCGTGCCCTCGCCCGCCGCGCTCACCGTGCTGTTGAAGTCGGACGCGGCGTAAAAGCCGGACAGCGTGAGGTGGCGATCGTAGAGCGACAGCGCGCCGTCGAGGCCGCCCGACTGATACGAGCCGTTGTCGCCCTCGCTGTCGAGCACGATCGCGCCGATCCGCTGGCCGTCGATCGTCTGGGTGATCCGGCCGACCGTCGCGTTGTCGGATAGCGACAACCCGCTGGTCGGCTCGAGCGTCTCGACGTTCATCAGCGCGGCCTCGGTGCCGCCGTCGCGCAGCACCGACTTCGCGCCGTACAGGATCGGCAGGATCTGGCTCTCGCCCTCGGTGTTGGTCTGGATGCCGAGCCGCCGCGAGTAGAACAGCTGGCCGCCGAGGTCGCCGTACAGGTAGCGCGTCGCGCCGAACTGGAAGCGCGGCGCGTCCTCGGCGAAGAACGGCCGCGCCTCGGGATACTCGAGCTCGAAGCGATCGTAATTGGCGAGCGCCTGATCGGGATTGACCGCCGAGAAGTCGGGGTTGATCGTCGCGTCGAGCCGGAACGGGCCGGGCGGATGAAGGCGCAGATAGGCGCCGGCGTAGATCCGGCCCTGCGCGTTGGTCCCGGTGAAGTCGGTGATCTGCGACTGCGCCGCGCCCGGGCTGGCGTCGAACGCGCCCGCGACGTACGGCAGCAGCAACAGGCGCTGGCCGGGGTGGACCTCGGCCATGCCGACCAGGTGGCCGAAATACGTGATGTCGTAGAGCTCGGTGGCCGGCGGATGCAGCGTCCACAGCGACAGCTCGTCGGAGCTCGGCTCGTGGCGCACGAAGTTGATCCCGACGTCGAACTTGTCGTCGTGGCCCGGCATGTACATCGTGCCCCACGGGATCGCGAACTCGGCGGTCCAGCCGTCGGCGGTCCGCGCTGTGTCGACATCCCAGATGCCGTGCCAGGCGAGGTTCTGGGTCGAGCCCTGGTCGCCGAGCTCGGCGTCACCGCGCACGCCGGCGGGCGACACGATGAACTGGTAGGCGCCGCTGTGGCCGTGCACGGCGTCGACGATCACCGACACCCACTCGGACTCGTTGATCAGCGACTGTTCGTCGGGCGAGAACGCGTCGCTCGGCCCGCGCGGCTTGCCGTACTTGCAGCGAAACGCGACGTACAGGTTCTTGTCGTCGTAGGCGACCTGGACCTCGGTCGGCTCGTGGCTGGGCAGGCCGTACGGCTTGGACTTGGTCGACAGGAAGCGATCGTCGACCGGCGCCTTCTTCCAGATCGCGTCGTCGAGCACGCCGTCGATCACGGGTGGCCTGTCGGTGCGCGCCGCGGTGTACTGCTTGGAGCCGTGCGGGATGAGCCACGCGCCGCCGGTCGGCTCCTCCTCGCCGCCTTCGCCGCCTTCGCCGCCGGCGCTGCCGCTGCCCGCGCCGCTGCCCGAGCCGCTGCCGCTGCCCGCGCCCGGTCCGGGCGGCGTCGGGGGCGTCGGCGGTGTCGGCGGCGTCGCCGGCTTGCCCTCGACGCGGACCGTCTTCTCGACCGCGACCAGCCGGTTGTCGTGCGGATCGAGCCCGTCGACCCGCAGCGCGATGACCTGGCCCGCCACCGCGACCCGCGCCGGGATCTCGAACGTGCTCTTCGGCGCCGACGGCTGGACCTCCTCGGACGACTGCCCGGTCGGCTCGCGCGCGACCACGCGAAACGACGACACCAGCGCGGCCTGCTCGGTGGTCATCGCGAGCGTGACCTTGAACGCCTCGTCGGGCTTGATCGCGTCGGGCACGATCACGGCGATCGCGTACTGGCCGGTGGACTGCTGCTCGCGGCGCGCCTCGTTGGCGAGCGCGGCGGCCGCGCGCCCGCTCTTGGGCGGCAGCAGGAACTCGGGATCGATCAGCGCCGCCTCGCGGAACGCGTGCAGCGCGCCGCGCGTGTTGCCGAGCACGACGCGCGTGACGCCGAGCTCGACCCACGCGGACAGCACCTCCGCGGTGGTGAGCCCGCCGCGATCGATCGCCTCCTCGCACAGCTTCTCGGCGGTCTTGTACTTCTTCGCGTCGTACGCCTGGCTCGCCCGGTTGAGCGAGTCGCTACCCGGGCCATCGGCACGGACCGATCGCGTTGCGATGACGATTCCGATCGCGGCGAGGACCGAGACCGTGCCCCGTGGAAGTGCCAAACGGGGCGATCATACAAGACGCGCTCAGCTCTTGGTCCGCTTGTACGTCCCGATCAGCTCGCCCTGGGCGAGCACGTGGCCCTTGATCGCGGTCATGAACGCGGTGCGGCTCGTCGGCCGGGTGATCGTCTTGTCGAGCGCATACACCATGAAGTGATAGTGGTGCATCGCCGCGTTGGTCGGACACGGCGCGGCGAACCCCATCGTCGACTTGTCGTTCTTCGCGGCGACCGCGCCGTCGGGCAGGGTGGTGCTACCGGTCAGCGACATGGTGGTCGGCGGGATGTCGGTGACGAGCCAGTGCAGGAACGTGCCCTTCGGCGCGTCGGGATCCTCCACCATGACCGCGATGCTCTTGGTGCCATCGGGTACCGACGACCACGAGATCGGCGGAGCGTTGCCGGTGCCGTCGCAGGTGAACTCGGCGGGGATCGGTTGGTTGTCGTCGAACGCGCTCGACGACACGGTGAGCTTCTCGGGAGACTTCGTATCGGCGTACGCGATCGCCGGCAACGAAGCCACTAGCAGGGAAATCGTGAGTGCCCTCATGCGGTCACGCGGTGCAACGCGCGTTCCCGGGTCGCGTGTCGCGAGGCACGCACGATGCACCGGTCGGTGGCCGAGGGAACCATGAAGCTCACCATCGCTGTCGTGCTCGCGGGTCTGGTCGGCTGCGCGAGCCACGAATACATCTACTCGCCCGAGACCACCAACGCGGTCACCGCGCAGGGCTTGCCCGCGGTGACGACCGCGATCCCGCAGGAGCAGCCGCAGGGCTCGGTGCAGGTCGCGTCGTACGGGCTCACCACCCTGCGCACCCCGAACGGCGTGGTCGGCGTGATCCACATCCGCATGACGGTCTCGAACGATGGCGACGACACGCCGTGGCAGCTCGACCCGCAGCAGCAGATCCTCCAGATCCCGAACGAGGGTCAGAGCCGCGCGCTCTACGTCAATTCCGATGTGCGCGCGATGCCCGACGTGACGATCGGGCGCCACCAGCGGCGCACGCTCGACTTCTACTTCCCGCTGCCCGACACGATCCGCGGGCCGAGCCAGCTGCGCAGCTTCGAGCTGCTATGGCAGGTCGACACCGCGTCGCGCCTGGTGTCTTCTCGCACGACGTTCGATCGCCAGTCGATCGACGAGAACGCGCCCGACGTCTACGCGGAGAATGCATACCCGTACTACTGGGCGGGCTGGGGACCGTACTGGTGGTACGACCCGTTCTACCCGAGCATCGTGTTCTATCACTCGCACCCGTTCGGGCGGTTCGGCCACGGGCCGGTCGCGATCGGGCGGTTCGGCGGCCACTTCGTCGCGCACGGTGGGTTCCACGGCGGCGGGTTCCACGGCAGCCACGGCGGCGCGGTCGGTCACCGCTGAGCGGCCCGCTCGGCGACGGCTGCCGTCGACCAGCACGACCCCCGCTCGCGAGCTACTTCAGGCGGTCACTGCCCGGCGGCCCAGTCGAGCTCGTACTGCGCGTGGATCTGCGCGGCGGGCGCGGTCTCGAAGATCAGCTCGCCGACCTCGCGGTTCTTGGTGAGCGAGGTGTCCGACATGTTCTCCGAGCCGACCAGCGCGACGCCGTCGGCCTGGATCATCTTGGTGTGGAGGTAGTTCGCCAGCAGGATCTTGGTCGGGATGCCCATGCCGTTGAAGTACTGCTCGGTCGCGGTGTTCTGCGGGTTCTTCGCCGGATCCGAGAGCAGGATCCGCACCGCGACCCCGCGCTGCGCGGCCGCGACCACCGCGGCGCGGATGTCGGTCTGATCGAGGTAGAGCACCTCGATGTCGAGCGTCTTGGTCGCGCTGTTGACGTGATCGAGGATGCGCTGTTCCGAGTTGATCGGCGAGACGATCAGCCGGGTACAGCTGAGGTCGGGCTCGGGGCCGGCGACCCAGTCGGACTCGTAGATCGACTGGAGGTCGGCGACGTCCTTGGCGTCCTGGTCGATCACGCCGTAGTTGCGCTCGCCGCCGCCGGTCGTGGTGACCGCGCCGACGTTGAAGTTGCCCGACAGGATCACCGCGGTCGCCTTGTCGACGATCATGTACTTGGCGTGCGCGAACGAGAACACGGTGGGATCGAGGTGATTCGACACGCCGGCCGCCGACAGGTCGTTCATCACGGTCGTGTTGTTCGGCATCTCGCTCGAGTCGAGCAGCACGCGCACCGCGACGCCCCGCTGCTGCGCCGCGATGATGTGGTTCGCGATGTCGGTGACGGTGAACAGGTACATCTGGACGTCGAGCGAGCTGCGTGCCGCGTCGATCTGCTGCTCGATGCTCGCCTCCCAGCTGTCCGGGCCGACGAACACGCTCGGGGTCACCGAGCGCGGCGACAGCGGCGTGCAGCCGACCTGGACCGGCGCGCAGCCCGCACCCGAGCAGCTCGCGGTGAGCGCCGCGTGCGCGACCCCGGTCTTGGTCTTGCGCTTGACCAGCACGCGGTAGGTGCCGGCGCCGAGGGTCGACGACAGCTTCGAGAACTTGCCGGCGCCGCCGTCGTCATTCTTGACCAGGTACGCGCCCCAGGTGTCGCCGGTCGGCTGGTAGAGGTAGAGCACGGTGTCGAGGTTCTTGTCGGCGCTGTCACCGGGCGCGGCCGAGGTCTCGACCGTCACGGTCGCCGAGCCCGACAGCGCGAACGTGTAATAGACCAGCTCGACGCCATGGCCGGAGTCGTCGTCGAACGCGACATCCTGCGCGCTGCCCGACCAGTCGAGCACGCCTTTCAGGATCGCCGTGCTCGCGCCGTCGTCCTTGCCATCGAGCACCGGATCGCTGTCGTCGACCGCGGGGTCGCTCGCGCAGCCGAGGATCGCAGCGAGCGAGGCGAAAACGACCAGCTTCGTCATGCGCGCGCGGCTCGCAAGCGGCGCGCCAGCTGTCCGGTCGGCCAAGTCCCCGCGATGTCCGGCCCTCGGCCGTCCGGTGGCCGGCCGGGCCGCGAGCCAGGCAAGGCGCGGAGCCGCGCGACGCGACCTGCGACCCCCTGGCTAGGCGAGTCGCCGGCATGTCGACCTCGCGGGATCCGGCTCGAGCCGTGCGCGCGCCGGCCGAAGACCTGATCACAGCGCGAGGTCGTGGACGCGGTCGAGCGGCGTGTCGCGCAGCACGCTCTCGATCTGATCGCGCAGCGCGGCGCCGCGGGCCGGCGAGTCGGCGGGCGCGCGCCCGGCGCCGGCGAGCGGGGAGTCGGCATAGCGGGTGGCGACCAGCCCGCCGAGCGCGGCGTCGTCGAGGCCGCTCCACGTCACCTGGCCCCCGGTCAGGTGCATCACGAGCTGGCCGTGCGGGATCTCCGCCACGGCCGGCGCCGCGAACACCTGCGGGAACAGCTCGGGATGGCGGACCTCGAGGGTGACATCGAGGTTGACGCCGATCGCGGTGAGGTCGTCGAGGTTGGCGTCGAGCGGCGTGCGGAGCTCGCCGTCGCCGATGTGACCGTCGAGCGACAGCGTCACGCCGGTCGCGCTCGAGCCCGGCGTCGCCGCGACGGTGAGCGTGCCGGTGGTCTCGACCGCCGGTGACATGCTCGTGAACGCGCCGCGATCCTCGATCGACGGGGTCGCGAGCTCGAGCTGCGCGCGTGCCAGGACGCGGCGGCCGGCCTGGGTGATCTGCGCCGGCGCGGCGGAGAGCACGCGCAGCGCGGCCTCGAGCTGGGCGAGCCGCGCGTCGATCTCGGCGGCGTGGCCGAGCGCGCCCGCGCCGGTAGCCTCGACCTCGCCGCGGAACGCCGGATCGACCGGGCCGTGCCCTCCGGCGAGCCGCGCGTGCTGGCGGGTCTCGGCGGTGCGGGCGTCACCGATCGCGGTCTGCACGGTGCCGTCGATCAGGCCGCGGTCGTACGCGACCGCGCTGTACGCCGCGTGATCGCTGGCCAGGATCGCCGCGAGCAGGTGGCCCCCGGCGCCGTCGCCGATCGCGTCGGCGGCGTGCGCGGCGTCGACCAGCGCCGCGTTGCGATCGGCCTGGTACGCGCCCCACGCGAACCCGCCGAGCGTCACCGCGGCGTCGACCGCGTGATAGACCATACGCGCCATCGGATTGAGTGCGGACAGCGCGTCGGCGATCCGGTCGATACCCTCCCACGCGATCGCGCCGGCGGTGGACGCGTAGCCGGTGTCGAGCCGGGCGAGCGCGCGCGCGTCGATGCTGGCGCGCCAGGTCGCGATCCGGTGCAGCGCCGCCGCCGCCGCCCGCACGATCGCCGGCAGCATCGCCTCGGCCTGGCGGCCGAGCTCGGCGGCGCGCGCCTGCGCGGCCTGCATCCGCGCGATCCCTTCGCCGGTCGCGTGCGCGAGCTCGGCGTCGAGCGCGCCAGCGTCGCCGCTCGCCTCGCGGTGGCGGCGGGCGCCGTGGTGGCCGTGCGGCGTGCGCGCGAGGCCCGCGCTCGGCGCCGCGCGCACCGCGAAGCGCTCGCCCGCGACCATCGCGTCGGCCGCGCGGTCGGCCTCGACCTCGCAGGCATCGCCGAGCGCGCTGACCTGGCGCTTGGCGTGGACGCCGGGCGTGCCGCGATCGTGCTGCACCGCGTGCGCGACCTCGTGCGCGAGGAGGTGCTCGCCGTCGTGCGTGCCGGGCGAGTACTCGCTCGCGCCGAAGTGGACGTCGCGGCCGGCGGTGAACGCGCGCGCGGCGAGGGCCGACGCCGCGCGGGCGGAGCCGGGCCCGGTGTGGACGCGCACTTCCGACAGATCGGCGCCGAGCGAGGCCTCGAACTTGCTCCGCAGCGCGGCGGGCAGCGGACCGCCCGGCGCGTGCGTCGCGCGATCGAGCTCGAGCAGCTGCGCGGCGCGCGCGCCGTGGCTGCCCTCGGCCTCGGCGAGCGCGTCGCGCAGCTCGCCGAGCGCGTCGCGCAGCACCGCGCGCGCCTCGCGGACGAACAGCGCGCGCTGGCCATCGGGGACGTGCAGGAACGCGACCTCGGCCCTGGTGTCGATGGCGTCGAGCGCCGCGTCGCGCTCGGGCTGGGTCGCCGCCGCGGCGTAGGCGGTGAGGTTGCGGCGGAGGTGGAGCTCGAGCAGGCGGAGCTGGTGGTCGAGCGCGCCGCCGAGCGCCGACGGCGTCGCGACCCGGCGCGGATCGAGCTCGAGCCCCGCCGGCAGCGAGGGTCCCGTGCTGGCCGCGGCGTGGTCACTGCCGCGGCCCGGCGCGACGGGGGGGCGCACCGGCGAGGGATCGGCGGTGCGGCGGCTCGAGGCATGGGCGCTACCGAGGTGGTCGTGATCGCGGGTCATGCTCGTGCCTTTTTGCAACGCCTCGACCACACAGGACCGCCGTGATTCTCGCGACTTGCTGCGCGGGGTGTTGCCTCGGGCGCAACGGGGCGGCCGCCGTCCTGGGCGCGGCAGACCGTTGCGCCGGAGGCAACGTCGACGCGCGCGGGCCACGTCGCGTCAGCGCGCGATCACGCGGACACCGGCGAGGTCGCACACCACGTTGGCCACGCTGACCTGGCCGCTATCGAGCTGCGCGACGTTGCTGATCCGGCCCATCATCCACGGCTCGGTGCGCGCGATCGCGCGGGTCTTGGGCGCGCTGGCCTTGTCGAGGTACGCGGGCGCCTGGCAGAACGCGAGCTGGCCGATCGTCAGGTCGTCGCGGCGCGCGATCCGCGTCTTCCAGTAGTACTCGGTGTCGAGCTCGCGACCCGCGCCGTCGAGCAGGCGGGTGCGGCCGCCGGGCTGCGCGGGTGGCGCGAGCATCTTGGCGACGAACAGCGTGTCGAGGCGCTCGCCCGCGTAG
>DATJAE010000373.1:0-14264 GCA_035516595.1 Kofleriaceae bacterium | reverse complement strand
CTGCTCCGGCGCCATGTACGCCGGCGTGCCCGCGACGTGCCCCTTCTGCGTGACGGTCACGGTCGCGCGCAGCCCCGGCCGTGGCCCGCTCGCGGTCGGCGCGTCGGCATCGATCGGCGCGCCGCGCCCGGCCCGCACCGCGAGCCCGAAGTCGGCGACGCGCACGCGGCCGTCCGCGCCGACCAGCAGGTTCGCCGGCTTCACGTCGCGATGGACCAGCCCCACCGCGTGCGCTGCCGCCAGGCCGCGCGCGGCCTGGACGTAGAGCCGCGCGATCGTGCGCCAGTCGGCGCTCGGACCGCCGCGACTGGCCAGCGTGTCGCCCTGGACCAGCTCGGTCGCGAGGAACACCTCGCCGTCGAGCTCCCCGACGTCGTGCACCGCGAGCACGTTGGGGTGGGTCAGCTTGGCGAGCGCGCGCGCCTCGCGCAGCAGCCGCTCGCGCTCGCGGCCGTCGTCGGCGCGCTCGGGCCGCACGAGCTTGACCGCGATCTGGCGCTCGAGCTGGGGATCCCACGCCGCCCACACCTCGCCCATGCCGCCCGCCGCGATCCGGCGATCGAGCTGGTAGCGACCGACCGTGCGCGGGCCGTCGTCGGACCGGCCGACCGCGCCGAGCTCGGCGACCAGCGCGCCGCAGCGCTCGCAGCCGTCGACGTGCGATTCGATCGCGGCGAGCGAGTCCTCGTCGAGCGCGCCCTCGACCAGGCGCACCAGCTCGTCGTCGTCGGGACAGGCCGCCACGCTAGCCCTCGTCCGAGCCCTCGGCCAGCGCCGGCGCGGCGAGCACGCGCGACAGCGACAGCTCGATCCGGCTGTCGGCGCCGCGCACGATGCTGTCGAGCTGGTCGTCGGGCAGGCCGAGCGCCGCGCCGAGCTCGCGCCGGGTCGCGGCGATCAGCTCCTCGCGCGCCTGCGCGAGCGCGCGGGCGACGGTCGCGCGGTGGATGCCGTAGAGCGCCGCGATCTGGTCGAGCGTGAGCCGGTCGACGTGCGCGTGGCGCAGGAAGTTGCGCTGGCGCGGTGACAGCCCGGTCACCGCGTGCGCGAACGCCGTCTTGATCGCGCGGCCGAGCTCGGCGCGGGACACGCCGCTGCGCAGGTCGCTGCCCGGCGCGGCGACGCCGATCAGCTCGTCGTCGACCAGCAGCTCCTCGAGCTGGCGGGCGCGCTCGCTGCGCGCGATGTCGACCAGCGCGCGCAGCGCGGTGACCCGCAGCCAGTTCTGCAGGAAGCCGAAGCCGGAGTAGTCGCCGATCCGCGGCGCGCGCGCGTCCGAGCCGACGAACAGCTTGATGCGCAGCGCCTGGCGCAGCTCGTCGGCCGGCACCGCGAGCCGGCGGAACCGCGCGAGCACGGCGTCGAAGTCGCGCGCGTGCACGCGCTCGAACGCCGCGATCGCGCGCGCGTCGCCGCTGGCGCACCACAGCGCGAGCAGGAGGTCGTCGACGCGCAGCCGCGCCAGCGCGCCGGCCGGATCCTTCTGCGCCGCGACCCGCTCGCCGAGCGCGTCGGCGAACGCGGCCTCGCTGACCTTGGCCTCGGGCCAGCGCGCGCGCGCGGCCGCGTACTCGCTCGCGATGCGCGGGACGTGGGGCTCGAGCGCCGGCGCTCGCCGCAAGGCCGCAGTCCACGCATCCATGGCGGCGGATCATGACACCGGCGGCCGGGGGCGTCAGCCGGCTTCGACCGGCTGCTTCGCTTTCTCCCAGCCCGCGATGCCATCGGGCATGACGAATACCTCGCTGTAACCGAAGTCTCGGGCGCGCCCGGCGCCCGCGTGGCAGCTGTGTCAGCCCGGCCCGGAGCAGTAGAACACGAGGGTTGCGGCCTTGTCGGCGGGCAGCTCGCCGGCGGCGTAGTCGTAGGCGTTGAGGTGCTTGGCGCCCGGCACGTGGCTGCGCTGCCAGCGCGCGCGGCCGTTGTTGTCGAACACGTGGAAGCCGGGCCGGCCTAGCCGCGCGGCGACCTCGGCCACCGACAGCTCGGGGATCGCGTCGTCCATCCGCCCAGCGTAGCGCACGGGGCGGGGTCGCGATCTCGTGATCGCGTAACGTGGCTGCAACGAGCGCCGCGTCCCCGCTTGCTATGAGGTGCCATGCATCGCGCGGGTCTCGGCTTCGCTCTGCTGGTCGGTTGCAGCCTCGGACCCGGTCCACGCGATCTCGCGTCGGCGCCGCGATCGCCCAATCCGCTGCACGCCGGGACCCAGCTCATCCCGATCGCGCGCGGGAACGATGGCCACTCGATGTTCCGGCTCGTCACGGCGGCCGCCGACGAGGTGTGCATCAACGGCGAGGTGCGGATGGCGCCCGATGCGGTCGAGGGCGCGACGTTCGTGCTCAAGAGCTTTCGCACCCCGAACGATCGCGACGAGACCGCGCCGGGCGTCGATAGCCGGCCCGCCAAGGTGCTCGACTCCGGCGTGATCACGGCCGAGAACAACCACGAGGATCGGCGCGACCAGACGAGCTTCCAGGTGTGCTTCCCCAACCAGGGCATCCTCACCGGGCAGACCGCGTATCTGGTGGTGCGCGGCAAGAGCGTCGCGCCGGGGCTGTTTGCCGTGTGGCACTTCGACGACGACGTTCGGTACTAGCGAGCGGCTAGCTGACCGGCTTGCGCGCCGGCTGGGTCCGGCCGGTCGGCTTCTTCTTGCCGCCGCCGTGGCCCGAATAATCGGTCCAGCGATAGCTCGGCTCGCCCGGCGCGCGGAAATCGACGTGGATGAAGCCGCTGTTCGGGTAGATCCCCAAGCCCATCCCGCCGGCGTCGAGCGACTCGGCGAACCGGTACATGTCGTTGATCGAGATTCCCGGGATTCGGATGTCCATCGCGCTCGCGTGAAAGTGCCGGCTCGAGTCGCGCTCGGCGAACCGGAAGCCCGAGACCAGATCGACGCGCTTGCCGCCGAAGTGATCGTAGATCCGCGACAGCTGCTCGTAGAGCTCGGGGCGCACCGCGCGGACCTCGCCGGTCTTGACGCAGCGGAACAGCTCGTCGAGCTGGGCGAGCGCCGCCTCGTCGAAGCGGCCGTCGGGCTTGTAGATGTTGACCTTGATCTCCTCGCCGAGGTTCTCGGCGCGCAGCCAGATGTCGCCCGATGGACGCTCGAGCGCCTCGGTGCGCAGCTCCGACCTCGGCGCGTTGTGCCCGCTGAACACCGCGACGCGCTTGCACTTGCCGCCGGTGCACTGGCGCATCGTGCCCTTGTCGGTGCCGCGCCGGCCCTGCGCGGCGGCGACTCCCGCCGTGCACGCGATCGCGACCAGGACCGGGAGCAGCCGTCGCATGCTGGTCAAGCTAGGCGAGGTTACGGATCGATCTCAAGAAACGCTTGACGAAATCGACCTGCGCATCGTTCGAGCACCAAACAATTGTTCAGTCCTGCTTCGTCGTCAGCTTCGGTAGATCGACCCCGGGCAGCGGCACGTGCACCAGCTCGATGCCGATCTTCTCCGCGATGTCGAAGATCCGCTGGTCGCGATAGAACTCGCCGTAGCAGATGCGCACGACCCCGGCGTTGGCGAGCTGCTTGAAGCAGTTCCAGCACGGGCTCGCGGTGACGTAGTTGGTCGCGCCTTCGATCATCACGCCGTTGCGCGCGGCCTGGATGATCGCGTTGGCCTCGGCGTGGATCGTCGCGACGCAGTGGCCGTCCTCCATCATGTGGCCGACGTCCGAGCAATGCGGCATGCCGCGGATCGATCCGTTGTAGCCGGTCGACAGGATCGTGCGGTTGCGCACCAGCACCGCGCCGACGAACTTGCGCGGACACGTCGAGCGCGTCGCGACGACCTGCGCGATGCTCATGAAGTACTCGTCCCACGACGCGCGCACCTGCTCGGGCATGCGCGCGAGTCTATGACGGTGCTATGGTCCGCGTCCCATGTCGGGCTCGGGTTCTACGTCCAGGTACAAGGACACCGTCACCCTCGGGAAGACCGAGTTCCCGATGCGTGGCGAGCTCGCCAGGCGCGAGCCCGAGATCATCGCGGAGTGGACGCGCACCGAGCTGTACCGCCGGATCCAGGAGGCGCGCGCCACCGCGCCGCTGTGGATCCTGCACGACGGCCCGCCGTACTCGAACGGCCACATCCACTACGGCCACATCCTCAACAAGATCCTCAAGGACATCGTCGTCAAGTCGCGCACGATGGCCGGGTTTCGCACGCCGTACGTGCCGGGCTGGGACACCCACGGCCTGCCGATCGAGCTCGCGGTCGAGCGCGAGCTCAAGGACCGGCGCGCGGAGCTGTCGCCCGCCGAGTTTCGCCGGGCGTGCCGCGACTACGCGATGAAGTTCGTCGCGATCCAGCGCGGCGAGTTCGAGCGGCTCGGCGTGCTCGGCGACTGGCAGCACCCGTACCTCACGCTCGACGCCTCGTACGAGGCGACGATCGCGCGCGCGCTCGCGACGTTCGCGCGCGGCGGCTGGCTCTATCGCGGCAAGAAGCCGGTGCTGTGGTGCCCGCACGACAAGACCGCGCTCGCCGAGGCCGAGATCGAGTACGAGGACCACGCGTCGCCGTCGATCTACGCGCGGTTCCCGCTCGAGGCGCCGGTGCGCGGCAAGCCGGCCGCGCTCGTGATCTGGACGACCACGCCGTGGACGCTCCCCGCGAACCTCGCGATCGTGGCGCACCCCGACTTCACGTACGTCGCGATCCCGCGCGGCGACGAGTACCTGATCGTGGCCAAGGAGCTCGCGGCGGCGTTCGCCAAGGCGATCGGCGGCGCCGATCTCGCGGGCGCGGTCGAGCTGCGGCCCGACGAGATGAAGGCGCTCGACGGCGCGCGCTACCGCCACCCGTTCGTCGAGCGCAAGGCCGACAACGAGCACAAGCTGTGGTTCGCCGACTACGTCACCGCCGACGCCGGCACGGGCCTGGTCCACACCGCGCCCGGCCACGGCGCCGACGACTACAGGACCGGCGTCACGCACGGCCTGCCGGCGTACGCGCCGCTCGACGACGCCGGGCGCTACATCGACGGCGTGCCGCTCGGCCTGGCCGGCAGGTCGACCGACGAGGCCAACCCGATCATCGTGCGCTGGCTGCACGACCACGGCTTCCTGCTCAACAAGCCGGGCGAGACGATCGCGCACAGCTACCCGCACTGCTGGCGCTGCCACCGGCCGATCGTGTATCGCGCGACGCCGCAGTGGTTCATCGCGATGGACCACGACCACCTGCGCACGCGCGCGCTCGGCGAGATCGATCGCACGACCTGGGTGCCGCCGTGGGGCCACGACCGGATCTACGCGATGATCGAGCACCGGCCGGACTGGGTGCTGTCGCGCCAGCGGCTGTGGGGCACGCCGATCCCCGCGTTCTACTGCAAGGCGTGCGGGCAGGAGCACGCCAGCGCCGACACGATGGACCACGTCGCCGAGATCTTCGCGAAGCACGGCGCCGACGCGTGGTGGACGCGGTCGAGCGCGGAGCTGGTGCCGCCGGGCACGCGGTGCAGCGCGTGCGGCTCGGCCGAGCTCGAGAAGGAGAAGGACATCGTCGACGTGTGGTTCGAGTCCGGCGTGTCGTGGCTCGCGATGCAGCGCCGCGATCCCGAGCACGCGAGCATCGATCTCTACCTCGAGGGCTCGGATCAGCACCGCGGCTGGTTTCACAGCTCGCTGCTCGCCGGCGTCGCCATCACCGGCAAGGCGCCGTACAAGCAGGTCATCACGCACGGCTTCGTGCTCGACGAGCACGGCATCCCGTACTCGAAGAGCGCGATCCAGAAGGCCAAGGCCGAGGGCAAGCCGACCAGCTACATCGAGCCCGACCAGGTGATCGCCAAGAGCGGCGCCGAGATGTTCCGGCTGTGGGTCGCGTCGACCGAGTTTCGCGGCGACATCCCGTACTCCGAGACGATCCTCTACGGCGCGCTGAACGAGCGCGGCGAGCGGGTCGGTGGCCTGGCCGAGTGGTACCGCAAGTTCCGCAACACCGTGCGGTTCCTGCTCGGCAACCTGTTCGACTTCGATCCCGCGCGCCACGGCCGCGACCTCGTCACGCTCGCGATCGATCGATATCTCGTCGCGCGGCTCGACGACGTGGTCGCGCGGGCGCGCGCGGCCTACGACGCCTACGAGCTCCACGTCGTGCACCGCCTGCTGGTCGACTTCATCACGGTGGACCTGTCGGCGCTCTACAGCGACGTCGCCAAGGACCGGCTGTACTCCGAGCGCGCCGACTCGCCGGCGCGGCGCGGCGCGCAGGTCGTGATGTACGAGTGCGTGCGCGCGATCGCCACGCTCGCCGCGCCGATCATGTGCTTCACCGCCGAGGACATCTGGCGCCACCTGCCGCGGCGCGCCGGCGATCCCGACAGCGTGCACCTCGCGCAGTTCCCGGCCGGGCAGGCGCAGGACGAGGCCGCCGCCGCCGAGTGGCGGGTGCTGCTCGACTGGCGCGATCGCGTGACCAAGGCGCTCGAGCCGTTCCGCGCCCAGAAGCGGCGCTCGACCGACGCGCGCGTGCGGCTCGCCCCCGACGTCGCCGCGCACCGCGCGATCCTCGCGCGCCATGCCGCCGAGCTGGCGGACCTGTTCATCGTCTCGGCGGTGACGCTCGAGGCGAGCGGCCCGGTGGTCGCGGTCGAAGATCACCCCGGACCGCGTTGCGAGCGCTGCTGGAAGCACTACGATCGGCTTGCCGCCGATCCCGCCGATGTCTGCGAACGATGCGCGGAGGCACTGCGTTCCCGATGACCGACGAAGCCAAGCCCGACACTCGCAAGAAGTGGATCGTGTTCGTGGTCGTGACCCTGCTGTCGCTCGCGGCGGACCAGGCGACCAAGATCTGGGCGCGCGACTCGCTGCCGGTCCATCCCCAGCCGTGCGCGATCCCGGCCGACATCGTCGCGCGCAAGTGCGGCGGGATGCCGGTCCCGGTGATCGACAACTACTGGGACTGGCGGCTGTCGATGAACCCGGGCTCGGCGTTCGGCCTGTTCTCGAGCCAGACCGGCGCGCGGATCGGGCTGTCGCTGGTCGGGATCGCCGCGGTGATCGGCATGATCCTGATGCTGCGCAAGTCGCGGCCGGATCAGCGCGTGCTGCACTGGGCGCTCGCGCTGGTCGCCGGCGGCGCGATCGGCAACCTGGTCGACCGCATCTACTTCGGCGTCGTGACCGACTTCATCCTGTGGCACTGGAAGGAACACGAGTGGCCGGTGTTCAACGTCGCCGACATCGTGCTCGTCGTCGGGGTCGGCCTGATGTTCATCGACATCCAGAAGGAGAACAAGCGCGAGAAGCAGAAGCGCACGGCCGGGCAGAAGCGGGCAAAGGAAGCCGGCCTGATCAAGGATCTGCGCGGCTGATCCGGCCCGGGGAATAGCGGGGCCGAGCCGGCGGGTCCTCGCCGCATGCACCTCCGGCGGCTCGCGGTGTTCGTCACGATCGCGCTCGTCGTGCTCGGCCTCGATCAGGCGAGCAAGGCCTGGGCGCGCACGTTGCCCACCGCGCCGGCGGGTTGCGCGCCGGCCGACCTCGCGGCGCGGCGCTGCGCCGGCGTGCCGCAGCCGGTGATCGCTGGCTACTGGGACTGGGAGCTCGCGATGAACGACGGCGTGGCGTTCTCGACGTTCGCCGGCGGGAGCGGGCGCATCATCCTGTGCGTGATCGCCGGGCTCGCGGTGCTCGCGATCGGCTACGCCGCGGCGCGCACGGCGCCGGAGGAGCGGCTGCGCCGGGTGTGCTACGGCCTGCTCGCGGCGGGCGCGCTCGGCAACCTGGTCGATCGCGTCAAGGATGGCGCGGTGACCGACTTCGTGCGCTGGCACGTCCATACCCACATGTGGCCGATCTTCAACCTCGCCGATGCGGCGCTGCTCGTCGGCGTCGGGATGTTATTTCTGGTTCGGCCGCGACGCGCGATACAATCGCCGGCATGAAGCTCTGGGGGAGCGCGTGCGTGGTGCTGCTGGTGGTCGCCGTCGGTTGCCGGGGCACCGAGGGTGACAATCCGCCGGAGCCGCCCGGCGGCAGCGGTGGTGGCGCCTCCTCGGGCGGCGGCGGGGGTGGCGGCAGCGGCAGCGGCAGCGACAGCGGTGTCACACCTGCCGACGCCGTGCTCATGGGGCGCGTGTGCGAGGTCAGCGACCCGCGGTTGTTGACCACGTGCGACGACACGATCGCGAGCGGCGTCATGGTGGCGATCGGCTCGGCGACCGCGACGCCGGCGTCCAGCGGCGACTTCTCGATCATCCCGCCGAACGGCAACAATCTCAGCTGGAAGGTGACCGGCTCGACGATCACGACCACGGTGATGCCGTTCGGGACCTCGTTCGAGATCCCGAGCATGACCACCGCCAAGTACACGCCGTTCCTGCAGGCGAACGGCATCGTCGAGGACGCCGGGCAAGGCGCGGTGATGGTGCGCGTGCTGGACGCTGGCAAGGTGCTGTCGAAGGCCACGGTCGCTGCGTCTCCGATCGCCGCGCAGTACGCCACGATCTACGACGGTCAGAGCATGACCCTCTGGGAACAGGGCAGCGGCACCGGTGCCAACGGAGACGCGTTCCTGTACGGACTGGCCGACGGCACGACCACCTCGATCGTGGTGACGCCAACGGGGAGCAGCACGCCGGTCACCGTGGACGATGTTCCGATCGTCGGCGGTGCGATCACGTTCCTCACGATCGAGACGCAGTAGTTGCGAGCCGCTCGAGCGCCGCGATCCAGCCCGCCGCCTTGAGCTCGGTCTCGGCGAGCTCGTCCGCGGCGTCGGAGTCGGCGACGATGCCGCCGCCGACGTGGACGCGCAGCTCGTGCTGGACCAGCACGCCGATCCGGATCGCGAGCGCGAGATCGAACGCGCCGTCCGCGCCGAAGTAGCCGAGCGCGCCGCAATACGGCCCGCGCCGCACCGGCTCGAGCTCGTCGATGAGCTGCATCGCGCGCACCTTCGGTGCGCCGGTGATCGAGCCGCCCGGGAACAGCGCGCGGAGCAGCGCGGCATAGCCGACGTCATCACGCGGCCGCGCGCTCACCCGCGACACCTTGTGATAGAGCGCCGGCAGCTCGACGATGTAGCCGAGCGCGTCGACCCGGACCGAGCCGGTCTCGGCGATCCGGCCGAGGTCGTTGCGCTCGAGATCGACGATCATCAGGTGCTCGGCGGCGTCCTTGGCCGAGGCGGCGAGCTCGGCGGCGCCGCCCGGTCCGCGCGGCCGCGTCCCCTTGATCGGCCGGGTCTCGACGCGGTCGCCGACCGACGCCAGGAAGCGCTCCGGCGAGCCCGAGATCACGGTGGCGCTGTCGGCCTCGAGCAGCGCACCGTAGGGCGCGGGCGCGACCGCGGCGAGCGCGGCATAGAGCGCGAGCGGATCGCCGGGCGCTGCGACCCGCGCGACCAGCCTGCGCGCGAGGTTGACCTGGTAGACGTCGCCGGCCGCGAGGTAGTCGTGGATGCGCTCGACCCGCGCGACGTGGTGCGCGCCGTCGTCGTCGGGACGCAGCGCGCCGAAGCTCGGCGCGACCCCGAGCGGACGCTCGCGGGCGAGCGCCGCCGCGAGCCGCTCGCGCGCCGACGGGTCCGGCCCGACGATGTCGAGCGCGTCGCCGCGCCAGCGCGCGACCGCGCCGTACGCGCCGAGCCACAGGTCCGACGCGCCGGCCGAGCGATCGCCCTCCACGCCGGGCAGCTGCTCGATCACGCGCGCGAGGTCGTAGCCGAGATAGCCGATCACGCGCGGCTCGGGCGGAGCGACGCCCCGCGCGGCACGCGTGCAGCCGAACCGGGCGAGGAAGCGCGCGGCGGCCTCGAACGGATCGGCGGTGAACCGCGCGATCGCCCGGCCGGCCGCGTCGAGCTCGACCAGCGAGCGGCCGCGGCCGATCAAGGTCGCGCTCGGCTCGGCGGCGGCGAACGAGTAGACGCCGAGCCCGTCGTCGTCGCGCGCCGAGTGCAGCAGCACGCGACCGCGGCGGCCGGCGAGCCGCGCCGCGCCGCTGATCGGATCCGGCGCGGTCAAATCTCGTCGTCCAGCGTCAGCTCGGCGGCCGGCTCCGGCGGGGGCGGCGGCGGCGGCGGCGGCAGCGACGGCTGCGAGCGCCGCTTCGGGGCCTCGGCCTGCGCCGGATCGCCGATCGGATCGACCAGCACGACGCCCTCGCCGGTGCACTCGACGCACATCTCGCCCATCGGGCCGCCGGCCGGCGGCACGACCGCGCGGGGGATCACGCGGCCGATCCAGCCGGCGAGCCGCGCCGCGTCGACGAACACCACGCCCTGCGCGGGCAGCTTGACCCGCACCAGCGGCTTGGCGCTGCGCAGCGCGACCGAGCCGTCGCCGCGGAACTGCACGACCGGCAGCTTGCCGCGCAGGCCCGGCACGTTGCCGTTCTCCCAGCGCAGGGTCGCCTCGAACGCGAACACCAGGTCCTCGCGCAGGTAGAAGATGTCGTCGTCGAGCGTGACCGCGGTGAACACGCGCTCGCCGGGCAGCGCGATCAGGTAGCCGCGGCCGGTGACCTGGCGCAGCTGCGTGCCGCCGTAGTCGAACGCCTCCTCGGTCTGGTGGCCGCGCGAGCGGCGGTGCGCGAGCTCGTACGCGAGGTCGCCGCCGGTCGCGTGCACCCCGTCGAGCCGGGTCATGACGCGGCTGTCGGCGTGGAGCAGCCGGACGACCAGCGCGCCGCCCGCGCTGACCTCGAACACGTGGTCGCCGTCCTCGGGGCGGACCAGGTCCTCGGTCGCGAGCTGCGACAGCGCGATCGGCGGCGCGCCGCCCGCCGCGACCCGGATCGCGGCCACCGAGGCCGCGGCCGACGCGGGCGATGCCTGATCGAGCGCGCGCGAGATCCGCGACTGGCCCGCGGCCGGCGGGATCGGCGTCTCGGTGCGCGGCATGACGAACTGCAGCGAGTCGGTGTTGCGCGCCTCGCGCGACGGCGCGGCCGGCGGCCGCTCGATCGTGATCTCCGGCATCGAGTCGCCCGCGTCGGGCACGACGATCTCGCCGGTCGTGATCTTCGTGGTGCGCGGCGGCGCGCTCGGCGGCTTGGTGCGCGGCTCGCTGGTCGTGCGCGCGACCACCGGCTCGAGCCCGGTGCGCTGGAGCTGGGCATGGATGCCGTCGCGCTCGGCCGGCGTCAGGTTCTGTTCGATCTCGCGCGCGAGGTCGTGCTGGCCGGCAAGCAGGAACGCGCGATACGCCTCGGCGTAGCGGCCGGCGCGCGCGTACGCCAGGCCGAGGTAGCTGACCGCGCGGCCCTGGCTGGGATCGAGCGCGCGGCTGGCCTCGAGCGAGCCGATCGCGCGGTCGGAGTCGCCGATCTTGAGATACAGCAGGCCCAGGTTGAGCCGGTGCGACGCGTCGGTCGGCAGGCGCTCGACCAGCTCCTCGTAGATCGGCCGCGCCGAGGCGAGCTGGTTGGCGCGGAAGTAGGCCAGGCCGAGCAGCGCGAGCACGCGCGGGTTGCCCTCGTCGAGCTGGAGCGCGGCGCGGAACACCTGCTGCGCCTGGTCGAGCTCGCCGCGCTTGAGCAGCTCGCTGCCGCGCGCCACTGCTTCCTGCACGTCTCGTTCGCGGGCCGGACTGACCACGCCAAAAGTATCGGCCGATCCCCCCCGGCTGTCACGGCGCGGCGGGCGCGATCGCGCCGGAGGCGTCGACGGCGATCGCGATCGCGCCGGCGGTGTCGGTGCGGGCGACCACCGCGCCCGCGCCGCGCCAGCGCGCGATCACGTCGCGCGACGGGAAGCCGAACCGGTTGGCGACCCCGCACGAGATCACCGCGAGCTCGGGGTGGGTCGCCGCGACGAAGCGCGGGCTCGACGACGTCGGGCTGCCGTGGTGCGGCACCTTGACGACGTCGACGTGACCGAGCCCGGCGGCGATCAGCCCGTCCTCGCCCTCGGCCTCGATGTCGCCGGAGAACAGCAGCGTGCGCCCGGCGTAGCGGATCGCGACGACCAGCGAGTTGTCGTTGACCGAGCGCACCGGATCGGCGGCCTCGACCGCGGGCGCGCCGTCCGCGGCGGCGTAGCGCGGCGCGAGCACGACCAGCTCGACCCCGGCCTCGGCGCGCGCGACGCCGAGCGGCGGATGGCCCAGCCGCGTGCCGCGCGCCGCGAGCGCGCCGGTGACCGCGGCGAACGACGGCATCGCGGCGGGCCCCGGCGGCGGCGCGGCGAGCGCCGATTCGTCGGCCGACCACAGCTCGCGGATCGGCGCGTCGAGCTCGGCCAGCCCCAGGTAGTGGTCGGGGTGCGGGTGCGACACGATCGCGAGGTCGATCGCGGTGTGATCGTAGGCCGCGAGCGTCGCGGCGATCGCCTTGCCGGGCGCGGCGGCGTGCGCGAGATCCGGCGCGCCCGCGTTGCCGCCGGCGTCGATCAGCCACACCGCGCCGTCGGGCAGCTCGACCAGCGCGGCGTCGCCCTGGCCGACGTCGAGGAACGTCACGCGCAGCGCGCCGCGCGGCGGCGGCGTGCGGGCGAGCGCCCAGCCGGCGCACAGCGCGAGCCAGGCCGCGAGGTCCTTCCAGGTGCGCCGGCGCCGCGCGATCAGCCACAGCGACAGCGCGACCAGCGCGGCGCACATCGCCGGCGACGCCACCGCGATCGTGCCGACCGGCACGACGTGTGCGAGCAGCGCGGCGAGATCGTCGACCCGCGCGACCAGCCACGCGGCGAGCGCGATCAGCGGCGCGCCGGCGCCGCCCAGACCCAGGCCGACCAGCGCGAGCGGCAGCGCGACCATCTCGAGCATCGGCGTGAGCACGAGGTTGCCGGCGACGCCGCCGGCGGCGACCTGGTGGAAATGCAGCGCGGTGATCGGCGCGGTCGCGATCGCGACCCACAGCGACGCGATCACGCCGCGCGCGATCTTGCGGCCGCCGCGCGGCTGGAACGCGAGCGCGAGCGCGGCCACGAACGACAGCTGGAACGACGGATCCCACAGGTCGTCGGGCCGCCACGCGAGGATCGCGATCGCCGCCACGCCGAGCGCGTCGACCAGGCGCACCGGACGATCCACGAGCTGCGCGACCAGCACGATCGCGATCACCGCCAGCGCGCGCAGGGTCGCGAGCTGCGCGCCGGTGATCATCGTGTAGGCGATCGCGAGCGCGAGCGCGGGCGGCGCGGCCCAGCGCGCCGGACGCACCCGGCCGCCCCACGGCGAGCCCGCGATCAGCCGGCGCAGCAGCGCGAACGCGAGCCCGGCGACCACCGCGAGGTGCAGGCCGCTCACCGAGATCACGTGGTAGATGCCGACCGCGCGCCACCGCCGATCGAGCGCGTCGGGCACGTCGCCGCGATCGCCGGTCACGATGCCGCGCAGCGCCGCCGCGCCGGCCGGATCGCCGTCGCCGGCGGCGTCGATCGCGTCGGCCCACGAGCGCTGCGTGCGCGTCGCCCACCGCCACGCGCGATCGATCGGCCCGGGGTCGTCGGCGAGCAGCTCGACCCGGTCCGCGGTCATCTCCCACGCCGCGCCGCGGCTCGCGATCAGCGCGGCGCGATCCGGCACACCGGGATCGACGAGGCCGCGCGGCGTGCGCAGCCGGCCGGTCACCGCGACTCGCTCGCCGGTCCGCAGCGGCGCCTCGCTCCACACCCAGACCGACGCGTCGTCGGTCCGGACCGGCGCGCCGACCCCGCGCGGCGCGCGTACGACCGGCGCGCCGACCGTGCCGACCAGGCGCTCGGCGACGCGATCGTCGGGCACCGCGCCGGGCGGCGGCGCGGCCGGGCGCGACGGGCCGCGCAGCGCGATCACCGCGGCCAGTGCGATCGCGGAGGGCAGGGGCGAGGGCAGACGCATGGCCGGGTTATCGGCTCCGAGGTCCGACGGTTTCGCACCAACGATTTCCGCCACGTAGCTTGCCGGCCGCGCGCGTTACCGCCTACGATCGCGCGCAATGTTCCGGGCAGCGCTCTCGTGGCTCGTCCTCGCTCCTGCGATCGCAGGCGCCGGCACGCTGATCGGCAAGCTCGATCTGCCGCCGCCGCCCGAGCGGCCGGCGGTCGCGACCCGGGGGTTTCTCGACCGCAGCGAGAACCCACTCGCGCCGGTCAAGCCGTACAGCGTGACGCCCGAGCTGGTCGTCGTGCTCGAGGGTGGCGAGACCGCGATGGCGGCGCCGCAGATCACCTGGGAGCTGGTCGGCGAGTCGTTCGCGCGGCCGGTGATCGCGGTGCCGGCCGGGTCCGAGGTCGTGATCAAGGACACCACCAAGGTCGCGCGCACGCTCGCCGCCCAGGAGGACAAGCAGCTGATCCCGGCCGGCCCGATCAACCCGGGCG
>DATJAE010000372.1:0-31466 GCA_035516595.1 Kofleriaceae bacterium | reverse complement strand
CGATCGCCGCGGCCGACTCCGGCGAGAGCTGGTCGAGCGTCTCGGCGGGCTCGCGCGGGATGACCAGCGTGTGGCCGCGCGCCAGCGGGTTGACGTCGAGGAACGCCACGACCATGTCGTCCTCGTACACCCGGTTGCACGGCACCTCGTTGCGCAGGATCTTGCCGAAGATCGTCTCTGCCATGCCGCGGAGCGTAGCAGAGCTACCTCGCGGCGGCGGCGGCGGCGCGCTCGCCCTCGACCGGCCGCACCGGCACCGCGCGGCGTGCCGCGACCCGGGCGGCCGACGACGACACCGGCAGCGTGAGCGACGTCTGCTGGCCGCCGGCGCTCGCGGTCACCACCACCGAGCCGCTGGTCTTGTCGGTGCCGACGTCCAGGCAGTTGGGATCGTAGGTCGAGGGCGATTGCACGACCTGCTGGCCGTCGACCGTGTAGGTCCAGGTCAGGCCCGCGACGTAGCGCGCGCCCGCGGTCGCTGCGAAGCACAGCTCGGCCTCGCCCTGCGGCGGGATCGACGCGGGCGGGTCCATCGCGCCCACCGCGTCGGGGCCGGCCACGATCTCGAGATCGAGGGTCGAGCTCGCGCCGCCGGCGACCACCGACACGGTGTAGCTGCCGGGCGCCGCGTTCGCGAGATCGAGCATGTCCCAGCTGTCGGGCTGGGCGCCGTCGAGCTGGAGCTGCATCGAGTCGTCGACGATGCGCTCGTCGACCGGGCCGAGGTCCTCCTGGACCTGGCCGAACAGCGCGACGCCGATCTGCTGCGGGCCGGCCACCCAGGCGAGCTGCAGGCCGTCGGGGACCGTCTCGAAGTCGGTGGTCGCGAGCTCGACATGGTCGATCGCCGCGCCGGTCATCTCCTTGCGATCGTACAGGCTGCCGTCGCTCGGATCGGTGATGCGCAGGTAGTTGGTGCGGCTGCCGACGCCGTCGAGCGTGACCACTGCACCCGAGGTGTGGTCGACCTTCACGCCGATCCCGCCGTCGTCGTCGGCGGCGTAGGGCAGGCCGAACGCGACGGTGGCGCCGCCGTCGTCCCATTCGAGCTCGACCGCCTGGGTGCCGCCGATCGCGGTCGGCGCCGGGCCGGAGAGCTCGATGTCACCGGCGATCGGCCGGCCCACGAAGTAGAGGCCATCGGGCGTGGCGGGCGAGCACACCTCGCCGGCCGGGCACTGCCCGGTCTCGTTGCGCTCGCCGCCCATGCACGCGGGGAGCAGGGCCAGGGTGACGTAGAGGAGGCGCTTCATGGCGGCCGAGCATCTTCAGCGCACGTGCCACGGTCGGACCACGCGATCTCGGGGGCTTGCCGCGCGCGAGCGCGGCGCTTGCCGCCGGACCGCGACAGCGCTGTCAGGGATCGAATCGGTAGCCGGAGCCGCGCACCGTGATGAAGTGGCGCGGCTGCTCCGGGTCGCGCTCGAAGCGCTTGCGCAGCTGGCCGACGAAGTTGTCGACCGTGCGCACCGAGCCGGCCTGCTGGCCCCAGACCTGTAGAAACAGCTGCTGGCGCGAGAACACCTGGTTCGGGTGGCGCACGAAGAACGCGAGCAGCTCGAACTCGAGGTGGGTGAGCTTGACCTCGGCGCCGGCGCGGCACACCAGGCGCTGCGCGTCGTCGATCGTCACGTCGGCGAAGCCGAGCGGCGTGCCGTCGGGCGTGGCGACCGGCGCGGCGGTCGCCTGCTGGGTGCGGCGGAGCACCGCGTCGATGCGGGCGAGCAGCTCGGCGAGCGCGAACGGCTTGGTGACGTAATCGTCGGCGCCGAGCCGGAGCGCGGCGACCTTGTCGAACTCGCCCTCGCGCGCGGACAGCACGATCACCGGCACGAGGTTGTCGGCCGCGCGCATCGCGGTCAGCACCTCGAGCCCGTTGCGCTTGGGCAGGTTGATGTCGAGCAGGATCAGCGCGTAATCGATCTCGCCGGCCCTGCGCAGCGCCTCGTCGCCGTCCCGCGCGATCTCGGTCGGCCGCCCCGCGAGCTTGAGGTTGAGCGACAGCCCGGTCGCGATCGCCTCGTCGTCCTCGACGATCAGGATCGGCAGCGTCACGCGGTGACCTCGGTGCGGGCCGGCGCGCGGGCGCGCTCGCGCCGGCGGCGCAGCCGGATGCGGAACAGGGTCGCGCCGGGCTGCGACTCGAAGTCGAGCTTGCCGCGGTGGCCGCGCACGATCGAGCGCACGAACGCCAGGCCCAGCCCGACGCCCGGCTGCCCCGAGTCGAGCGCCGCGCGGCCGCGGTTGAACTGCTCGTAGATCGCGGGCTGCTCGGCGCGCGGGATGCCGACCCCGTTGTCGCGCACCAGCAGCTCGATCCACCGGCCCGCGCTGCGCGCCTCGATCGCGATCCGCTTGTCGTCGCCGGTGTACTTCCACGAGTTCACCAGCAGGTTCACCAGCGCGCGCACCAGCGTCGCGCGATCGCCGATTACGGTGAGCCCGGGCTCGACGCGCGCGGTGATCTCGGTCGGTCGGGTCAGCGTCACCGCGTGAAACGCCGCGATCGCCTCGTCGACCAGCTCGCGGGCGTCGACCTTGGCGCGCGCGAACACGTGCGCGCCGGACTCGAGCCTCGACAGCTCGAGCACGCGGCCGACCAGCTGCTCGAGCCGGTCGGTCTCTCGCGCGAGCAGGCCGAGCACCTCGGTGCGCTCCGCCTCGCCGAGCCGGCCGTCGCGCAGCGACTCGATCAGCAGGTGCAGCGAGGTCAGCGGCGTGCGCAGCTCGTGCGACACGCTCGCCACGAAGTCGTTCTGCACGCGCGCGAGCGACGCGCCCTTGCCGACGAACACCGAGCCGAGGACGTAGCCGGTGATCCCGCTGGTGCAGAACGTCAGCACCAGCACGCCGGAGACCAGCGCGAGCGATCCGCCGCCGGTCGCGACCAGGATGATGCCGATGCCGGTCATCGCGACGGTCGGGAGCAGCGTCGCGAGCATCAGCACGAGCTGGGCGCGTCGCAACTGGAGGTTCGCCGGCGGAAACCGCACGACAAAACTATGCCACGTCGGGCAGGGCCTGGACTTCGTCGAGCCGGGTGTCGTCGCGGACGTGCTCGGGCACGCGGTGGACGTCCCACACCAGGCCGACCCATGCGAGTGCGCGCAGCACGTAGTAGGTCACGTCGATCTCCCACCAGCGGAAGCCCTGGCGCGCCGAGACTTGATAGTGGTGGTGGTTGTTGTGCCAGCCCTCGCCCATCGTGATCAGCGCGAGCACGAAGTTGTTGCGCGAGTCGTCGTCGGTGGCGTAGCGCCGCCGGCCCCAGATGTGCGACAGCGAGTTGATCGTGAACGTGCCGTGCCAGCACAGCACCTGGCACACCGCCCAGCCCCACACCAGCGCGAACCAACCGCCGAGCGCGAACGTCACCGCGGCGGTGGCCAGCGGCGGGATCCACCACCAGCGGTCGAGCCAGCGCAGCTCGGGGAACTTCGCGAAGTCGCGGATGCGCGACAGGTCGGTGCCCTCGAGGTCGCGCGCGAGGATCCAGCCCATGTGCGCCCACCAGAACCCGGACTGCTTGACCGAGTGCAGGTCGCCGGGCCCGTCCGACATCTTGTGGTGGACGCGGTGGTGCGCCGCCCACCACAGCACGCCCTTCTGCGACGTCGTCATCGCGGCGATCGCGAGCACGAGCTGGAACCAGCGCGACGTCTTGAAGCTGCGGTGCGAGAAGTAGCGGTGGTACGCGCCGGTGACCGCGATCATCCGCGGCACGTAGAGCGCGAGGCACAGCAGGATGCCGGTCCACGACAGGCCGAGCGCGAGCACGCCGACGATGGCGATCGCGTGGATGCCCCAGAACGGGATGGTCAGCGCGTTGAAATAGACGTGGCGCCAGCCCTTCGTGCGAGCAACCTCGACAGCGGTCACGTCCATCGCTTAGCAGCAGGATACGGCGCCTGGCCCGTGGCTTGCGGTCATGATTCGGTCAGACGTACCTTGCCGGCCATGAAATACCGCAACCTCGGCGCCGCCGGCGTGAAGGTCTCGACCTTGTGCCTGGGCGCGATGACGTTCGGCGAGGCCGACGACAAGTCGTTCATGCACAAGGCCGGCTCGGACGAGGCGACCGCGCACGCGGTGCTCGATCGCGCGGTCGCGGCCGGGATCAACTTCGTCGACACCGCCGACGTCTACGGCCAGGATGGCCTGTCGGAGCGCGTGCTCGGCAGCTGGCTGGCGCAGCGCGGCGCGCGCGACAAGATCGTGCTCGCGACCAAGTTCCGCTTCACGATGGGCGACGGCCCGAACCGCAGCGGCGCGTCGCGCTACCGCATCGTCAAGTGCTGCGACGACTCGCTGCGCCGGCTGCGCACCGATCGGATCGACCTCTACCAGATCCACATGCAGGACATCACGGTGCCCGAGGACGAGACCCTGCGCGCGCTCGATGACCTGGTCTCGGCCGGCAAGGTGCTCTACATCGGCTGCTCGAACTACGCGGCCTATCGCGTGAGTCACGCGCTGCACCTCGCGCATACCCACAGCTGGGCGCGCTACGTCACGCTGCAGGCGCAGTACAGCCTGCTCGTACGCGACATCGAGCGCGAGCACGTGCCGCTGTGCCGCAGCGAGGGGCTCGGCATCCTGCCGTGGTCGCCACTCGCCGCCGGCTTCCTGAGCGGCAAGTTCGAGCGCGGCAAGCCGCCGGCGCGCGACGCGCGGCTCGGCATGAAGGATCGGTTCGCGCGCTACGACAGCGAGCGCAACTGGAAGATCCTCGACGCGGTGCGCGCGGTGGCCACGGAGCTCGGCGCGACGCCGGCGGCGGTCAGCCTGGCGTGGCTGATCGCGAAGCCGCAGGTGTCGTCGGTGATCTTCGGCGCGCGCACGGTCGAGCAGCTCGACGCCAACCTGCCGGCCGCCGAGCTCGAGCTGTCGGCGCGCCACGTCGAGCTGCTCGATCAGGCATCCGCGTTCGATCTCGGCTATCCATATTCGTTCATCGCGGGCACCCAGAGCGCGTGGTGAGGTAGCGACGCGCGACTCGTGCGGGCGGGCGAGAACTGCCTACGTCGCCTGCGCGAGGTAGTACGCCTTCTGCGACGGGTAGTAGTCCTCGAACGTCGGGAGCGCCGTGCCCGCGCGATACGCGACCAGGTTGTCGAGGTAGTACTCCCAGCCCGGGCCGAAATCGCCGACGCCGCCGCGATCGGACAGGTGATGCACGAACTCGAGCTCGGTCACGCCGTCGGCTTCGCGAAGCTTGAGCTCGAGATGCGAGCCGTACGGGCCCTTGGTCGTGAGCTCGAGGTGATGCGGCGCCTCGCACGTGTCGATCGTGGCGCTGGTCCACGCGTCGCCGCTCTCGAACACCATCTTGATGCGGATCGTGTTGCCGGGCTTGCCTTCGCCCTCCCACTTGCCGAACCAGCGCTCGGTGCGCTCGGACTGGGTCACGCTCGCCCACACGTCAGCGATCGGCGCCTTGAACGAACGCGTCAGGATCAGATCGTTGCCACGCAGGTGGCCGGTCGGGTTCTTGCTCATGCGGTCTCCTTCTTGTCGTCGGCGGTGTTCGCGCCACGCGGCGTGGCTGCATCGTGCTTCGCGCGCTCGCGCCTGGTGCGATGGACCTCGGTCTCGAGCGCCATGAACCGGCGCTCCCACGCGGCAGCACGGCCCTCGCGAAGCTCCGCGAGAAATGCCTCGAGCGCCGCGAGCGCCCCGAGCTCGAGCCGGTATACCCGCTCGCGGCCCTGCGGCTCGTCGACCACGAGACCGGCCTCGCGCAACACGCGGAGGTGACGGCTGATCGCGGGACGGGTCACGTCGAACGCGCCGGCGATCGCGCCGGCGGTCAGCCGGGCGTCCCGCAGCATGCGCAGGATCTGCCGCCGGGTAGCGTCTGCGACGGCCTGTGCGACCATATCCACGAACGAACCGTAACCGATTCGTTACGCGTCGTCAAGACCGAGATCGCCTCGCGGCCCGTTCAGTGCTCGCCGTCCGCCTGTTCCATCTTGCGGACGACGATCGCGATCGTCGCGGGGTCGATCGCCGCCTCGCGCATCAAGGCCACCGCGCGCGGCACGTCGTCGGCGTCGATCGCGTCGAAGAAGTCGTCGATCCGGCCGATCGAGGCGAGGCGCTCGAGCACGACCGTGCCGTCGAAGTCGCTCTCGTCCATGGCTAGCGCGGCACGATGCCGGTCACTCGATCTCCTGGATGGTCGGGGGCCCCACCGCCTTCTGCATGCAGTCGGACAGCTGCTTGCTGATCTCCATGCCCTTCTTGAGGTCGTCGTCGGAGGGCTTGCTGGGGGGCTTGTCCTTGTTGGTCTCGGCCCACCTGGCCATCTCGTCCGAGACGCGCGTGGCACAGCTCTTGTCCTTGCACGCGCACATCTGGTCCTTGAACTCGCTCATCTTCGCGATCGTGTCGCTCGCCGCCGGGTCGCTGGCCATCATCGCCTTCTGCATGCAGTCGGACAGCTGCTTGCTGATCTCCATCGCCCGCTTCATCTCGTCTTCGGCCGGCTTGACGTCGGCCTTGTCCTTGTTGGCCTCGGCCCACTTGGCCATGTCGTCCGAGACGTGCATGACACAGTCCCTGTCCTTGCACGCACACATCTGGTCCTTGAACTCGACCATCTTCGCCATCGCCTCGTTCACGACACCGCTCTGGAGGTCGCCGCACTTCGAGGACACGAAGATCTGATCGAGCTGGCCGACGCTGTCGGCCGCGAGGATCGCCTGCGCCTTGGCCGTACCCGCCGGGCAGCGCTTGACGAAGTCCGACATGCCCTGCCGGAGCTGTCCCACCGAGCGGTCGCAGAACTCGTGCGTGGTGTCCGAGCCCTCGTGCTCGTTCACCTCGTCGCACAGCTTCCGGATGTGCTCGGCCTGGTCTTGCCACGCCGGCCTGGCGGACGACGGGTCCGATCTCGAACACGCGATGGCCGCGATTGCGATGACCACATACCTCATACCCACCTCGGCCGATCATTATGTGGGCTCGCAGGGGCCCGTGCCACTAGCGCATCGGGACGCCGCCGATGAAGTCGCGCTTGCCGAGCTCGACGCCGCTGTGGCGGAGGATCGCGTAGGCGGTCGTGACGTGGAAGTAGAAGTTGGGCAGCGCGAACTGGATGACGTACTCGTCGCCGCGCATCCACTTGCCCTCCATCCAGGGCAGCGTGATCTTGCGCTCCTCGGCGCCGGTGAAGTCGTCCGGCTTGAAGCTCTCGACGTAGGTGAGCACGCTCGCGATCCGCGCGTGCAGCTCTTCGAGCTTGGTCTCGGTGTCGGGGTGCGCGGGCCATTCCTTGCCGGTGAGCCGGCCGCACACGAACTTCGCGTTGTCGCACGCGGTCTGGACCTGGCGATCGAACGTGAACTGATCGGGAGCGAGCCGCTGCTTCATCAGGTTGTCGGCCGGGAACTTCTTCTTGTCGGCGAACGCGGTGGCGGCCTTGAGCCAGGCGTCCAGGTTGCGCAGCATCTTCGCCAGCTGGGGCACGGTGAGATCGTAGATGTTCATGCGCGGCAGCCTAGCGCAGTGTTAGCTTGTGCTCGATGGCCAACGACCTCGACTCGCTCGCCGACCGCGCCCTCGGTCGCACCGCCCTGCCGGCCGGCGAGCTACGCTCCGCGCTGCTCGTGCTCGGCCCGCGCTGGTCGGTGACCGCCGAGGACTTGAAGCTGGTCTTGCCGGTCAAGCCGATGGCGCGCGCGGCCGAGGTCGCGGCGCAGGCGGCCGCGATCGCCGACGAGCTCGATCATCATCCGACGTTCGTCATGGAGTATCCGGGCGTGACGCTCACGATCCATAGCCACGACGTCAAGGCGATCACCGCGACCGACGTGGTGTACGCGGCGCGTCTCGAGCGCTGGCTACGCGCGAAAGCCGTGTAAGCTTCCCCGCGGTTTCGCGAAATACTCGACGACCATACTGCCTTCACCTACTCATGACCAAACACGCGATGCTCGTGTCGTGTCTGTGCCTCGCGGCCTCGGTGGCGAGCGCGGACAACGACAAGAAGTACACGATGACCGACCTCAAGGCGCTGGTCGATCAGAAGTCGTTCCAGGAGGCGCTGATGCACCTCGGCGACATCGCGCCGAGCGCGCGCAACGCCGAGTGGCAGGACGTCGCGGTGCGCGCCGCGCTCGGCATGGTCGACTCGGGCGAGGACGCGGTCACCAAGCTGACGTACATGATCGCGATCGAGAAGCAGTACCCGGTGCTGATCAAGAACGCGAAGTACGCCGCGATGCGCACCGACCTCGGGCCCAAGGGGTTCGACGCGTGCTTCCAGGGCGGCGACACCCAGACCTGCCTCGACTACGCGCTCAAGTTCATCGACGCCGATCCGGGCAACGGCAAGCTCGCGCTCGCGATCGCGAAGGTCGGGCGGCGCGGCATGAACTCGTACTCGGCGGTGCCGCTGTTCAAGCGCGCGGTCGCGTCGAACAAGGCGGCGGTGTGCAAGGACGACGATCTGTCGATCACGATCGTCGCGGCGCTCGGCCTGCCGGCCGACTACACCAACCAGGTCGACGCCCGGTCGATCGCGAGCACGGCGTGCTGGGCCGAGCTGCGCAAGCCGATCGTCGACGAGCTCGCCAAGGGCGAGACCGGCTACTTCCACGACAACGCGTGCGCGCTGCTCAAGGACAAGCACGATCGCGACGCGGCGCGGCTGTGCACCAAGTGATCACGCCAGTGCCGCCGCGGCGATCGCGGCCGTGCCCGCGACGAACACCGTGAGCTCGTCGAGCTGACGGCCGTCGACCAGCCCGGCGGCGAGCGCGCACAGCCCGCGCTCGTCGACGACGATCGCGAGCCGGCGCAGGTCGTCGTCGAGCGCGACCTCGGCGAGCGCGTTGACGTGCGTGCCGCGGCGCAGCTCGGCGGCGGCGAGCGCGAGCGGCGCGCAGATGCAAACGATGTCGGCGGCGAGCGCCTCGCCGCGCGCGACCACTCGCCCGCCGAGCGCGGCGGCGACCGCGGGCTCGGTGCAGCGCACGTCGCGCGGCTCGAACCAGGTGCGGTGCGCCGCGAGCACGTCGCGCGCGCCCGGCCCGTCGCCGATCACCGCGAGGCTGCGCGGCGTGCCGACCGCGAGGAAGCGCGACGCGACCGCGGCGGCGGCGGCGAGCGGCTCGCCGCGCGCGGTGGCGCCGGCGACGTAGCCGCGCTCCACCGCGAGCACGCGGTCGCGATCCACCGCTAGAACTCCGCCTGGCGGGGTGCGCGGGGGAACGGGATCACGTCGCGGATGTTCTCGATCCCGGTCGCGTACTGGATCGCGCGCTCGAAGCCGAGGCCGAACCCGGCGTGCGGCACGGTGCCGTAGCGGCGCAGATCGCGGTACCACCAGTAGCCGCGCGCATCGAGCTTCATCTCGGCGATCCGGCGATCGAGCACGTCGAGCCGCTCCTCGCGCTGGCTGCCGCCGATGATCTCGCCGATGCCGGGCGCGAGCACGTCCATCGCCGCGACCGTCTTGTCGTCGGCGTTGAGCCGCATGTAGAACGCCTTGATGTCCTTCGGGTAGTTCACGACCGCGACCGGGCCCTTGGCGACCTTCTCGGTGAGGAAGCGCTCGTGCTCGCTCTGCAGGTCGATCCCCCACGACACCGGGAACTCGAACTTCTCGCCGGACTTCTCGAGGATCGCGATCGCGTCGCCGTAGTCCATGCGCTGGAACTTCGACTCGATCAGCGCGCCGAGCCGCGCCACGCAGTCCTTGTCGACGAACTTCTCGAAGAACGCCATGTCGTCGGCGCGCTCGGCGAGCAGCGCGCGGAAGATGTACTTCAGGAAGTCCTCCGCGAGCTGCGCGTCGTCCGACAGATCGGCGAACGCGATCTCGGGCTCGATCATCCAGAACTCGGCGAGGTGGCGCCGCGTGTTCGAGTTCTCGGCGCGGAACGTCGGGCCGAACGTGTAGACCCGCGACATCGCCATGCAGTAGGTCTCGACCTCGAGCTGGCCCGACACGGTCAGGTGGGCCTCGCGGCCGAAGAAGTCCTTGTCGAAGTCGACCTTGCCGTCGGGCGTGCGCGGCAGGTTCGCGAGGTCGAGCGTCGACACCCGGAACATCTGGCCGGCGCCCTCGGCGTCCGACGCCGTGATGATCGGCGTGTGGATCCAGAAGAAGCCGCGCTCGGAGAAGAACCGGTGCACCGCCTGCGCGAGCGTGTGGCGAACGCGCGCGACCGCGCCGATCACGTTGGTGCGCGGCCGCAGGTGCGCCACCTCGCGCAGGTACTCCATCGTGTGGCGCTTGGGCTGCATCGGGTAGTGATCCGGATCGTCGACCCAGCCGATCACGTCGATCGCCTCGGCGCGCAGCTCGACCGCCTGGCCCTTACCCTGCGACGCGACGAGCTCGCCGCTCGCGCGCACCGCGCAGCCGGTCGTGATCCGCACGACGTCGCTCTGGTAGTTCGCCAGCTCGGCGGGCGCCACGACCTGGAGCGCCTCGAATCCGCTGCCGTCGTGGATCGCGAGGAACGACAGCCCGGCCTTCGAGTCGCGGCGGGTGCGGACCCAGCCTTCGATCGTGATCCGGCTGCCGACCGCGGCCTGGCCGCCGAGCACGTGGGCGATGCGTGTGCTGTTCATGGCCGCCTAGAGGTATCACGGCCCGCGATCGACCCGTCGCGCGCCGAGATCAGTGCAGCTGCGCGATGAGCATCGGCACCGCGGTGAGGTGATACCCGATCAGGATCACGTACATCACGGTCGCGCCGACCAGGCCGAGCATCGCGGTCGCGCGCCGGCCGTGGCGCCACAGCAGGAACACGCAGAGCGACACGAGCGAGAGCTTGGTGATCATGAACATCACCGGGCTCGAGGCGAGCACGCCCTGCATCAAGGGGTTGCCCTCGCGCGCGAGATGCCCGCTCGTGTAGAGCAGGGTGAAGATCGCGTCGATCAGGTTGAGGATGACGACGGCGCTGGCGATACGACGAAGCCAACGGGGGTTCACCTACCTAGTACGACCACGACCTACGTTGCCTTCCAAGCATCATTTCGAAGGCTTGCTGTACGGTTCGTTGGTTGCCTTACATCCGAGCGAGCGAGCTCAGCGCTCGGCGTCCTTGCTCCCGACCACCGTGAGGTTCATGCCGATCTGCACCGAGATCGCCTTGCCGTCGACCGTCACCACCGTCTTGCCGTTCATGTACCAGCCGAAGCTCCCGGTCGAGAACTGCTTGACCTCGGCGAGCATGTCCTGGCCGTTGATCGTGACCCTGAGCGGCTCGGCCTTCTCGAGGAACTGCGTGAGCGAGACGGGGCAAGAAGTCTTCGGAGGCATGCCCCCTTATACATCGACGCGTCTCGGGCGGCGCGCCCGCAGCTGCACCAGGTCATCGGCCAGCTGCGCCTGCGCGCGCCACTGGCCGTAGGCGGCGCCGCGCGACTCGAGGCGCGCGACCGCGTCGGCGAGCGCGGGCGCGATCGCGGTGGGCGCGGCGCCCGCGAGCGGCGTGCCGGGCAGCGGCATGAACGCGTGCGCGTGGATGCGGGCGCCGAGCGCGGTGATCCGCTCGGCGAGCGCGATCGTGTGCGCGCGGTCGACGTCGTCCTCGCCGGGCAGGCCGAACAGGAAGTCGACGTCGGCGCGGAATCCGGCCTCGCCGCACAGCGCGACCGCGCGCTCGATCGCGGCGACGTCGTGGCCGCGGTGGGTGGCGGCGAGCAGGCGCTCCGAGCCGGACTGGCCGCCGATCACGAGCGAGCGGTTGTCGGCGTGGCGCGCGATCAGCGCGAGCGCCTCGGCCGACACGTGCTCGGGCCGCACCTCCGACGGGAACGTCCCGAAGTACTGCTTGCCGCCGGGCGGCAGCTCGGCGCGCACCGCGGCGAGCAGCGCCTCGACCGCCGGCAGGTTCACGCCGGTGTCGGGCGAGCCGTAGGACAGCGAGGTCGGCGACACGTAGCGCACGTAGCGCAGCCCGCCGGCGACCATCGCACGGACGTGCGCGCGCACGTCGGCGACCGAGCGGTGGCGGAACCGCGCCTTGAACATGAACGGGGTCTGACAGAACGAGCACGCGTAGACACAGCCGCGGGTGATCTCGAGCGGGTTCCACCGGCCGTGGCGCAGGTTCGCGGCCGGGAAGTCGTCGAGCGGGCGGCGCGGCGCGGCCGGCCCGCGCGCGAGCGCACCGTCGCGATCGCGCCACGCGGTGCCCGGGCCGCCGCGCGGATCGCGGCCGCCGGCGACCGCGGCGCACAGCTCGACGAACGCGTGCTCGCCCTCGCCGATCACGGCGAGGTCGAAGCCGGCGGCGAGCGTGGCGCTCGGCTCGGCGGTCGCGTGCACGCCGCCCGCGACGTGGAGCGCGCGCTCGCGCGGCATCGCGGCGAGCTCGGCCGCCGCGCGCGCGAAGTCGGTCGAGTAGAACGAGTGCGCGACCACGACGGGCCCGGACGCGGCGGCGATCGCGGCCGCGACCTCGCGCGCCGACTTCGCGAACACGACCGGCAGCGCGCGCGTCCGCGGGTCGGCGTCGAGCGCGGCGGTCACCACGTTGAGCGCGGCGATCCCGGAGCGCGCGGCGTGCGCGATCACGGTCGCGGTCATGGCCGGCGCAGCTCGCCGAGCTCGAACGCGAGGTGGGCGAACGCGGTGACCACGAGCGCGTGCTCGATCGCGCCGCGGCGCAGCCGGTCGCGGATCTCGGCGAGCGTCATCGTCGCGACCTCGAGCACCTCGCCGTCGTCGGCGTGCGGCGGATCGGTCGGCCGCGCGTCGAGCGCGAGGTAGGTGTACAGCGTGTTGTTCTGGATCGCCGGGTTGGGCGCGACCTTGCCGATCAGCCGCCAGGACGTCGCGGTGTAGCCGGTCTCCTCGACCAGCTCGCGCGCCGCCGCGGTGCGCGCGTCCTCGCCGGGATCGACCATCCCGCCGGGGATCTCGAGGCACACGCGATCGATGCCGGGCCGGTACTGGCGCAGCACGACCACGCGGTCGTCGGGCAGGAGCGCGATCACGTTGACCCAGTCGGCGCACTCGATCAGCGAGAACCGCCGGCTCGGACCGCCGCGCGGGTGCTCGGCGTCGACGAACGCGGTGCGGAAGATCCGGTAGTCGTGCCCGGGATGGCGGGCGCCGAGCCTCCAGCGCAGGTCGTCGGTCATGGCAGGCCGACCTTGCCGCTCCACTGCCCGCAGCGCTCGTGGCCGTCCTTGGGCGTGTCGCAGCGCTTCGCGGCGATCGCGAGCGGCGGCGCGCCGAGCGTGGCGAGCGGGATCGCGGCCTCGATCACCCACTCCTCGTCGTAGTCGCTCGGCCGGTCGATCGTCCCGTCGCGATCGACGCCGACCGCGACGTCGGGCGCGTCGCTCGTGCCGTTCGCGAAGATGCGCAGCGTGCGCGGCCCGACCGCGAGCTGCCAGGCGTCGGTCGAGCGGATGTCCTCGTCGGCGGCGTACAGCGCGACGTACAGCGCGTGCGCGTCGCGCAACAGGCGCAGCTCCGAGTACGGCCGCATCTGATCGCCATCGGGGCCGAGCAGGACGCCGCGCATGGCGCGCGCGTTCCAGTCGGGCTCGGTGAGCTCGCCGTCGACCGCGATCGCGGTGGTCGCGACCGGCACGTCGTTCGGTCCGAGCCGCGGCGCGTCGCGGTGGCCGCACGCCGCGACCACGACCAGCGCGCTACTGGACCAGCGTGCCATCGGGGTTGACCTGGAACTGGTCGACGATCGCGTGGCTCGCGAAGTCGTACGAGGTCACCTGCAGCGTGCCGCCGTCCTGGCGCGCGATGATCACGTAGCCGAAGTTGAACGCGCTGGTCAGCGGCGCGCCGCCGTTGCCGACGATCAGCTCGCGATACGCCGGCACGTGCTCGTAGGTGTGGGTGTGGCCGACCAGCAGCATGGTCAGCGGATGGCGCGCCATGATCGCCTGGCTCGGGTCGACGCCCGGCGCGGACTCGGCGTCGTGCGGCTCGTGGCGCACCACGAACGTGTAGGTCGTCGGATCGCCGAGCGCGCGGTCGAACCACGCCGCCTGCGCGTTGTTCCACGCGTTGGCCGCCATGAACACGAACTTCGCGCTCCAGCTGCCGTCCTTGGCGGCGAAGCGCTCGACATAGTACGGCGAGGTCACGCCGATCGGCTCGAGCATCCGGCGCATGAACTCGATGTAGTTCGGCGTCTCGCCGTCGATGTTGCCCGGGCCGCAGTTCGAGTCGGTGTCGCCGGTGCACTCGTGGTTGCCCATGGCGGGATAGATCCAGCCCGGAAACGCCAGCCGCGCGCCGAGGTAGAGGTCGAGCTGCGGATCGACCTCGCTGCCGGTCTTCGACGACGCGAACATGTAGTCGCCGGTGGTGACCGCGAACTGCGGCGTCGGGGTCTCGAGCAGCACGTCGTTCCAGATCCTGAGCACGATGTCGGTCGGGTAGTGCGCGGTGTCGTCGAGGTTGGTCGGGCGGGTGTCGCCGACCACCGCGAAGCGCAGCTCGTCGAGCAGGCCGCCGCCCCGCCCGGCGCCGGCGTGCGCGGGCGCGTCGAGCACGACGTAGGCGTCCTGGGGCGCGCCGGCGCTGTGCGGGTCGCATGCCGCCGCGGCGGCCAACACGAGGACCAGGCGCCGCATCGACCGGGAGAACGTACCGCCAGGCGCGGGTCAAAAACCAGCTTGTTCGTGCGCGCGGGATGCGCAGGATGCGCCCCATGTCACGCATCGCGGAGCTCGAGCGGGCGCTGGCCGACCAGCCGGCCGCGCGCGGCGTGCTCGCGGTCGAAACCGACCGCGGTGCGCGGACCTACCTGCTCGGACCGCGCAGCGCCGCCGACGCCGTGCCGCCGCTGCTCGACTGGCGGACCGCGCCGCTCGCCGAGGCATTCTTCCGCGCGGCGCCGGGCGAGCCGTATTCGTTCGAGGCCGCCGGGCGCACGATCGAGGGCGTGGTCCGCGAGCGCTGGGTCGTGATCGGTCACGGCCGGATCGACGCGCTGGTCGGCGACACGAGCCGGATCGAGCGCGATGGCAGCGCGCGCCCCCGGCCCAGGCCCGCGCCACTGGCCGGGCCGCCGTCGGATCGCGCCGCGCTGCCGGTGCTCGATCGCGAGCAGCAGGCCGCGGTCGATCTGCCGGCGGCGAGCTCGCTCGTGGTCGATGGCGAGGCCGGCGTCGGCAAGACGCTGGTCGCGCTGCACCGCGTGGCCGCGCTCGCCGCGCGGGCGAGGGCGAAGGGCAGGCGGTTCCGCGCGCTCGTGCTGGTCCCCACCGAGGGCCTGCGCCGGCTGTGCGCGCTGATCGCCGAGCGGCTCGCGATCCCGAGGCTCGAGCTCGCGGTGGTCGACGACTGGCTGGTCGCGCGGGCACGCGCGGCGTTTCCCGGCCTGCCGGCGCGCCTCGCCGAGGGCGCGAGCGCGCAGGTGATCGCGCTCAAGCGCCACCCCGCGGTGCGCGCCGTGCTCGACGACTTCCGCGGCTGGAAGCCGCCGCGCGACGACGAGCGCCTGCCGCGGTCGCGCGCGCGCCTGCTCCACCTGTGGGGCGATCGCGATCGGCTGGACCGCGTGGTCGCGGCGGCCGGCGGCGCGCTGCCGCCGCGCGCGATCGCGCAGACCATCGCGCACACCCGCGTGCAGTTCGAGATCACGACCGAGCGCGCGCACCGCCACGTCGACGCCGATCGGCTGGTCGCGCTCGACGGCCGCGCGCTCGACGCCGGCACGCCGACCGAGGACGCGCACACGTTCGACGCCGAGGACGTCCCCGTGCTGTTCGAGCTGGTGCGGCGCGGCGCGCTGCCGGCCGCCGAGCTGCCGGTCTACGACCACGTCGTGCTCGACGAGGCGCAGCTGCGCGCGCCGATGGAGCTCGCCGCGATCGGCGATGCGCTCGCACCCGGCGGCTCGATCACGCTCGCCGGCGATCACCGCCAGGCCAGCGACGACACCGCATACTTCGCCGGCTGGGAGGCCGCGCGCCGCGAGCTCGGCCGCCGCACGTGGGCGCAGGTCACGCTCGCGGTGACCTATCGCTCGGTCCCGGCGATCGCCGCGTTCGCGCGCGCGCCGCACGTCCCGCCCGAGCCGCCGCCCGACCCCGCGGTGTGGGCCACCGCGTGCGCCGACGGCTTCGCCCAGGCCGCCGAGCTGTGCTGGCAGCTCGCCGCGCTCGCCGCGCGCGATCCGTGGCGGCAGATCGCGGTGATCGCGCGCACCACCGAGCACGCGCGCCGCCTCCACGCCGAGCTCGCGCGCGGTCTCGATCCGGTGCTGGTCGAGCACGGCGACTTCCGGTTCGAGCCCGGCGTGATCGTGACGACCGCCGCCGCGGTGGCCGGGCTCGAGTTCGACGCGATCGTCATCCCCGACCTCGCGCCGGCGTTCTGGCCGGCCTCGCCGGAGCTCGCGCGCGCGTTCTACGTCGCGGTGACGCGCGCCCGCGACTGGCTGTGGCTGGTCACGCCGGGCGCGTGGTCGCCGCTGGTCGAGCGGACGTGCTAGGAACTCGCGATGGCCGCCGCGCAGCTCGAGAAGCAGCTCTATCGCCAGGTCCGCGAGGCCTGCGAGCGCTACGAGCTGCTCGCGCCCGGCGATCGCATCCTGGTCGCGATGTCGGGCGGCAAGGACAGCTACACGATGTTCCACCTGCTCACCCGGCTCGTGCCGCGCCTGCCGTTCCGAGTCGAGCTGGTCGCGGTTCACCTCGATCAGGTGCAGCCGGGCTACGACGGCGCCGGGCTGCGCGCCTACCTGGCGGCGGCGGGCTGGCCGTTCGAGATCCTGCGCGAGGACACCTACTCGGTCGTCACCGAGCACCTCGACGATCGCTCGACCTACTGCTCGCTGTGCTCGCGGCTGCGCCGCGGCATCCTCTACACCGCGGCCGAACGGCTCGGTTGCAACAAGCTCGCGCTCGGCCACCACCGCGACGACTCGCTCGAGACCTTCCTGCTCAACCTGTTCTACAGCGGCAAGCTCCAGGCGATGCCGGCGAGCTATCGCACCGACGACGATCGGTTCGACGTGATCCGGCCGATGATCGAGTGCGCCGAGCGCGACATCGCCGCGCTCGCCGGCGCGCTCGCGTTCCCGATCATCCCGTGCAACCTGTGCGGCTCGCAGGACGGCCTCAAGCGCGACGCGATGACCGCGCTGATCGCCGAGCTCGAGCGCGACCACCCGCACGTCCGCGCGGTGATGGCCAACGCCCTGCGCAACGTGCGGCCGAGCCACCTGCTCGATCGCGACGTCGCGCGCGCGTGGGCCGAGCGCCCGGCCGACGTTCGCCCTGCCGCGCCGGCCGAGCCGCGTGCCCGGCATGCCGCGGCCGCGCCGGTGTTCACCGGCGGCAAGCTGCGCGTGGTGGATTAGGCCGATTAGAGCCGGCCGACCGCGGCGATCGCGGGGACGAACGCGGTGTTGTCGATGTCGGTCTCGGGATTGAGGTTCTGCTCGACGCCGAGCTCGAGCACGAACGACGCGTGGCGGCTCGCGACGTACTCGACCCCGGCCGCGCCGCGCAGCGCGAACCGCGCGCCGTTGGACGCGAACACCGGCATGCCGACCGACACCCGCGGCCGCCACGGCCCGGCGAGCAGCGCGTAGCTGGCGCCGAGGTATCCGCCGTACTTCGCCGGCGGGATCGTCGTCATGCCCGAGCTGACCAGCCCCGGGCCGAGCAGGAACGCGGCATCGATCGAGAGCTGCGGCAGCACGTCGGCGGTCGCGCCGACGAGCCACGCGCTGCCGACCTTGGGCACGACGCTGACGTGCGCGACCGCGATCGCGCCGAACCGCGAGCGCGGCCCCTCCGGTCGTGCCGCCTCCACGAGCTCCGCGCGCGGCGCGGCGACCACGACCGGGATCGGCGCGGGCTTCGCGATCGGCGTGAGATCGAGCTGGACCGGCGTGTCGCTCGCGGCGGCGACGGTGAGCGTGCGGCTCAGCGCGGTGTAGCCGTCGCGCCGCGCGTGCAGCGTCACCCGGCCGGGATCGACGCGCAGCAGCTTGACCGCGGCGGCGGGCAGCCACTCGTCGCCGACCTCGAGCTCGGCGTCGGGCGGTGTGACCGCGAGCTCGAGCTTGGCCAGCGACTTGTCGAGATCGGCGATGACGTCGCTCACTTCCTTGCGGCGCGCCGCATCGGCGTCGGGCGAGTCGAGGTAGCGCTGATAGGCGTTGGCGGCATCGGCCTTGTGGTCGAGCAGCTTCTGCGTGGTGCCGATGTCGAGCAGGATCTTCGCGCTCGGGAAGCTCTGGTAGGCCTCCTTGAACAGCGCGAGCGCGGCGCGATAGTCGTGCGCATCGAGCAGCTTCACGGCGGAGGCCACCAGCTCCTTGGCGTCGCGCTTGCCGGCCGGGACCGGCGCCGGCGCCGGCTGTGCCTGCGCGAACGCCGCGGTGGCGAGCACGATCGCGAGCGCGAGCCTCATATGTCGGTCTCGATCAGGATGTGACCCGAACCCGAACCCGAGCCCGAGCCCGAGCCGGCGCCCGGCTTGTCGACCGGCTTCGTCGCGTGCTTCGGCGCGGTCGCGGCCGGATGGTGCGGCGTCGCGAGCTTCTTCGGCGGCGCGGGCGGTGGCGGAGCCGGCGGTGGCGTCTCGACGACCGGCGCGGGCGGCGGCGGAGCAGGTGGCGTCGTGTGGACGACCGGCGGAGGCGGCGGGGCCGGCGCGGGCGTGGGCGCCGCGACCGCAGGCTGCGCGGCAGGCGCCGGCTTCACGGCCTGACCACCGCCGCCGAGCCCCTTCACCGCGGCGACACCGATCGCCGCGCCGACCACGACCACCGCCGCGCCCATCACGGCGATCATCGCGCCGCGCCGCCTGGGTGCGCCGACCACCGACTGGCTCGCCGCGCCGCTCAGCGTGGTCGGCTGCGGCGCCGGGCCGACGTCCGACGGCACGGTCGGCGAGATCGCGTCCGACGTCGTGGCGGGCGGCGACGACGCGACGTCTGCCCCGTCCTCGTCCTCGTCCTCGCCCTCGTCCGCCGGGATCGGCTCGCGCGGCTTGACCGCGGTCACGCCGCTCGGGCTCGTGATCGTGATCCAGCCCTGGAGCTGGGCGATCTTCGCGTAACGCTGGCCGAGCTCGCGCGCGGTGCGCGGCCGGTCGTCGGGCGACTTCGCGAGCAGCTCCATGATCAGCTGCTCGGAGTCGGCCGAGATACCGGGCCTGCTCAGCGATGGCTTGACCGGGTCGATGTACAGGTGCGCGCCGATCAGCTCGCCCGCGCCCATGTTGGTGAACGGCGGCCGTCCGCACAGCAGCTCGTAGTGGATGCAGCCGATCGCGTACAGGTCGGCGCGATGATCGATCTCGCCGGTGCCCTTGCACTGCTCCGGCGACATGTACGTGGGCGTTCCCATCACCGCGCCGGTCTTGGTCGCGCTGGTCGGCCCGCCGAGCGCGACATCCGATAGCTTCGCGATGCCGAAGTCGAGCAGCTTCGGCCGCTCGCCGAGCGCGCTCTCGGGATCGGGCGTGAGGAAGATGTTGTCGGGCTTGAGATCGCGGTGGACGATCCCCTTGGCGTGCGCGGCGGCGAGCGCGCTGCACACGCTGCGCAGCAGCATCGCGGCCTCGCCCTCCTCGAGCGGCCCGCGCGTCTTGATCCTGCGCGCGAGCGACACGCCCTCGAGGAACTCCATCACGATGTAGCCGTCGCCGCTCGGCAGGTAGCCGAAGTCGAACACCTCGACGATCCCCGGGTGCTTGATCTGGGTGGTCGCCTTCGCCTCGTTGAAGAAGCGGTTCACCACGTCGCGGTTGTTGCGGAGCTCGGCGTGCAGCACCTTGACCGCGGCGGCCTTGCCGATCAACGTGTGCTCCGCCTTGAAGACCGTGCCCATGCCGCCGACGCTCACCTTGCGGGTGATCCGGTAGCTCCCCACGGTCGTCCCGATCATGGAGCCTCGATCATCCCGGCTGCGATTCGCGCTGTCAAACCGCGCTTCGCGATCGCTGCCTACACGGCACGACAGCGCACTACGCGATCAGTCGCAGAACGCGGTCGTGAACGCGGCGGTCTCGTTCTGCGGATTCTCGCCGGGGCAGGTGATCGACGGCGACTGGCTGTTGGTGGTCGCGATGTTCGTGGTCGACAGCGCGCACGCCGTGTCGTTGTCCTGGATGCAGTTGTTCGCCCACTCGCACATGCAGTCGCCGGGATTGTTGGTGCCCTGCAGGCCGAGCGCCCAGCCGATCGCGCCGACCGCGGTGTCGCCGGCCTTGCCGGTCGGCGAGCTGTCGGAGACCCAGCCGACGTCGCTCTTGATCAGGTCACCGCAGTCGTGGTCGCTGGTCGAGCCGGCGTAGACCGAGCCGACCGTCTGCGACGAGCCGCCGAACACGATCATCACGTACGGTCCGGCGGCGGGACGCGCGGTCACCACCGTCACCGGCAAGGTCGACAGGATCTGGGTGACGCGGGTCGTGATGTTGGTGATGTCGGTGGCGCGGTTGGTCTGGCCGTTGTGATACGGCGGCACGTTCGCGGTGGTGACGCCGATCCAGCTCGCGGTGTTCGCGGTCGCGTCGGTCGTCGCGTTCTTGGTCAGCGTGACGCCGTCGAAGTTCAGGTACACGACGCGGCCGTTGAAGCACTTCGGTCCATCGGGCGGCGCGACGCTCGCGTCGTCATCGCCGACGACCGCTCCGCTGTCTCCGCTGTTGCCGGACGGGCGCGCGTCGACACGGCTCGCGTCGTAGAGCTGAGCCTTGCAGCCCCCGAGGATCACGAGCAGGGCGAGCGCCCTCCACGCCATGACATGATAGTAACGCGTCTAAGCCCGCGTGCTAACTGGGGGTATTTGTTCCGATCGGGTGGGGCCAGCCCCACTCAGCCGAGCCGATCGCGCACCGCCTGGTTCACCGCCGCGGCGTCGGCGTTGGGGGCCGACCGCATCACCTGGCCGACAAAGAAGCCGAGCAGCCCGGTCTTGCCGGCCTTGTATTGCGCGGCCTTGTCGGGGTTCGCCGCGATCACGGCATCGACCGCCGCGCCGAGGTCGCCCGCCGGGGCGGCGGTCCGGGCGGCCAGCTCCCCGGCTCGCTGACCGGTCGTCACCATCTGGCCGAGCACGGCCTTGCCGGCCGCCGGGGTCAGCTTGCCGTCGCGCAGCAGCTCGATCAGCTCGGCCAGCCGGGCCGCGTCGAGCGCGCCCGCGTCGCGGTCGCCGAGCGCGCGCGGCAGCTCGTTGATCATCCACTTGGCGACCAGCTCGGCCGCGCCGGTGCGCTGCGCGGTGGCGACGAACAGCGCCGCGGTCGCGCGATCGCCGGTCAACAGATCCGCCTGCTCGTCCGGGATGCCGAGCGCGCGAGCCTGATCGTACGCCGCGGCGAGCTCGCCATCGCGCGCGCGCGCCTCGGCGCGGTACTCCGCCGGCGACTTGCTCTTCGGCCGGGTCTTGGCCTTCGCGTTCTCCTTGCGCTCCTTGTCGGGCTTCGGGATCGGCTGGCTGACCTCGCGCTCGCGCAGGGTCGTGATCCGGTCGAGCACGAGCGCGCCGGGCCGCGAGTCCTCGTCGATCCGGAAGTAACCGACCCGCTCGAGCTGCCAGCGCGAGCCGACCTCGGCGCGCGCGAGCGAGGCCTCGACCCGTGCGGTGCGCACGACCTGCAGCGAGTCGGGCGCGAGCTGCTCGAGGAAGTCGCCGCCGCCCTCCTCGGGCTTGGCGCTCTTGAACAGCCGGTCGTAGAGCCGGACCTCGGCGGGCACGCTGGTCGCGGCGTCGACCCAGTGGATCACCGCGAGCCCCTTGCCGCCCTCGGCGACGCGCGCGCGCAGCCTGGTCGGGCGGCCATCGCCGTCGCGCGCGATCACCTCGTCGGCGGTCATCGCGTAGCCGTGGCGCAGCCGTACCGTGCGCCCCGGCGCGAGCCGCTTGTAGTCGGGCGGCGGATCGTCGCGCCAGTCGTCGCGATCGATGTAGATGCGCGCGCCGATCGGCAGCGCGCGCGAGCCCGGCTTGGCGACGTCGGCGGGGAAGTACGGCGCGTCGGCCGAGCTCGCAGCGATGTCGCCGGCGACCTCGACCTCGATCGGATCGAGCACGCCGAGCACGCGCGGCGCGTTGCGGTTGAGCTCGTCGCGCACGCAGTACTCGAGCTTGCCGATGTCGACCATCGAGTTGGTCTTGGCGACGCCGATCATGTCGCAGAACGCGCGGATCGCCTCGGGCGCGTAGCCGCGGCGGCGCATCCCCGACAGCGTCGGCATCCGCGGATCGTCCCAGCCCGACACGTGGTGCTGCTGGACCAGCTGGAGCAGCTTGCGCTTGGACATCACGGTGTAGTCGAGCGCGAGCCGCGCGAACTCGTACTGGTGCGGGCGCGGCGTCCACGGCCCGGTGTGATCGAGCACCCAGTCGTAGAGCTCGCGGTTGTTCTCGAACTCGAGCGTGCAGATCGAGTGGGTGATGCCCTCGATCGCGTCCTCGAGCGGATGCGCGTAGTCGTACATCGGATAGATGCACCACGCGTCGCCGGTGCGGTGATGGCTGGCGTGGCGGATGCGATAGAGCAGCGGATCGCGCATCTTCATGTTCGCCGACGCCATGTCGATCTTCGCGCGCAGCGTGCGCGCGCCGTCGGGAAACTCGCCGGCCTTCATCCGGCGCAGCAGGTCGAGGCTCTCGGCGGCCGGGCGATCGCGGAACGGCGACGGCCGGCCGGGCTCGGACAGCGTGCCGCGATACGCGCGGATCTGCTCGTCGTCGAGATCGCACACGTACGCCAGGCCGTCCCGCACCAGCCGCTCGGCGAGCTCGTACATCCTGGGGAAGTAATCGGCCGAGAACAGCACCGCGGTCGGCGCGAAGCCGAGCCAGCGCACGTCGCGCTCGATCGACTCGACGTACTCGACGTCCTCCTTCGCCGGGTTGGTGTCGTCGTAGCGCAGGTTGCACGTGCCCCGGTAGTCGCGCGCGATCCCGAAGTTCAGGCAGATCGACTTCGCGTGGCCGATGTGGAGGTAGCCGTTCGGCTCGGGCGGGAACCGGGTCGCGACCTGGACGTGCCGTCCCGTGCGAAGATCGTCGTCGATGATGTCGCGGATGAAGTCGTTGCGCTCGGACGCCATGCGCCTGGCAGTCTACCTGCAACTCGCGGTCGCGGCGTGCGGCCACGCGCCGCCGCCTCCGCCCGCCGCGGCCGAGCGTCCGGTCGGCTCGGCCGCCGACCTCGCCGGCTCGTGGGTGACCAGCGACGCGATGGACTTCGGCTACGCGCTGACGATCGGCAAGGACGGCAGCTACGACCTCGTGATCGATCGCAACCGGATGGGCAAGTGCGAGCAGACCGGCCGGCTCGCCGGCAAGGCCAGAGCGTGGCAGCTGACCTACCAGCGCGACGACTGCGAGCACGCGACCGGCGCCGCCGCGGTGACGATCGAGTCGTTCACCGGCGACGCGCTCACGCTCGCGGTCGGCGGCGATCGCCGCACGTACCATCGCGCGCCGGCTCAGTGAATCATCGAGTACACGACGATCGTCACCAGCGTGCCGATCAGGCCCTTGAGGAAGCCGGCCGACGGATCGGGCACCGCGAGCGGCACGGTGGTCGCGTGATCGCCGTCGACCCAGACGCGCAGGTCCTTGTCGATGCCGCCGCCGGCGACCGCGACCTCGGTCGTGCCGACCGGGATGCCGTCGATCACGATCCGTCCGCTGTGCACGTGATCGACCGCGAGGATGCCGTTGATCGCGACCGTGACGTCGTCGGCCGGCTGCGACATCATCAGCACGAGCGTGCCGGTCGGCGCGCCGGGCGCGGACGGGAAGTGGCTGCGGACGTCGTGCGCGCAGCCGGCGAGCACGATCAGGGCGAGCGCGAGGCGCATGCTGCTTGGTCCCGCGCGGCGCGCGCGGCGTTGCTCGGGCAACCGCTCCGGCCGTGCGGCGGTCGGAGGATTCAGCTACGTTGCTGCCGTGCGGATCAACGAGCACTTCGCGAAGCTGCCGGCGAGCTACCTGTTTCCCGAGATCGGACGGCGCGTCCGCGCGTATCAGGCCGCGCATCCCGACGCGCAGGTGATCCGGCTCGGCATCGGCGACGTCACCGAGCCGCTCGCGCCCGCGATCGTGGAGGCGATGCACGCCGCGGTCGACGAGATGGCGAGCCGCGCGACGTTTCGCGGCTACGGCCCCGAGCAGGGCTACGACTTTCTGATCGAGGCGATCCGCGAGCACGACTATCGCGAGCGCGGCGTCGAGATCGCGGCCCGCGAGATCTTCGTCAGCGACGGCAGCAAGTGCGACGGCGGCAACGTCCAGGAGCTGTTCGCGCTCGGCGCGCGCGTCGCGGTCACCGATCCGGTGTACCCGGTGTACGTCGACTCCAACGTGATGGCCGGGCGCACCGGTCCGATCGGCCCCGACGGCCGCTACGCCGGGCTGGTCTACCTGGTCGGCAACGAGGCCAACGGCTTCCAGCCCGAGCCGCCTGCCGAGCCGGTCGACGTGGTCTACCTGTGCTCGCCGAACAATCCGACCGGCACGGTGTGCACGCGCGCGCAGCTCGAGCGCTGGGTCACGTGGGCGCGCGGCGCAGGCGCGGTGATCCTGTTCGACGCCGCGTACGAGTCGTACATCGCCGACCCGTCGCTGCCGCACTCGATCTACGAGATCCCGGGAGCGCGCGACTGCGCGATCGAGCTGCGCAGCTTCTCCAAGCGCGCGGGCTTCACCGGCGTGCGCTGCGCGTTCATGGTCGTGCCCGAGGCGGTCACCGGCGTCGATCCCGCCGGCGCGGCGGTGTCGCTCAACGCGCTGTGGGCGCGCCGCCACTCGACCAAGTTCAACGGCGCGTCGTACGTGGTGCAGCGCGCCGCGGCGGCCGCGTACTCGCCGGCCGGCCTCGAGCAGACCCGCGGCCAGATCGCGTTCTACATGGAGAACGCGCGCCTGCTGCGCGAGGGCCTGGGCGCGCTCGGCTTCACCGTGTTCGGCGGCGTGCACGCGCCGTATCTATGGCTCCGTACGCGCGACGGCGCGACGTCGTGGGCGTTCTTCGATCGCCTGCTCGAGACCGCGCAGATCGTCGGCACGCCGGGCGCGGGCTTCGGGCCGGCGGGCGAGGGCTACTTCCGGCTGTCCGCGTTCAACTCGCGGGCGAACATCGAGCAGGCGCTGGCGCGGATCCGCCGCGCGTTCGGCTAGCGGATCGCGCGCTCGAGCACGAACGTCGACGCCTCGTCGTAGCTGGCGTCGTCGTGCAGGCGGTAGCTGCCCTCGCAACGATCGAGCTTGTGCCGCGCGTCGAGCCGGCAGCGCAGCGGGATCTCGGCGGGCTCGGTGTGCCAGCCGGCGGTTTCGGACTTGCACGCGGCGAGCTTGCCCGGGCTGCCGTCGGCGCTCCACGTCAGCTGGCAGGTGAAGCCGAGCTCGTTCTTGATGTACGCGGTGTACGGCGGTCCGCCCATGTCGTCGTGCGCGATCGACGCCGCGCGCATTCGCGCGGCCGGGTTGTCGCGGCCGGTGAGCGGGCCGTCGATCCACGCGCGCATGCGCGCGCGCGCCGCCGCCGACATTCCGGCGGCGCAGCCGTCCTCGCAATCGCGCTCGCCCCAGTCGCACAGCCGCAGGCAGCCGCGCGCGTCGCCACAAGGATCGGCGCACGCGGCGGTCTCTCGCGCGCACACCGCAGCGCAGTCGAGACCGAGCACCGCCTTGACCTCGGGGTCGTCGATCACCGCGTGCAGATCCGGATCGGTCGGCGCCTTGGCGAGCGCGCGCCGCGCCTCGGGGTCCTTCGACCGCGCCAGCCAGCGCAGCTCGTCGAGGACGGTCGGCTTGTCGCCGACGAGCGCCGCCATCGACGCGAGGTTGTAGTGCGCGAGCACGAACGTCGGGTCAGCGGCGATCGCGGCGCGGAACTGCGCGGCCGCGCCGGCGTAGTCCTTGGCCTCGTAGAGCTTCATGCCGCGTACGTTGGCGGCGTGGGCGTCGCCCTTCGGATCGGCGTGACCGAGCGCTGCCCCCGCGACCACGACCGCGATGACGAGCGCTCGCATCGCGCGACTATCGCACGCTATGATGGGCCATGCGCCTGGCGATCCTCGCAGTGCTGGCCGCGTGCGGCGATGGCGGCTCGAGCGGCAACCCCTCGGCGCAGCAGTTCTGCGTGTCGGAGACCAACCGCTACCGCGCGATGGTCGGCAAGCCGGCGGTCGCCGAGTCGTCGCAGCTCGAGGCCTACGCCGACACCGGTGCGATGGTCGACTTTTCGAGCGCGCCGCACGATCACTTCACGATGACCGACGGCGGCGGGATCGCGATGGCGGAGAACGAGTGCCCGGTGCAGGGCAACTGGATGCTCGCACCTGGCGGCGACATGGCGATGCTGGTCGGCCAGTGCATCGCCGCGTTCTGGTCGGAAGGTCCGGGCGGCGGACACTACGACAACATGACCGGGCCGTACGCCAAGCTCGGCTGCGGCATCTACCAGCAGGGCACCGGCGTCACGATCGTGCAGGACTATGGCAACTGACTTCGCGAGCGAGCACGGCATGACGGTGCGGCGGATCGGCGACGGCCCCGAGCTGGTGTGGATCCATGGCCTGGGCGAGGCGTCGACCTGCTTCGACGCCGTGGTCGCCGCGCTGCCGGGCTTCCGCCACGTGCTGCCCGATCTGCCCGGCTACGGCCGCTCGGCGTGGCGGCCGGCGACCGGGCTCGACGAGCAAGCGAGCGCGCTCGCGGCGTGGCTCGGCGAGCGTCCGCCGGCGTTCGTGATCGGCCACTCGATGGGCGGCGTGCTCGCGACCTTGATCGCCGAGCGCGCGCCGGTCCGCGGCATCGTGAACATCGAGGGCAACCTGTCGCCGGGCGACTGCACGTTCAGCTTGCGCGCCGCGGCGTGGCCGAAGCATGACCTCGCGCGCGGGCTCGCCGAGCTGCGCGCGTGGGTGTTCGAGCAGGCGATCGCGCAGCCGGCGCTGCGCGGCTACCACGCGGCGATGGCGTTCGCGTCGCCCGAGCATTTCCACCGCCACGCGCTGGACCTGGTCGCGATGAGCGCGCGCGAGGATCTCGCGCCGCGCGTGGCCGCGCTCGCGGTGCCGGCGCTGTACGTCGCCGGCGTGCCCGACGGGATCTGCGCGCGCAGCCGCGAGCTGCTCGACGTCCATCGCGTGCGCTGGCTCGCGCTCGAGCCCGCGGGGCACTGGGTGTACGTCGATCAGCCGGCGCCGTTCACGGCGGCGGTGGCGCGGTTTGTGCGGGCTGGGTGACCGGGCCCGGCGACTCGGGCGGCAGAGGCTCGGCCGGCACCACGCCGCGATCGGGCAGCACCTTCTGCTCGGGCGCGCCGACCGCGTCGAGCGCCTCGCGCTCCTGCGCCGCGTCGATCAGGCCCTGCATGCGGAACAGCCGGATGATCCGCACCGCCTTGATCGTCAGCTCCTCGCTCTGCACGGTCGGCGCACGCTCGATCGGGTTGGGCAGCGCGATCGCGAGCCGCGCGGCCTCGGCCGGCGTCAGGGTCTGTGCGCCGTGCCCGAACCACTTGCGCGCCGCGGCCTCGGCGCCGAACACGCCGTCGCCCCACTCGACCACGTTCAGGTAGAGCTCGAGGATGCGCTGCTTGGTGAGGTGATCTTCGAGCGAGAACGCGATCAGCATCTCGCGAAGCTTGCGCGCGAAGCTGCGCTTCGGCGACAGGTACAGGTTCTTCGCGAGCTGCTGGGTGATCGTGCTGCCGCCGATGCGCAGCGCGCGATCGTCGATGTCCTTCTCGACCGCCGACTCGAGCGCGACCCAGTCGACGCCGTCGTGCTGGTAGAAGTGGATGTCCTCGGCATAGACCACCGCGGCGCGCAGGTAGCGCGAGATCTTGCCGAGCGGCCGCCACTGCCACTGCAGCTTCCACTTCTTGCCGGCGGCCGCGGCCTCGTCGCGGCGCAGGTCGATGAACGCGGTCGAGGTCGGGTTCTCGCTCGCGAGCCTGGCGGTGTCGGGCACCGAGCACCACAGGCCGAGCGCGCCCGCCGCGATCACCACGAACACCGCCTCGACCGCGGTGCGCAGCCAGCGCACCAGGCGGCGGGGTCGGCGCGGAGAAGGCGCGCGCATGCGTGGAGCATAGTATCGTGCGCGCGGTGAGAGCCGTCGCGATCGTGAACGGCAACGCGCGACGCGTCGGCGGCCGGCTGCGCGCGGGCCTCGAGCGCGCGCTGCCGGGCGGCGTGCGGTTCACGCGATCGCTCGCCGAGGCGCGCGCCGCGATCCGCGCCGAGATCCGGCGCGGCGTCGACCTGGTCGTGCTCGGCGGCGGGGACGGCACGGTCGTGATGGGCCTGACGCTGATCGGCGAGGCGTGCCGCGGCGCCGGCCGGCCCGAGCCGGCGATCGCGATCCTCCGGCTCGGCTCGGGCAACGCGATCGCCGACACGGTGAACGCGAGCGACGACGTGGTCGAGGATCTCGCGCGGCTCGGCCGCGGCGGGGGCGTGCACCGCACGATGCCGCTGGTCGAGGTGCTCGGCGTGCGCGCGCCGTTCGTCGGGCTCGGCATCGACGCGCTGCTGCTCGAGGATCAGGAAGCGTTCGGCCGCGTGGTCGATCGCGTGCCCGGCGCCCGCCGCGTGCTCCCCGGCGCGGCCCGCTACGTGCTGTCGGTGACGCTGCGCTCGCTGCCGCGGTTCGCGGCGGGCGGCCGGCCGATCGCGGTCGTGCGCAACCTCGGCGCGCCGGCGATCGAGATGCGGCGCAGCGGGCCGACCGGGCGCGAGCTCGCGACCGGCGAGTTGTTGTGGACCGGCGAGTGCACGCTGATCGCGGGCGCGACGATCCCGTTCTTCGGCTTCGGGCTCAAGATGTTTCCATTCGCCACCACGCGCGAAGGACGGTTTCACCTGCGGTGTGGTGATACCCGCTTGTTCGAGATCGTGCGGAGTATCCCCGCGGCGTTCCGCGGCGAATACTTCTCCGAGCACGTCAGCGAGTTCCTGGTCGAGCGCGTGTCGGTCGAGCTCGATCGCGAGGCCGCGATCGAGGCGGGCGGCGAGCTGCTCGGCCGGCGCTCGTATGTCGAGCTCGCGCTCGCGCGTCCGATCGAGGTCGTCGCGCTGGACGATCGTCCGTCGTGACGGATCTGCAGCCGGAACCGGAACGGCGGCGCGCGATTACAGATCTTCGACGAGAAATCGTTTGACAGATCGATCGGCTGCTGTTATCCGTTCCAGCATCACGCACTCGCTTTCGAGCGCATCCATGATCGAGCAGACGCTACATAGCCGCGGAGCCACCAAAGGCTGGACCATCGCATCGGCGATGCGCCCGGCCTGCCTGGGTTGCAACTTCGCGGATCCCGTCCCGGGAGGTCCTGCACGATAACGAGCGCGTGACGCGTCCGTTGCGTGAGGGCCGCCCGGGCAACCCGGCGGCCCTCGGTCGTTTTCGGGCCGAAACAATCTAGATCTCACGACTCGTGATCTGACTCCAGATCTCGAGATCAGGAGAGATCTGCTCTCTGACAATCGAAGAGGATGACGATGATGCCTCGCGCGCGCTGCAAACGCGCGCGAGGCCAGCAATCCCGCTCTCGCGTAGTTGGTCTGCGCACTCGGCCGAAGCCCGAGGGGTCCTGGTTCGATCCCAGGGGGCGGGACGATCGGATCGCCGGACGTGCACTCGTGCGCCACCGGCGCTCCAAGCAACAGGTCTCCTGCCCGGAGACCGCCAAGCAGGCGAAGTGTTGGAGTGACACGTCGGTGCGCCACACCGGAGTCACGGGTGCGATTCCCGTCGCCTGCTCCATTCACTCACCGGATCGTTGCTCCATGAATTCGGGACGTGCGCCCAAGAACGATCCGGCCCTTTTCCGCTGCGCGATGCGCAGAAGCGCGCGCCGGTGTGGACACGTACGTGATCCCCACCGACACCGGGACTCGAGCAGGCCGCGTGCACCCGCTCGAGCTCTGCGCGCTTACCGAGACGCACGGGGCACTCCGGCCGGGCTGGTCGGGTCGGAGTGACGTCATCGGGTCGACCGCGGTCGATCCGGTGGCGCCGGCGTACGCCGGTCTTCGCCGACTTCGCGCGCGCGTGGTGCACCACGCAGCTGTGCGAAGGCGCGGCCCCCGACCGCTGCCGGTGCGCGAGCACCGGTATTTGGGATCGAAGCTCAGCTGGCTGAGCGGCTGGTTGTTAACCAGAGGGCCGTTGGTTCGAATCCAACCGATCCCGCGCAGTGTTTCGCAGTGCTTCCGGTGAAGCGACGATCGAGCGCGCTGGATGTGCGCACGATCCGTTCGTTAGGCGCGAACGAACGTTGGGTTCGACTCCCTCCACTGCGACGACGCCGTGCGCCGCGCCGGGGCGCGGCGGGCGCTACGCGCCGAGGGAGTCTCCGCCCGCGAACCTCGCGTGCTGCGCACGCTCGCTCGCGGGTTGCGACTCCCTCCACTGCGACGACGTCGCCGTGCGCCGCGCCGGGGCGCGGCGGGCGCGTTGCCGCCGTGCGCCGCTGGCGCGACTTACTGCGACCGATCTCCTACGCCGACGTCTGGGACGAGCTTGGATTCCAAATCCGAGCAGCAGTGTTCGATTCGCTGTCGGTGTGCCTACAAGTCCGTGTGGCGCGAGAGCCGCTGGGTGATACCCGGCCCTAGGCACGGCACCTTTTCAGACACTCGGTGGTCGAAGCCGAAGTCGTCGAGGCACGAGGCCGTGACCCTCGCGCTAGCGGGTGCGAGTCCCGCCGATCACCCCAAACCAAGGAGGCGTGCCGTGCACGCAGACGCAAGCCGAACGCTGCTGCTCACCCGGGGCTACGAGCCGGTGAAGATCATCTCGTGGCAGCGCGCGATCACGCTGCTCGCGCTCGACAAGGTCGATGTCGTCGAGGAGTACGACGCGGTGATCCGCGCCGTGTCGCTCGTGATCCGCGTGCCGGCGGTCGTGCGGCTGCGCAAGGCGTTCCATCGCCACGCCAAGCCGGTCAAGTTCTCGCGCGTCAACATCTATGCCCGCGATCGCTACCGCTGCCAGTACTGCGGCGTGACGTGCGCGATCGACGAGCTGACCTACGACCACGTGATCCCGCGCTCGCGCGGTGGTCGCACGGTCTGGGAGAACATCGTGTCGGCCTGCTACACGTGCAACCGCCGCAAGGCGAACCGCACGCCGGACGAGGCCGGCATGAAGCTGCGCGCGATGCCGAGCCGACCGAGTTGGATGCCGGCGGTGCAGATTCGCGTGAGCACGCGATCGGTCCCGGACGCGTGGCGCGACTACGTGTACTGGACGGGCGAGATCGACCACGAGGAGGGCGGCGGCGATTGAGACGACGGCGGCCGGGGCACGCGGCATTCGCGCCCCGAGCCGCCGCGTCCTGGCGGGATCATCGTCAGCTTCTTCGGCCTCTGGCCTCGGAGACGTCTAGTACCTCGCCACACAGGAGATGATTGGTTGCGGCTGCCGAGGCGCGCCGAGCGCGAGGCGCCGCGACGCAGCGCTACCGGGCGTAACGCAAGGAGCGGCAACGAAGCGATCGGCGATGGATCGGCGGCCCCAACCGA